>CAYGVA010000028.1:0-31457 GCA_964353225.1 uncultured Leptolyngbya sp.
CCCTAGTCACTCTGACCTTGTATCGCGGTTGATAGGTGGGTCACCCAAACTTTCCGGGATAGTGCATTCTTCATTGGAAGCTTAGGTAGTGTTGTTGGCACCTTGAGTCAGGGGTGCCAGGATAACTGGGTGGAAAAAGCCGAAATCTGCTCCCCAAGGGCTGTTTAGGTCTTCCTGGAAATTCCTGGTATGATACGCCTGATATTTGGTGTGGTGTGGTAGTCGAGGAGTGACAATATGCCCAAATCCATCGATTTCGGTGGTAAACCGTTCCATTTCGTCGGCATCGGCGGTATCGGCATGTCAGCCTTGGCCTATATTTTGACTCGACGGGGCATTCCCGTTTCTGGGTCCGACCTATGTTTAAGCCACATCACCCAGCGTTTACAGGAGGCAGGTGCTCACATCTTTTGGAGTCAAGCGGCTGAGAATTTAGCGTTTTTTGGATCACATGACGCGGATTCAGCGCTGAATGCTAATGACCCGCTTCCTCAGGTTGTTTGTTCCACTGCAATTAATGAAAGCAACCCTGAATACCGAGCTGCCCAGCAATTAGGTTGTCCGATATTGCATCGTTCAGATGTTTTGGCAGGACTCATGACCCAATACCACAGCATTGCTGTTGCGGGTACCCACGGCAAAACGACAACCAGCAGTATGGTGAGCGTTGCCCTGCTCAAGGCGGGGTTAGATCCGACCGTTGTCATTGGTGGTGAAGTTGCTGCTTGGCAAGGCAACGCTCGATTAGGGGGTAGCGACTGGTTTGTGGCGGAAGCAGATGAGTCAGATGGCTCCCTATTAAAGTTCTCCCCAACTGTTGGGGTAATTACGAATATTGAACTCGATCACATTGACCATTACCAAACCCTTGATGAGGTAGTGGCGACGTTTCAGCAGTTTGCTCGTCAGGCTGATGTTTTGGTGGCTTCAGCGGACTGTCCGACGATTCGACAAGCCCTTAAGCCGACGATCACCTATAGCTTGGAGGCCAATAGCGGGGCTGACTACTGGGCGGATCAAATTGTCTACGGGGGCAGCGGTACCCAGGCCCAAATTTGGGAGCGAGGGACCTGTTTGGGTACGCTGACTTTATCGGTCCTAGGTCATCACAACCTCAGTAATGCGCTAGCTGCGATCGCGACTGGGCGCTATTTAAAGCAACCCTTTGACAGTCTAGCCGCTGGCTTAGCCACCTTTGGGGGAGCGAGACGCCGGTTTGAGTTGCGAGGACACCAAGGTGGGGTGCAATTTATTGATGACTATGCCCACCATCCCAGCGAAATTCGAGCGACCTTGGCCGCAGCTCGGCTCCAACGGGAGCCCCATGGCAGTGAAGCGGCGACGGTGAAGCGGATTTTTGCTGTTTTTCAGCCCCATCGATATAGCCGCACTGCTGCCTTTTTGACGGAGTTTGCCCAAGCATTTGGCGATGCAGATCAGGTAATCCTGACGGATATTTACAGTGCGGGTGAAACCAATCAATCAGGCATTTCGGGGCCGCAATTGGCCGATGAGATTGCTAACCATCAGGTGAATGTTCAATATTGCCACACCTTAGAAGCGGTTCAAGCTCAGTTGGTGCATCAACTGCGACCTGGGGACATGGCCCTTTTCTTAGGGGCTGGTAACCTAAATCGAATTATTCCTGATGTGATGTCGGCTTTTGTGACAGATCAGCCTCCTTTAGTCCGTCAGGCATAATTGACTGCCTCTTTATTTCCCGCCATTGACTCGGCTACGCCGTTGGAGCGCCCTATGGTAATTTCCCTAGATAGACAACAAGACGTCCTACCTGGTACGGACTGTCCCGTACAGCACCATGTTCCCCTGTCTGGTTATACCTCTTACCGAGTCGGGGGGGCGGCGGAGTGGTTTATGGTGCCCCGTACCCCAGAACAGGTTTCTGCTGGCTTAGATTGGGCGCATACCCAAGGCTTGCCGGTGACCCTGCTGGGCGCGGGCTCGAACCTACTGATTAGCGATCGCGGCCTACCGGGTTTAGTGATTTGCAGTCGCTACCTGCGGCGAATGGTCTTTGATGATGATGCGGCTCAGATGACGGCTGCCGCCGGGGAGCCGCTACCCAACTTGGCCTGGAAAGCGGCTCGACGGGGCTGGCGTGGCCTCGAGTGGGCCGTGGGAATCCCAGGGACGGTTGGGGGGGCCGTGTTCATGAATGCTGGTGCCCATGGTGCTTGTACTGCCGAAAGTTTGGTGCAAGCCCAGGGGATTAGTTTCGCCGGAGACGAAATGACTTGGTCACCCAATGACTTGCAGTTTGCTTATCGCACTTCCAGTTTGCAAAAGCAGCCCTACTTGGTGACCCAGGCAACCTTCCAGCTTCAACCGGGTTATGCCCCAGCAGCGGTGATTGCTGATACCCAACAGGCACTAGAGCAACGGCGTAATACCCAGCCTTATAACCGGCCCAGTTGCGGTAGTGTCTTTCGTAATCCGATCCCCCATAGTGCCGGGCACTTGATCGAACAAGTGGGATTAAAGGGATATCAAATTGGTCAAGCCCAGGTCTCGACCCTCCACGCCAACTTTATTGTGAATTGCGGTGGCGCAAAGGCCATGGATGTACTGCGCCTGATTCGCCATGTCCAAAATCAAGTCCAGACCCAATGCGCTCTGGCGCTACACCCCGAAGTGCGATTGTTGGGTGAATTCCTGCCCTGTTAACCCATCCCCATCGATTTCCCCTAGGGGGTATTACCGCAGGGGCAATCTGGCAAACCACTGTAGAATCAAATGGCTCTAAATGAGCTCCCCCAGATCAGCGTTTCAAATTTAGGTTTCACCATGACAAAAGGACAAGGATTTGGCTTCGGCCTCGGCAAAATGAAGGAACTAACCGAAGCCTTTAAAAAAGCCCAGCAAATTCAGGAGGGGGCTAAGCAACTCCAGGAAGAACTGGAACAGATGGAAATTGAAGGTCAGGCAGGCGGGGGCCTAGTGACCGTTGTCATGAGCGGAAACCAAGAGCCTCGCCGGGTCGTCGTCAGCCCCGATGCCCTGAATGAGGGGGCCGAACTCTTGTCGGATTTGGTCACCGCCGCCATGCAGGATGCCTACCAAAAATCCACAGATACCATGCGCGAGCGGATGGAGACCCTGACCGGAGGGCTCAACCTGCCCAGCTTGTAAGGTCTAGTCCTGTGAACGATTGCCTTGAGGGGAAGCGACGTAACGCCTCCTGAGATCTGATCCGTTGGGTCGGTCAATCCAAGATGTGGTCGCTCCCCTCTGCTGACCCTAAGGCCACCATCGGAGTCCACCGTGACCAAGCTACTGTTTGTCTGCCTCGGAAATATTTGCAGATCGCCCTCCGCCGAAAATATTATGACCCATCTGCTCCATCAACAGCAGGTAGATGATTGGGTGCAGTGTGACTCAGCGGGTACCTCTAGCTATCACATTGGCAGCCCCCCCGATCGTCGTATGGCTGAGGCGGCACGGCAGCAGGGCATCACCTTGACGGGGCAGGCACGCCAATTCCAGGCGGAGGACTTCAACCGTTTTGACTGGATTTTGGCCATGGACGACCAAAATTATCGAGATATTTTGCGAGTTGACCCAACCGGGCAACATCACCATAAGGTGCGTAAAATGTGTGACTTTTGTCGGCACCACCCCGATCAGGGCGTGCCCGATCCCTACTATGGCGGACAGGATGGGTTTCGTTATGTCATTGACCTCTTGTTAGATGCTTGTGAAGGGTTGCTGGCGTTTTTGAAACAGCAGGGAGATCTCGCTTAGTCATCGTTTTGTGGGTCCATTCCCTGAGGGGGCACCGGGATGGTTCAGTTCGATCAAAGCCATATCCATACCGGGAAATGCCCAAGCTTTTCCCGGCTTCGGCAGTGGGGGCAGGCGGTTGTTTTAGGGGCCTTAACCTCGATTGCGGTGATTGCTGGAGGGGAACGGCCCGGTTGGAGTGCCGATGCAATTATTGTCTCTTACGGTTTCTTTGAGCGCACCATCCAAATCGATGACCTTGAAGCCTTTGCCAGGGGCGAAGGGCTGAGTCAGCAATTGGCAGCCTATGTCAGGCTCCTAGGCTTATCGGATCGGCAGTTAGAGCAGGTCCGAGGCATTCTTAACCAACCCATTCGTTTTGACAGTGATACCGCTGAGGTTAACGAAGCTGTCGTCTTATCGCGGTTTCTCTACACCCGCCAGGGGGAAGCCCTGCTCAGAATTGTAGGGGACGTGGTGCAAACCCCTTCCCGTTTATCAGGGTTTTCGGCGATTAGGGCGGCGCTGTTGTTGGCTGCTGCAGATCAGCCCGAAGGACTGACGGCGCTGAATTTTTTGAGGCGGTTTCCGACCCCTGCGATTCGGTTAGATGTGCTGCAAGGCCTGGCGATCGCCGATGTGGTGGGAAACACGGTTCAGCAAGCGAGTCAGGCCAGTAACTTGGTCCGGTCCCTCGCCACACTTGCGGCTGAGGCTGAGACCGTCGATCTGGCTTCCGCGCATCAATTAGTGCAGACCCTGTCCCCTTATGGGGTCGCACGGCGGACAATCAACATTTGGGTCGAAGCCCAGATTGTTGACGCGCAGGGTCAAGATCAACCTGAACGGCAGGTGGTCACAGATTTGTATTTGCCAGCGGTGACAGCGGCTCAACCCTCGCTGCCAGATCAAATTCCCGTGATTGTGGTGTCCCATGGCTTGGGGGATAACCGCCATAGCTATGGTTATTTGGGTAACTACTTAGCGGCGCGAGGGTTCGCCGTGGCGGTGCTTGAGCATCCCGGCAGTAATGCTGATCAAATTGCCGCATTGCTGGAAGGGCGGGTTCAGGACTTAGTGCCGGATCAAGAATTTATCGATCGCCCCCGTGATGTCTCAAGGTTGCTCGATCACCTAGAGCAATGGGGCGAAACGGAGTCTCCCTGGCGCGATCGCCTAGATATTCAAAACGTGGGTCTAGTGGGCCAATCCTTTGGTGGCTATACCGCCCTAGCCTTGGCCGGTGCCCCCCTCAGGGCGGACAACACCCTGGCGGCAGACTGTGGGCCAAGGCTCATTTACACCAATGCATCCTTATTATTGCAATGCCAGGCATCTGAGATTGGGACCACGGTGGATTTTCGGGACCCCCGAGTCAAGGCGGTTTTAGCGATCAATCCCATTGGCAGCGCTTTATTTGCCCCCCAGGGATATGGCGCGATTCAGATTCCGGTCATGCTGATAGCGGGGGTCGCGGATACGGTGGCCCCAGCACTGCCTGAGCAAATTCGCGCCTTTACGTGGCTCCAGACCCCGGATCGCTACTTGGTGTTAATCAACCAAGCGACACATTTTTCAGTGATCGGGGCCGATCCGACCGCTGACACTAGCATTCCAGTGCCGCTATCTGTTATTGGGGCGCGACCCGACTTGGCCCAGCGCTATCTTGAGGTGCTGAGCCTAGGCTTTTTTCAATGGCATTTACAACAAGATCAGCGCTATCAAGCTATTTTGACCGCTGACTACCTTCAGGCAGAGCTGGCGGTTGAGCCGCTGAGCCCCATCAGCCTCGTTCGTGAGTTATCGACAGCGGAGTTAAAGCGGGCGATCACCCCCTAGGTGCAATCCCGGCTTAGCCTGTGCTTCATCGGAAACTGGCACGGTGTTAATCATCGAGCTAAAGACTTTCGCTATGCTGGGCCATAGATTGCAGTCTAGGTTATGACCTGTTTAACCCTAGTGTTGACCGCTATGACCGATCCGCTGTATCTGCCGCAAGGTTTCGCATTCAGCCCATAGGCGCAATAGCACCTCAATCATGACCACGGTATTTGACTTTTTGGCGAAGGGCGGCCCGGTAATGGTGCCGATTGTGAGTTGTTCTGTGCTGACCCTTGCTACGGGCTTCGAACGGGCCTGGTTTTGGGCTCGTTTAATGCAGCGGGAAGGACGCATTGTGAATGCAGTGCTAGATGCGTCCCGCCGTGATTTGACCGAAGCGGCATCCATTGCGAGTCAGTCCCGTAATTTACCCATTGGTCGTTTTTTGTTAGCGCCCTTGCAGTTGCGCAACCCTTCCCCTGAGACTTTTCGCCTTGCGCTCGAAAATGCAGGGGACAAAGAGTTTGTCAAAATGCGCCGGGGGGACAAAACTCTGGAGACGATTGTGGCGATCGCCCCCCTGCTCGGTCTCCTCGGCACCGTTACCGGCTTGATTGCCACCTTTGAAGGGCTCAATATTGGTGGCGGTGGTACCGGTGAGCAGGCCACCCAAGCCGCCTCTGGCATTGGGGAAGCCTTGATTACGACGGCGGCAGGCATGGTGGTGGCCATTTTGGCGCTGCTGATATTTCGGATCATGGTGACCCTGCAAGCCCAGCAGATGGACTATTTCTCAGAAGCGGGTAATGAGCTAGAGCTGGTTTACCGGCAGTATTGGTACGAGCCGGCGCTACTCGCTTCAGAACCCAACCATAGCCAGCCCTTATCGCCTGCAGCCACAGCAGCCCGAGCGGGCGATATCGCGATTAACTCTTAGCCACCATGCGATTTCGACAGCAGCGCCAGACTAAGCCTCCCCAGGTGGACTTGATTCCCATGTTGACGGTGATGATGGGGGTTTTGGCCTTTTTTGTGGTGGTTACCATGACCCTAGGCAATGAGCAATTGGTGGAAATGCAATTGCCGGGGGCTCAGCCGGGGGACGATCAACCGCCGCCACCCATTCCCACCCAGCCTTTTATCATTGCGCTAGATGCCAACGGTCAGGTGCGCTTAAATGATCAACCCATTGATAAAGAGGCCCTCAAGGGCCAGTTGGAAGTCTATCTCAGCCGTCAGGAAGACCACACCGCCTATCTACTGCCTCACCAAGAATTACCTTACGAAGCGGTGATGCAATTTCTAGGGGAAATGCGGGCAATTGGCGGCGATCGCGTCTCCCTGGCGATCGAAGAATAATTATCCCCTCAAATTAGGGCTGCTCAGCCCCATCACCCCATGCGCTCCCGTCGTCGTGCTCCCCAATCTCAGATGCCCGAAGTCAACCTCGTCCCCATGATGGACGTGTTGATGACGGTGTTGACCTTCTTTATTATCATTTCGATGACCCTGACCGGGCAGCAATTGCTGGGCGTTAACCTACCCCAATCGGTTGACGGGGTCACCCCCCAAACAGACGCCGAAGTGGTCCCGGAGGAAACCCTGATTGTGGGTTTAGATAGCGACGGGGCAATTCTGCTCGAAGATGAAGCGATTACCTTTATTCAGCTGACCCGCCGCATTCAGGCGTATTTTGCCAGTCACCCCGAAGGCAAAGTGATTCTGAAGGCAGATCGGGAATTGTCCTATCGGGAAGTGGCCCAGTTCTTGACCCAACTACGGGATATTGGCGGTAATCGGGTATCCCTAGCCGTTGAGTAGGGAATGCCCTAGAGGCGTTTGTTGCGATCAGTGGGACAGTTCATAGGGTTGCCCAGTCCCTGAGGTGAAAGGATTCGCTTTGCGCCACTATAAAGACAAGTTGGGCGGAGATGATAGTGTCATCGCGCTATCGCCCTTTAAACGACTCAGCTCAACACCAATTGCGAGGAGGGTTTTTCAAATGCGTGCCCAAACACAAACTACATTACGTCGGTCGCTGGTGATCGGTAGTGTCGCAGCCCTATTGGGGATCGCACCTGCCCTAGCTGCGCAAATTGCAAACTTTTCGGGGACTACGGTTGGGACCTATGCCCTCTCTAACCTGGCCCTTAGCGATCAAACCGGCACCCCTTGCGTCGGCTACGGTGATCAGAATCCTGACCATAGTTTTAATCTCGCTCAGACAACCAATGCCACCATTACGGTAGACAGCAGCGGTGATACAACGCTGCTGGTTCGTAACCAGAGCACCGGTGCGGTCTATTGTGGTCAAGATATTAGTCGCAGTAACCCAGACGATGCGATTACGGTTAGTCTCGACGCAGGTAACTATGACGTTTGGGTGGGTTCCCACACCCAGGGCGGCCAAATTGGTTATGGCCTCACGGTTACTGATTAGGGTTATCTACCCTGCCCTTCTGTGGTTTACTGCCCCCCGCCAAACGCTAGGATAGTTGAGGAAATCTTTACTACCGATGAGGGGCAGGGCCAGTGCTAGGAACACTAAAAGTGGATTTCCGGATCATCTTTGAACGGGATCCGGCGGCCCGCAGTTGGTTAGAAGTCCTGTTTTGTTATCCCGGCTTACAGGCCCTGGTTTTTCATCGGTTTGCGCATCGACTTTGGTCTGTAGGGTTGCCCTTCATTCCCCGACTCATGTCCCATGGGGCTCGTTTTTTGACGGGCATCGAAATTCACCCTGGTGCCACTATTGGTCAGGGTGTTTTTATTGACCACGGTATGGGGGTGGTGATTGGGGAGACGGCGATTGTGGGCGACTACAGCCTGATTTACCAGGGGGTTACCCTAGGGGGCACCGGTAAGGAAAGTGGCAAGCGTCACCCCACCCTCGGCGATAACGTGGTGGTTGGGGCTGGGGCCAAGGTGTTAGGCAATATCGAAATTGGCAATAATGTGCGCATTGGAGCCGGATCGGTGGTGTTGCGAGCGGTGCCCTCTGATTGCACGGTGGTGGGGATACCGGGGCGAATTGTGCATCGATCCGGTGAGCGTGTCGGTCCCTTAGAGCACGGAAGGTTGCCGGACTCTGAGGCGCAAGTGATTCGCGCGCTGGTGGATCGGATCGAAGCCTTGGAACAATTGGTGAATGGTCTGAAGAGCGAGACCCAGGTGACGAACGAGTCCAATACTAGGGCTGTGACGGATGACGCTAAGGTGACGGTTGGCCGCGCTACGGCTCGCTGTCGTCTCAGCGATCGCGCCATTGAAGAATTTCTCGGCGGTGCGGGTATCTAGGGCGCACCACTAGATCGCGTTGCAGCCGAAGGACCCGGACGCCTGATCTCGTTGTGGGGCACTCCATGGTCCTTTAGACGCCTTTGTAATGGCCATCTGTGTGAATAAGCTGGTCAGATTTCAATACAACGCTCAGGGCCAGTCCACAGCCAGATCAGGGCAAGCGATGCCATGTCAATGGGCCGTCAACCCTGCAACTGGGGTTGGGGGTAAATATCTTGAAAGGCTGACATTGAAGCTCAGTTGTGTGCGGGATGACCAGACAAGAGCTGCCAATTTCCCTATCGTCTTCGTATCATCCCAATGGTGGGCTGTCTGGGCTTGATTTCGCCTCAATATACCGATTTCAAATCCTGGCAAAGAACCTTTTGGCACCAAAAACTGGAATTCCCCACTTGTCATATGGAGAAAATGTATAGATTATTGATTAACAGATAGTTATGTTTACAAAAATCTGGGGTGGTCGGTGTACAAGCCGGTAGATTGCTCCAGTTCAAGTTGCAAACGGTGCCTCTGTTTGGATGTCAACCTTTTTAAGGATGTGTGAGTACCCATGACGACACCGTCACTGGACCCAGCCAAAGGCCAAGTCTCTTCGTCACAATTGGTCCAAACGGTTGCCCCTGAAAAACCCCAGGAATCCTTGCCCACCCCAGCAGCGACGGTTCGAGGCTGGGGTCAACGCATTGCCTGGAGCATTGTTTTTGCCGGTACTGCGATCGCCTCTGCCTTGGGCGGAGGCTTGCTTGCCACCACCACCCCCTTGCCCGGTTGGTTGAGTAGCGATTCATCCCAACCCCTCAACCTCGGAGAGCTGTGGCAGTCTGGTTTTCGCTATCGGGTGACGCGTCCCGTCAACATTGTGCTGATGGGCGTTGATGAGGTGCGCACTGCCGATCAGTCTGAACCCGATGATTTATTGGCCGGTCGCACCGATACCCTCCTATTAGCCCGGATTAACCCTGAGGCAGGCAAACTCAGTCTCTTGTCTATCCCCCGCGATACCCGTGTCGAGATTCCTGGGCAGGGCATGGCGAAGATTAACCACGCCAACCTGGTTGGCGGTCCCCAGTCTGTCGCTGAGACGATTCAAGCTAATCTCGGTCCTGTCCCCATTGACCGCTACGTGCGGGTGGGCACCGGTGCCTTCAAAGAATTAGTAGACCTCGTCGGGGGGGTACAGATTTATGTGCCCAAGCGTATGGTCTATACCGACCATACCCAGGGTCTTTACATTGACTTGCAGCCTGGTTGGCAAACCTTGACCGGTGACCAAGCTGAGCAATTTGCCCGTTTTCGGGGAGATGCCCAAGGGGATATTGGCCGGGTCCAGCGCCAGCAGATGTTACTCAAGGCCCTGCGAGAGCGGCTTACCAGCCCCCGGAACATTCCGCGCCTGCCCCAGATTATTCGGGTGATGCTGCGTTATGTCGATACCAATCTCAGCCTAGAAGAAGTATTGGCGTTGGCAACCTTCTCCCTAGAGCTGGATTCCGATAGCTTGCAGATGGTGATGCTACCCGGCCGCTTTAGTGAGACCGGCGAATATAACGCCAGTTACTGGATTCTGGACGAAGATGCCAGCCAGCAGGTCATGAATGACTTCTTTGGTTTAGATACGGTGGCGCTGCTCTCGAATCGCAATAGTAGGGCGGTATCGCAGCTCAGAATTGCTGTGCAGAATGCCTCTGAAAATCCAGACCGGGCTAGGGAGATGGCTCGCTTTCTCCGTCAGCAGGGTTTTGAAAATGTCTATGTGGTGGCTGACTGGCCCGGTACAGTGCGCCAAACCGAGGTCATTGCCCAGCGAGGGGATGTCCATAGTGCTGGGGTGGTGACTTCTGTCTTGGGGGTGGGGCAGGTGGTTGCCGATTCTACCGGCAATATTGAGTCCGATCTAACGATTCGGATTGGGCAAGATTGGTCAAGCACCACCTCAGGTATTCAGTAGCTGGCCTAGTGCCGTAGCCTTGTTGGTTGAGTTTGAGTACCCAACCCAACCGGGCTCCATGACGATGGTTGGGCTACCGAGATTGCCCAGATCTCAAGATGCTGACGACCAGCCAGAGTCCCACGAGGCTGGCAACACTGAATAAAATGTTGCTGATGATTGCCCCCTGGGGGGTTTGGCGGCTGGTAGAGACGATCGCTGCCCCAATGATCAACGCCCCCACCACCGTGCTGACCGAGCGACGATTGGCCGCTTTCTCCAGGCTGCGACGTAACCCGTCAAGATCTTGGAGATGGAGATTCCAGGTCAGGGTTTCGGAGCTGAGTCGATCCAGCAAGAAGCCAAACTGTCGAGGAGACTCCAAGGACAGGTTGCGAAACTCCAGCCCGGTGCGGAGTAAATTCTGAAGCAGATCATCCCCCACCAGTTGATGGCGAAACAGGTCAGGCATCAACGGTCTGACCTCCGCAATCAGGTTCACATGGGGGTTAAATTGCCGTGCTGCTCCCTCTAAATTAGCCAGGGACTTGGTAAATAGGCCAATATTTGCCGGCCAGCGCAGATGATTGTTCGTTCCGGCCTCTAGCAATTCCCCAAACACCTCGGCAGTGTTGACCTTTTCGAGACTGAGGCCGTAGTAACGGCCCATGAGTCGAGTAAAGTCACTCTCCAGTTTGGAGATATCGGTGGGCTGCAACGGTTCAGCTAGCTTCAGCGCCAGTTGGGTACAGCGCTGGGCGTCTGAGCTGGCGATCGCCAAAACCATTTCCGTCAAGTTGGCTCGGGTGCGGGGATCGAGCCGCCCCATCATGCCGCAATCTAACACCGCCACCCGGCCATCCTGTAAGTAAAACAGATTACCAGGGTGAGGATCAGCGTGGAAAAAGCCGTCAATAAAGTACTGCTTAAAAAAGACCCGAAATAACAGTGTCGTAATCGCCTGTCGCTTCTCCTCCATGGCTGCGGTCTGCTCTTGGGCGGCGGCGGAGGTCAGCAAGGGAGACCCATCTAGCCATTCCATCACTAAGAGTTTGGAGCTGGTCAGGTCCCAGATGATTTCGGGGATGACCAATTGCTCGGGGTCATACCAGGGGCTCTGGGCGAGGTTGCGTCGCAGTAAATCTGTATACTCTGCTTCCGTGGTGAAGTTTAGCTCGGCCCGAATGGCTTCGCTAAATTCATAGGCTAAGTCAACCACGTTGTAGCGCTGGCCGAACTGGGTCGCGGACATGAGCCGGGCTACATCCTGGATCAGCGCCATGTCCCGCTCCACCAGGGTGTCAATGTCAGGACGCTGGACCTTAATCGCAACCGGTCGCCCGCCCTTTAATATGGCTTTGTGGGTTTGGCCGATCGACCCCGCCGCGATCGCCGTGTAGTCAATCTGCTCAAACAACTGTTCAGGTGGGCTGGGCAAATTTTGGCGAATCACCCCCTCAATCTGTTGTGCATGCACAGGGGGGACGGTAGATTGTAGGCTGCTGAGCGCCTGAATATACTTGGGCGGCAGTAGATCCGGACGGGTGCTGAGGAGTTGCCCAAACTTCACATAGACTGGCCCTAGTTCGGTGAGGATGTTGCGCAGCACCTCCGGCGTGGGAATATCGGGCTCATTGGCTTTCCCTCCATTGAGCAGTTGCCGCATGTAGTCCCAGCCGTTGCGCAGCACCACTTCGACAATCTCGCCCTGGCGCGATATTCGGGAAGAGGCAAGCATGGATTCTCCGATAAAACCTGCCTTGATGGTAACGGACTGTTACCATCAAGGCCCTCTATCTAACGGCATGGAGCTAAGTGTGAGGGTATTGGCCTTTTACCCATTTCGGGTTCTAGTCGGAAAAAGTCAGATCCGTTCAGAGATGACCGCAAAACCAAAGCTTTGTTGGATGTAGACCGGAGTGGTTTGGCAGGGCTGGTTTAAGATAAAGCCTGACAGTCTGTAATAAGGATTTTTTTAGGATACCGGCATGGGGACGGCAGAGAAAATCACTCAAGCTTGGCAGCAACGTCTGGCCACAGAACTCCCAGAACAGAGTGATAGTGTCCGTACTTGCATCGTGGGTTGGTTGATGGGAGAAGACACCCAACGATTTGAGGAGGCTGCTCCAAAAGAGTTGAAGATTTTTACCCAAGCCCTGGATTATCGCTATCAGATTTTGCGTCAGCGATACTGGCAGGTGTCTCCAGATCAGGCCTATAAGCGGCTGATTAAGCGGCTCAGTAGTTTATTTTTGGTGCGTAGTAAAGTCCGCACCTGGATTGCCCTCAGCCGAGACCGCCGCCGAACCGTCACAGATGTGTTGCAGGAGGTGATTCAAGAGATGTTGCAGAGCGATCGTCACCTGCGTCAACAGGTCGCTTGGATTGGGCAATGTACCCCCCGCGATCGCCTCCGCAATTTGTTGATGCTAGCGACCGTAGAAGAATATTGCCTGCGACCGATCCGTAATCAACCCCTGTTGGTTTACCGGTTTGTTAACTATCTGCGTCGTTCCCAACGGGGCGGCATGACCCAAGTCCCAGCCAAGGAACTGATTCGCTTAGTTTCAGAAGAAATTAGTACCGGTGAGCCTGATTCTTCCCTCAGTCTCCTTGATACAGAAGCCCTTTCCCAATACGAGTTCGCCCAGCAGGTTCAGGAAGAACGGTTACAACGCGAACATGTTAAGCAACGGTTTGGAGATTATTTGCAGGACACCCTAGACGAGACCGCTGCTCAGTGGCTAGAGCTGCATCTCCAGGGCCATACCCAAGAGGTGATTGCCCAGCGTTTAGGGATGTCCATTAAAGAAGCTTACCGACTCCGAGAAAAAATTCGTTACCATGCCATCCGGGTTTATACCCTCAAAGAAGATCCGGATTTGGTCTTGGGTTGGCTGAAAACCTCTTTAAAGGACCACAATTTAGGTCTCTCCCCCAGTCAATGGCAACAGTTCTGCCAGGAGCGTCCTCCCCTGCAACAGCAGATTTTGACCCAGATGAAGTCTGGACAAACCCTAGATGACATTGCCAAAACCCAAAACCTTAAGCCGCGTCAAGTGACTGGAGAATGGGCACAGATTTATCTGGCGGCCCAAGCGATACGTAATGAAGAAGCCAATGCTTAGCACCACTTGTGTGCCGGATACTTTTGTAACAGACCCGTAGAAGGGCCGTGCGAATTTCTACGGTCACCTGTTATAACCAATGAATACAAGCTACTTTCAGTGTCATCCCAGATCAGTCAATGGAGGGTGCTGTTATCGTCCCAACATGGCCTGTTAACCCGCTCACACAGATTACGTTTGCTGTTTATGCTGTTGCCCTATGCCCCCTTCCGCTGGTGATCAGGAACTGCCCCTAGCCACAGATGATGGAGCAGACCGGTTTGCAAAAAAGGTGGGGCAGGAGGAGGGTAGTCTGGAATTGTCCCAGGTTTATGCCCTAATTGATAGTATTTTGCCCTTTGAGGCTTGTTTGTACTATCAAGTATTGCCCCTCATGATTGAAGGGAGTCGCCTGGTGATGGGAATGGTGGATCCCTATGATCAAGCGGCTGAAGAGTATATGAAGCGGCAGCTCGCGTTTATTAACTACTCCATCACCACCCGTACGGTCTCCTCTGAATGGCACCGGGATTTGCTGTCGAAGTATCTCAGCCACACGGCCAAAAACCGGCAGCAGGCACCATCACCGCCGCCTCAGTCCAGCCCTGCTCCGCCGAGCCAGACCTCTGCAAGTGCTGGAGATATTGGCACCCACCCAACGTATGTGGTGGATCAACCGGATGAGATTGAAAAAACGACTCAGGTTGCTAAAGCAACGCGTCCGCCGTCTTCCCCACCTCGAACCGCGAAGCCATCGCCCCCTAAGGTGGAGCGGCCAGGTCATGCGCCTTTACACCTTCAGGTTGATGAACGTTTTAAAGCCGCTGATGAAGCTTCCCTCGCCCAGCTCCCTCCGAAGGAATTGATGCAGGCGCTGTTGAGCAAGGTGCTGGATGAAGGTATTGGCCGATTGTATTTTGAGCACAGAGTTGAAGCTGGCCGCATTTTGTGGAGTCGGGATGGCGTCTTGCAGGCTGTGCTCGGTGATGTGAACCCGTTGGTTTTTCAAGGGGTGATCAATGAGCTGAAACTGTTAACCCACCTTTCCTTGATTTCGGTGCGCAAGCCACGGCAGGTCGAAATTGAAAGACTTTATCAAGATGCCCGTATTCTCCTGAGGTTTCGGGTGATGCCAGGGACCCATGGCGAGGAGGCGACCTTGCAGGTGCTACGAGGCACGGCCCTGAAGTTTTATCAGCAACAGCAGATTGATAAATTGGGCCGAGATGCTTTAGATGCGGCTCAAATTTTGCAACGTCGCCTAAACGAAATTCGCGATCGCGCCCGCCAGAGCCTGGACTTCAATCCCACGCGTTCTGAGACGTTACCTGCCATTATTCAAATGCTGAAGCAGATGGAAAGCCAAGTCCACGAGATGATTTCCTTCTATGAAGCAGAAATGGCTGAGCAACAAAAAAAGAAAAATGGGTAGTTGGGTTGAACCCGTTTAGGGCTGCTTTGTTATGTGCTACGTATCTTTGTCGGGGCGAGCCCGTTGAGTGGGGCGCGAGTCTCGCCAAGCTTGGGTGAGCCGACCAAAATTAGCCCGAAACTCATTGAATCCTAGTACAGCGCCTGGCGCTTTCTCATCCCAAGAGGCTGATAGGGCACCATAGCTCAGCCCCAGCACCCCTAATCCAAAACAGCCCAATGTGGTTAATAAAACCAAAACGTTGGGTAGTTCTAAAATGTGACGAACCAAGAGAACATAGCTGACGAAAAAAGCGGCCACCCCTAATCCGGTTGGGATGCCAGAAAATATCAGCATCCGCTTCAGCATTCGACGACTGATTACTTCAGGAATCTGGGCGTCGGAACGATTACCGGAAGCTTGAGGGTTGGATGCCGTTTTCTGAGATGTTGCCGTTAGCGGCTTGGGGTCAGATTGGTCCGAGGTTTTTTTGCGCTTTCGCTTGGGTTCAAAGGGCAATGGCCCACGCTCAGGTTCAGCAGCCATGGTGCATTAGAAAGGAATGTCAGGATTTAGCCACGGATCCCAAGACGGGTAATCAGAGCCCGGTAGCGAGTCGGGTCTTCTTTAAGAATGTAAGACAGTAAACGCTTGCGGCGACCGATCATCTTCAGGAGACCCCGGCGAGAGGCGTAGTCTTTTTTGTTGGCTTGCAGATGGGTGCTGAGGCTATTAATGCGATCGGTGAGCATCGCCACCTGTAAATCTGCAGACCCAGTATCGGTCTCATGAACTTGATACTCTGAGATGAGTTCCTGTTTGCGTGCTTGCAGCAGAGCCATAGTAATCCAGTAGGATAAATTTAGACGGGCTAACTATCTTATCACAGGAGATTTTAGCCAACTCAGCATCAGCTATTTGCCGTGAACCGTTCACGGTTACTGACTTAACCAGGTGATGGCCTCCCGGATCCAGCCCTCGGTATCCCCGACCTTACTGAGGGTTGTTCCTTGCCCAACTGCTTCCAGCGCTTTGGTGATTTCGCTATTGGTATATCCCAAGGCCAAGAGGGTCATTTCCACCTCCTCCTGAATGCTGGAGCCAGGACCACCCATCGGGGCCATCACTAACCCCGCTTGCTGCCGCCATTCTGAGAGCTTACCCTTCAGCTCTAAAATTAAACGCTCGGCGGTCTTGTTGCCGACGCCTGGGGTTCTAGAGAGCACCCGCGCATTGGCGGTGACGACCGCCTGTAATAACCCTTGCATTCCTAACGTGTCTAGAAGCGCCATCGCCATTTGTGGCCCGATGCCACTCACGCTTACCAATTGTCGAAACAGATCCCGTTCTGGGCGGCTGCCAAAACCGAACAGGACGGGCTGATCGTCTTTGACCTGTAAGTGGCAGAAGAGGTGTACAGATTCTCCGAGGGGCGGCAACTCTGACAGGAGCCGTGGCGTGATTTGTAGGTCATAACCCAGGTGATTGACCTCCACCGTGACCCAAACTCGATTGCCCCCTTGCTTTTGAATGGCGCTAAGGGTGCCTTTGAGATAACTCAGCATTTACTTTGAACCTGAGCGGTGTGACGGCTGGCTAGAGCTATCACTTCGCCTAGCCCCTTGGGATTGTGACGTGCCTTTGGGGATGGCTCGGCGTTTTGGCGGTGAATCTGAGTTGGGAGGCTGAGATTGAATTTGAATACTCTGGCGACCATTATGGACCACCCTGAGCATCTCTGTGAGTTGTTGTTCGATGTTCTGTAAGACCTGGGCTGAGTAGAGGTCGGCTTCCTGCTTGAGCGCGGCGCAATCCGTCTCCGTTTGTCGACGCATCTGTTGCCATTGTTCTTCTGCAGTTTGCTGCCATTGCTCTAGTTCTGATAGCGCTTGGGCCCGCATCTTTTCACAGTCTTGCTGGGCTTTTTGCCTCGACTGATTGGCTTCGGCTTCCCCTTGGCGAATGATACCCAGCTCATCTAAGCGTTGGGCAGCCTGTTGTTCTGCATTCAGGCTGATCTCTCGGGCGTACTGGTTGGCCTCTGACAAAATGGCGTTGCGTTGCTGCACAATTTGGACCGCTTCCCGAAAGACGGTGGGCAGGTTGAGCCGAATCCGATCCAGTTGCTCCAAGACTTGATCCTCATCCACCAAGGTGCGGCGGGAGAAGGGCACTCGGATGCTACTGAGAATGAGCTCTTCTAGCACATCTAAAGACTGCTGAATATCGAGCCGACGCACGGCCTCTTCATGGGATAGGGATGGCTCTGATGCTCCAGGGGTATCGAGAGTCTTGGATGTATCAATGTCACGGTTGTTTAAGTCTTGGCGTAGCATCGGTCAATATCCCGAGCGACATGGGGCGGAACCAGGTGATCAATCGCCCCTTCAAACTGGGCAATTTCTTTGACTAGACTGCTGCTCAAGAAACTATATTCCGTGGAGGTGGCCAGGAAGACGGTTTCTAAATCACTGGCCAAAGTTTTATTGGTGTGGGCCATTTGGAGTTCTTTCTCAAAATCGGATAGAACCCGTAACCCTCGCAATAAAACCTTTGCCTTTCGCATTCTGGCATAGGTTACGGTGAGCCCGTTAAAGCAGTCTACTTCTACATTGTTCAGAGGGCTTACGGCGTCACGAATTTGCTGCATCCGTTTTTCGGCATTAAACAGTGGCGTTTTGTTGGGGTTGAGGGAGACCACGACGATGATCTGCTCAAATAGGCGGCTGCCTCGGGTAATGATATCTAGATGACCAAAGGTAATGGGGTCAAAGCTGCCGGGGTATATGGCAATCACACTATTTCGCCTCGCCAAGACGGAGCGATTATAGCGGACTTATCAAGGACGGCACACTGTAAGAGCGTGTTTACGGCGGTTGTCATGCTGATGGGTGAGAAGCCCGACAACACGCTATGTAGGTGTTCAATTCTATGTTTGAGCATCCATTGCCAATGTGGCTTTTTAGGGTGATTAGCGCATCCCCAACATGAGAGTTGCTGATGCTGAGGTTGGATGGTGGACGGGTGTTGAACCTGGTGTTGAGGCGCACACTGCCGGAAAGTGGGCTCAGTGCTCTCTGAAATATTACTGTTGTTGAGGGTGATGTCAGTGGGTAATCTAACCCTAAGTCCCTGTGTATCTCGGCCACTATTCTCTGTTGAGCATTTGAATTGTCATGTTGCCAACCTTTCCTTGGGGTAATCAGCTGAATAGTCCAGAATTGACACAACGGTTCCTGTGCTATGCGCCGGTGGCGATCGCCATGCTAGACAGCAACCTCCATTACTTGCTTGTCAGTAAGCGTTGGCTCGATGACTGCGATTGCAGTGAAGACCTCACGGGGCAAAACCACCTAGACAGGGCTGGCCATCAAGCGGGGGAATGGCAGCTCATCTACCAGCGCTGCTTGCGGGAAGAGCGCGAGATCTGCCGAGAGGAATTTACTGATGTTGGCCCTAAAGCCACGGGCTGGCTGAAGTGGCATATTGTCCCATGGCGTGATCAAGATGACGCGGTGGGCGGACTGCTCGTGATGCGGGAAGATATTACTGCGCAAAAGCGGGCCGAGGCGGCTCGTAGTGGTAATACTAGCTCCAGCAGCATTGAAACTGCTCTGGCGCAAAGCGAAGCTAAGTTTCAGCGCATGGTGGAATCGGCCAATGACCTGATCTATATGATTGGGCTGGATGGTGCCTTTACCTATCTATCGCCGCAATTCAAGGCGATGTGGGGCTATGAGCTAGAAGAGTTTGCTGACAAATCTTTTGCTCAAATTGTCCATCCCGAAGACCTACAGCGGGTGATGACTTCGGCCCAGCACGTGATGCAAACGGGGCAGAAGGATAATGGTCTAGAATTTCGCACCCAGCGCAAGGATGGCTCTTGGTGCTGGATTGTTTGCAATAGCTCCCCCATGTGTGATGCAGAGGGGCACCCGATCGGCCTCCAGGGCATTGCTAGGGATGTCAGCGATCGCAAAAAAGCGGAAGAAGCCCTGCGTGCCTCAGAAATTGCCCTGCGGCAAAAAGCCCAGGACCTAGAGGTCACCTTACAAAAACTACGGCAGACCCAATCCAAGCTGCTCCAGAGCGAAAAGATGTCATCCCTGGGGCAATTAGTGGCAGGCGTTGCCCACGAAATCAACAACCCCGTTAATTTCATCAACGGCAACCTCAACCATTCCAAAGCTTATATTCAGGACCTGTTAGGTTTACTCGGCCTGTATCAAACCCATTACCCCACCCCAGTCCCAGAGATTCAAGCGGAAATTGAGGAGATCGAACTCGACTTCATGGTGGAAGATTTAAACAAATTACTCACCTCCATGAAAGTCGGGGTCGATCGCATTAGCCAAATTGTCCTCTCTCTGAGAAACTTCTCCCGCATGGATGAGGCCGACCTCAAAACCGTCAATCTCCAAGAGGGGATCGAAAGTACCTTGATGATTTTGGCTCACCGCCTCAAGGCCAACTCCAAGCGGTCTATGATTCAAGTCCATAAAGACTACAGCGACCTCCCTTTGGTCGAATGCTTCCCTGGGCAGCTCAATCAAGTCTTCATGAATATTCTGGTGAATGCCATTGATGCCCTAGAAGAACAGGAGAGTAAACGCACCGGTTCCAACGCATCCGTCCCCAGCCAAATTCAGATTCACACTGAGGTTATTGCCGATCAACAGGCCTGCATCACCATTGTTGACAATGGCCCTGGCATGTCAGAAGCGGTGCGGGAACGCCTGTTTGATCCCTTCTTTACGACTAAACCCGTTGGTAAAGGGACGGGTATGGGCCTTTCCATCAGCTACCAAATTGTTGTCGAGCAGCACAATGGCACCCTGACCTGTGAGCCCCGCCCAGCGGGCGGGACGGAATTTGTCGTTACTATTCCACTGAAACAGACGCAGGCCACGCCTAAGGCTTAACCCCCGTCACGAGACTCCAGTACCCGCTGCTGGGAATAATCTCAACCTCAATAAAGCCCTGTTGTGTTAAGAGCTGCACCAGCTCGACGTCGCTATATTGCTGACCTTCGGTCCAGAGCAACATCGCCGTATTGTAATTGGCCGCCGAGATCGGGCCGGTTTTATTCGCGTTGAGCAACATCTCATGGATGATGATTCGCCCACCGGAGGGCAGTTGTTCAAAGCTTTTAGCGGTCAAGAATGCGCCTTTTTCGGGCGGCCAATCGTGGTAAATATCGGCATAGAAATGGACGTCAGCAGCGGGGAATGGGGTTTCCCACATATCTGTCGGCTGGGTGGTAATCCGCTGCTGTAGCTTATGGCGTGCAATCACCCCATTGGCTACTTCACACACGGGGGGTAAGTCGGCCACCACCGCTTGGAGTTGTTTCCATTTGAGGGCCGCAGCGATCGCATGGGCACCGGATCCCCCACCAACATCCAGCAGTACCTGATGGCCAGAGAGGTCTAATAGCTCAACCCACTCCAAGGCCGCAGCCATACTATGGCCGTGCATAGCCAGGGTAAAGGCTTTTGCCAGCTCCGCCTGTTGCTGATGGGAGGCAAACAAATCCCCATCGGTATAAACCTGAGCGGTGTTATTTGTAACCGCTTTTTGCAAGCTGTCATAGGTATTGACCGCATGATTGGCCGTGACCATATCCAAAAATCCCCCAAAGTAAGTGGGGCTTTCTTCCAGCAGGTACTCCTCTGCAAAGGTGGTAAGGCTGTAATGGGCTTGGTCGACCTTGATGAATCCCATGGAGGAGATCGCCGTCAGTATGGCCTGAGTGGACCGGAGGGCAAGCCCCAGTTGACTGGCAATTTCCTCAAGGGTTTGGGGATGGTTCGCTAGTAGTGGAAACAGCTTTCGATTGTGGGCCACGAGCAGCATGTGATTGCTGAAATGCCCCAGTACGATATCCCAAAGGCGGCTGTCGTCCGTGGTAGATCGCTTTAACATCGGTTTTCGGCAAGTCGAACGGCGAGGACTAATATTAGTTCTCTTTATGGCAGCCTGAACCATATCCGCAATCTCCTTAACAATCTGAATGTCTGACATGAGGTAGGGGCAACCCTCTGTTGCTGCGCTAAAGAGCTGAGGGCCAAAATCAACTGATTTTGTCTCCTCAACTCTCTAGAAATGACCGCTATGCGACGGTCAAACAACCACTCTCAACGTTAGTTCAAGCGCTAATTGATGAGGCTAGCTCAGGTTGCTTCGTGCCTTGCCAAGGTTGCTGATCTAGCTCTAGCAGCATGTAGTCAAACATGGCCACTAACTGCTTGAAGATCAGCTCAAAGTTGTACTTGACAATGTCAATGTCAGCTTCAGATTGTGTGTTTCTGCCAATAACCTCTAACAAATCAGACTGATGCTCCGGATCCAGCTCACTATGGATGTAGAAATACTCGATCGCTTCATCCGATATACCTGGGAAGGTCTTTTTGAGACCTTTGATATACTGCGGAAATAAGTCGGGTAAAACTGTTTCGATGGCTAGGAACCGGGCTAGAACGCCAGCGAAAGGCTCATCACGATTCACGAGGAACCGCTTGAATGCAAGGGCTGAAACCCTTGCACTGCCATCATCTTCATGGACGGAGATGTTTTTGCAACCAATGGCTTGCATAAAGCGCATATACAGCTCAACATGGGTTTTGCCGGGCTTCAAATATCCATGTTCACTGTAAACATTGTCCAGCAAAACAACTCGGTCTTGGACATCGGTAGCCATCGATACGGCTAGGATAAACGATGTATTAAACCGATTTGAGCCGGGCAACATTTTCTTTGCCCACCACTGAATTTGATCGGGAGTGAATCCACCTTTGGCAAAGCGCACCATAAATGGGTGAGCGCAAAGGCTATAGGATTTAGTGATCGGTTTCAGGTGTGTCAACAAGATATCAGGGGTTATCATTGGTGACTTCTCCAGGTAGTAGTGACGAATCACGACCGAATAACTTTCGGCAAAAGTATATAGGCCGTTGAGAACATGTAAGCAAGAATTTACATGAAGTGACATCCGTGCTGAAAATCAGGAAATTGGTAACAATTAACATGCTTTTCTCTCCTTTTGGTTGGTCTGGAAGAGCGAAAAGGCATGATATTTTTCTCCAAAATCCTCGTTAGTCCTTGCCTTTGGCGATTGAATCGACCTGGCTTGGGAACCTGTTAATACTGAGTGGGTGATTTGAGGCAAATCTGGGAACAATGTAGGGGTTAAGACAAAAAGCATTGACTGAAGTCAATGAAGCCCCAGAAATACATTGATAAATTTGGTGATTTGGCCTTTCCCCGATTGTCAGGCTGGGTAAGTATGGGCCTTTAGCTTTTGTCTGTTGCCCTGTGTGGCTGCCCTGAAAAGGAGCCCTTGCTCTTGTCAGGCTGGGGCCACAGTATTATTCGCAGCCAAAATCATTGGACATACAGGGAGATGGGCGCTTTTGTGGCGTAGGCGTAAGCGTCAAACTCACCAATATATTGGGTGTGTGTAACTAATCCACCCGTCGGTTGCCAGAGATGCAGATGGAAGGCAGGGGGTTCCATCACAAAGGCATTTTTCCCTGTGGTGGTGAGCTGCAACGCTACCTGGTGGGCCACGCTGGGGGCCACGCTACCGATGGTGCCAGCCCAACCCACCTGAATTGGGCGGTGAACATGGCCGCAAGCCACCCGCTGCACGGCTGGGTAGCGGCTGATTAAGGTGGCTAAGGCTTCAGATCCTCGACATTTTGACCGATCCATTCCTGGGATGCCCATCAAAAAGGGGGGGTGATGCATGAAAATCACCGTTGGCTGCTCAGGTGCTTGGTCGAGCTGTGTCGCTAACCACCTCAGGCGAGGGCGGTCAATTTCACCATGGCTTGCACCCTCTACTAAGGTGTCTAGCACGATCAACCGTACCGGATAACCCTCAATCACATACTGGATGGGGCCTGTGGCGGGCACATAGGCCAATGGGGCAAAGACCTGGCGAAAGTTTTGCCGGTGGTCATGGTTGCCCATGGCCAAGTAGAGGGGAGCTTGTAAGGGGGCTAGCAAAGATCGCAGGGCTTGGTATTCTGCCAGACTGCCCTCATCGACTAAATCCCCGGTGGCGATGATCAGATCGGGCTGAGGGTTGAGTCGATTGAGCTGGGCGATCGCCGCCGCCAGGAATTGGTTGGTGTCGACGATGCCATAGGCTTTTTCGCCCTCAGGCTGAATATGCAGGTCGGTGATTTGGGCAATGAGCATGGTGAATTGCCTGGGTGAGTGTCGAAGCGATCGCTAAAGAAGATACCAGAATTGTCTTAAGCCAAGGTGGCGGGATCGGGTGTGGAGATGGTGACGGCTCTGCTGGACTGGAGCGCGCTAGATAGCGTTCATTGGATCGCGGAAGCCCGCCACGAAGGCATGATAATCCTCTAGGTCGGGGAACGGATCTTGACGGGGCTGCACGGGAAAAATGCCTTGGGCTAAGGGGAAATTTCGAACCCCAAAGCGGGGGTTGTGGTAAAGCTCTAGACCCTGCCCTGCCGTATTCGAGAGCCGTACCTGGATGGGCGCATTAAAAAAAGAAGACTGTTCTAACTGTTGCCGTTGATCCTCAATGCCGCTGCCATTCAGGGCCGCTAGGGTTTCTTTGAATTGGGTGACGATGCCCCGGCTCAAACCCGCCGTATTACGTTTAGGGGCCGTTAGCTCTGACTCGACAAATTCAAACAAGGAGGCCCGTACCGCTTTGTTGTCTTTGAAGGGCCAACTGGCTAAGTAGGCGATCGCCATCAGGGCGATTTCAGTATCGGCTACGAAGCTGAGCACGGTGCGGCGATGGCTGATCTCAATGTCGGGGGGGCGCACAAACCAGGTCAAAATTTCAGACAGATGATGATAAGTACGGGCTAGGGTCGCGTGAGCGCCTTGGGTGAGGCCGACATCCACAATTACCTGAACCCTCGGGGGGCGACGATTGAAGAAGGTATGAATCCCATTGGCATCCTTAAATTCATGGACCTTGGAGCGATCGCCATTGCGGCTCAAATCGACCCAATCACAACTGGTTTCAGTGGTTGTGAGGTCATAGCAGAGGGCTCCGTATAGCAAGGCCCCGGTCAGTGTCGCCCCGGAGATGTCGGCCCCCACACAGTAAACCCGCTGTAGATTGGCTTGACTTAAATCGGTATGGACGAGGGTGGTGCCCTCTAAGGTGGCCCCCTCCAGCTGGGTGCCCAGCAAATTTGCCCCGCTCAACTTGGCATTGCTCAGATCGGCCTCCCGCAGATTTGCGCCACTGAGGTCTGCCCACCGTAGGTTCGCGCCCCGCAAATTCGCCCCGCTCAGATCCGCTCGACAGAGATTGGTATGGCGTAACTCAGCCCGTTGCAATACGGCTCCACTCAGCACCGCCTCTTCTAACTGCGCTCCATACATTTGGGCCGACTCTAAGTTAGCCCCTAATAAGTTGCTTTTACGGAGATTACAGCGGCTTAAGTTGGCATGGCTGAGTCTGGCCCAGCGCAGTCGAGCTTCCCGTAGGTCGGCTTCCGTGAGGTTAGTACGATTGAGGGTGGCATTGCTGAGATCTGCCCGCAGCAGCTCGGCTCTCACCAACGATGCGTCTGATAAATCGGCCCCCACTAACACCGCCCGAATCAAGTTGGCCACATTCAGTTGGGCGTGACCGAGCTGGGCCTGGCTCAGGTTGGCACCACTGAGCCGGCTGACATTCAACGAAGCCCGGTATAGATCACTATGGCTGAGGTTCGCGGTGCTCAGATTGACCACATTTAAGTTGGCCTCCCTGAGGATAATGTGGGGCAACTGGGCTCCGGCCAAGTTGCACTCGTTCAACACGGTATTAGCAAAGTCCCGTTCGCCTTGGGCGTACCGCTCTAGGATCGCATCTGGAGTGAGCACAGTATTGACAGTCATAGGGTTGCGCACCGATAGGCATATTTACAGATTTCCCAAGCTAGCCCTGGTTATGTATGGAGCATGGGTCGGCGGTTCCGTAATGATGGGGTTGTCTTAATCGGGTTGAGTCAGTCTAAAATGCTGGCCGCCTATGGCTGGGGGGTCTTACCCCTCATGATGCCAGCATAGGGCCAGATGAAAATCATGGATTCAATTTAAAGGTTCGTCCTTATCCATGGTCGCTAGTCCGTTTAGGGGAAGGCTGCGCGCTGCTGTGTCTGGGCGCTAAGAATCAGAGAACGATCCCAGGTTTCTTTAGGAAGGTGGCCAGCACCATAGAACGTTGCTGTGCATAAAGTGGGCTACACTCCCTGGAAAATGGGCGAAGGAAAGGTTATGCGAATTGGCATTGTTGGGCTGGGGTTGATTGGCGGATCTTTAGGGCTCGATTTGCGGGCCTTGGGCCATCAAGTTTATGGCATCGCCCGCCGTCCTGACACTTGCGTTGCGGCGGTGACCCTAGGGGCAGTGGATAGCGCCACGTCTGATCTGGCTAGCTTAGCACCCGTAGAATTGGTGATCGTTTGTACGCCCATCGCCGCGATCGCCCCTACCGTAGGAGCGTTAGTGCCCCATTTATCACCCCAGACGGTGGTGACTGATGTGGGCTCCGTCAAAGGTGATCTGGTCAAGGCGGTCGCCGCCCAATGGCCCTGGTTTGTGGGCGGCCACCCGATGGCCGGTAAAGCCGAGGCGGGGTTGGCGGCAGCCGAGGCCCACCTGTTTGTAGATCGACCTTATGTGGTGACCCCATTGGCGGACACCCCTGCCGCCGCGATCGCCACGGTGCAAGATCTGGCCCAATCCCTCGGGGCGAAGGTGTTGACCTGTTCCCCCGCAGACCACGATCGCGCCGTCGCCTGGATTTCCCATTTGCCAGTGATGGTGAGCAGCAGCCTGATCCAAGCCTGTGGACAGGAACCGGATGGGCCGGTTTTGAAGCTGGCCCAAACCTTAGCGAGTACTGGCTTTGCCTCCACCAGTCGAGTGGGGGGCGGCAACCCAGAACTGGGGTTGATGATGGCCCGCTATAACCGCTCAGAGCTATTGCGATCGCTCCAGGGCTATCAAGCCCAACTCGCCAACATCACCCATTTGATCGAAACAGAACAATGGCCTGCATTGGAGGCGACCTTGGCGGCATCCCAGCAGTCCCGCCCCGAGTTTCTGTAAATTAGAAATAGTCCATCACCCCATTGAGACGACGAAACCATGCGACTACTGCACACCATGCTGCGAGTGGGCAACCTAGACACCGCGATCCAGTTTTACTGCGATTGCTTGGGCATGACCTTGCTGCGCAAAAAAGATTACCCTGGGGGCAAATTCACCCTGGCCTTTGTGGGCTATGGGGATGAGTCGGACCACAGCGTCCTAGAGTTGACCTACAACTGGGATACCGATCACTACGACATTGGCGAGGGCTACGGCCACATTGCGATTGGCGTAGACGATATCTACGGCACCTGCGAAGCGATCAAGGCCCAGGGGGGGGATGTCGTGCGGGAACCTGGCCCCATGAAGCATGGCAGCACAGTGATTGCCTTTGTGAAAGATCCCGATGGTTACAAGGTGGAGTTAATCCAATTGGGTACCCAGGGCTCAGCCCAGGCGAAGGCCGCCGCCGCTAGCGCGGGCTAAAACAACCTCAACTGCTGGGCATTGGGGTCAGGGGTGGCGGGTTGAGCGCGCCGCTGTCCGCTCGAACGGGGGATATTCACATGGGCCACAAACCAGGTCCGCAAAGCTTTGCCCTGGGAGGTGTTGAGCGTTGCTAAATCTAGCGGCGGTGGAAATAGGCTGGCCACCGGGGTTTGGCTCCAGGTGATGTCGCTGTCGTAGCGTTCTGCCCCAAAGGGGGTCAGATCCGGCGGCAGCTCAGCCAGGAAGGGCACCACTGTTTTGGCCTGTAGTAGCGGCTGCCGTTGCGCCTCCAGTTGCTGCATCCGCCGCTGCCGCGCTTGGCGATAGTCCAAAATTGGCTCAGGATAGCCAGCGGTGGGGGGCGGCTGACCCAGGTGGCTGACGGGTAAGTGGGCTAATTCCGGCACCCACCGCTGAATAAATAGCCCCTCTGGATCACAGCGATCCACCGCCACCTGACCTGGGTTATAAATGCGGGTCCAAGGCTTATCGAGGCAATGGGTGACCCCCGCTTGCATGGCCCACTGGTAGTGATCAATCGGGCAATCGCCGTCGATCAGATGGCGCATAAAGTGCAGCGCCCCATAACGCCAGTCCATGCCCAGCAGATTGCTCAAAAAGCTGGCATAAATGGCCCGACTGCGGAAGTTGAGCCCCTGCCATCCGCCCGTGGCCCGCAGGCAGCGGGCGGCGGCATCGACGATGGGGAAGCCGGTTTGCCCAAGCTGCCAGGCGGTGTAGTGGCGTTCATCAAAGTCCCAGCCATCTTGGTCGAAAACGTGATAGAGCGATCGCACCTCTAGTTGGGGCAAGTACCGAAACCGCTGGGCAAACCCTTGGCCCCACCGCAGCCGCGCGATCAGCTGTTGATGGCTGCGCTGAATGCGGCGATCACCTTGGTCTGGGGCTTGTTGCACTGTCTGCACACATTCCCGTACCGAAATCGCCCCGAATTTAAGGTGGGGACTGAGGCCGGTGGTGGCTTCGGCGCTGGGGTAAGACAGTTGCCAATAGTAGCGATCGCTTTTGTTCGTTAGAAATTGCTGTAGCAGTTGTCGCGCGGCGGCAGTGCCGCCGGGGGGCATTGGTTTGCCGTCGGTATCATGGCTGAGGTCAGCCAGGTGGGGGATGGGGTCGCTGGCGATCGCTTCTGGTACCATCACCGTTTGCGGCGTGGGGACTTGGGGTTCAGCCATCGCCCGAAACCAGCGGCGACGATAGGCCGGGTAGGCGATCAGGTCCGGCTCACTGGCGGGGGGCTCAAACCAGCGAATTTTTAGATTTTGCTCCGCTAAGGCCTGGTTTAACCGGGCATCTCGCACCCGGCCATAGATGCGCTCACAGTCGGTATGGGCGTAAATTCCCTCTGCCTGAGTCGCGCGGATCAGGTCAGGCAAGATCGTTGCCGGACTGCCGGTGCGTAGGATCAACCGCCCGCCCAGCGATCGCAAGTCCGCATCCAAACGCCGTAAACAGTCCACCATGAAGGCCACCCGCGCCGCGCCAGTTTCGGGGTGATGGAGGAGGGCGGGATCTAAGATAAACACCGGCACCACGGCCCCTCGACCGGCGGCCCGGTACAGCGGCGCATGATCAGCCACCCTTAAGTCACGGCGAAACCAGACCAGGGTGCAATTCATGGCAGCAGATGGTTTTCCATAGCGGTGGCTCTATAGCGCTGGCCATTTTGCTTAAGCCACTTTGCTGATCCTCAGCGCATCAGCAAAGTGGCTTGCAGTCTTGCCCTAACCGGACTGGCGACTGCCATATCTGGCGCTTTAGAGGGTGCTGAAAGGCCCCGACCGCACCCTAACAAATCTTTATGGGGCTGGGGACAGCAACGCGTCTATCGCAGCCTTGTCTTGCCTGAACTGAATGCACCCTGCCCATCCCTAGGACGATCCCAAAAAAAGGAGCGAACGGTATCGTTCGCTCCTTTTGCTGCACATGTTTTTTGGCCTGCATCCAGCGCCAGCGCCCCTGGGGGCACGATGGCAAAGGGTTTCAGACCGAGGCCGACTTACGCGGTGGCTTCGCGCTGACGACTTTTGAGCAGACCGAGGCCCCCGATCAAGAGTAGACCAGCGGTAATCGCGGGTTCGGGCACATCCTCTGGGGAGGGGGGCTCGGGGATTTCGATGCGGGGTAGGGAACCGGCGATCGCCAACCCGTCGTTAATGCATTCTGCAAATAGGTGAGCCACATATTCGCCATCGACCATCAGGTCACGGGCAAAGCTAAAGCCAAAGGTTTGGGTGCCCTGCACAGCGGCATTAACCGATTGAAAGTTGAGACCCAGGGCAGCTAACGCGCCCCCGTCTAACTGCTCAATGCCCCCAAGAAAGGTCCCGGATGCAATGGAATTAGTAACACTGTATTTGCCTTGTTGGAAGTAGGAATCACCATCAGCCAGGGTTGTGTTGTGATCGAGATCCCCCATGGACGCCGTCCCGCCGCCGTTAGCCCAGTCGCGGTGGCTATTCATGGTTTGGAACCCTGAATTTTGCTTAGCGACGTTTTGACCAACCACATCACCGTAAACGCCCAGCTCACTGACTCCAGAGTCATTGCCCGCGTCGAACTTCACAGCAAACAGGTTGCCCTGGGCATCGGCCAAATCTTCGCCGGTGAAGTTAAAGAACAAGTCACCGTAGTGAATGTAGTTGTCCCAGGCACCCCCGGTATAGTCCCCCCCTAACCCCAGGTTGGAGTTCAGACCGACATAAACCCGGTCTGCGGTTTCTTTAATAGCTAAGCCATAAAACTCATAGACACTATTGCTGCCCCGGCGGCCAGCTTCGGAACCGTCGTCAAAAGAGTCGATGGAGTAGGTCCAGCCGCTAGCATCCTGGGCGTGGGCGGGAGCGATGCCAGCAGTGGCCGCCGCTAGGGCACAGCCAGCTAAGGCGAGAAAAGTTTTTTGTGAGATGTGCATAGTTGTAATCCCTCTAAAGAAGCGTGATGGCACTA
Organism: uncultured Leptolyngbya sp.; assembly: GCA_964353225.1. Lineage (GTDB taxonomy): Bacteria > Cyanobacteriota > Cyanobacteriia > Phormidesmidales > Phormidesmidaceae > PCC-6406. The sequence continues at coordinate 29,846 of CAYGVA010000028.1, forward strand.
AGGAGTAGACTGGCCCTGCTGTGTGAGCGGTATCAGAATAGCCAGAAGCCCTCTGCGCATTGCCCACATCCCTAAGGTATCGGTCGCTACAGGGGTTGGTAAACAGCAATCCCACAGAATTGACGAAAGCTTTATCTCAAAGAGGCTCCAGACATTTTTTCATGAAGTTGCCTGCAGCTTCATGCAGCCTTTACAGCTCCCTGCCAAAACCTGGGGAGGATACGTAGGCAGTACCCATGATCTTGATCTGGGCTCTGACAACTGATGGGCTTGCAACCCAGTCGAGAGAGCAAGTTTGATCGAAAAAGTACATTTGTACTATACTTGTTCCCAAGCGCCCCATCAGTCGATTTTTTCTGGCTCAAAAGCGCCCTGGGCGACGTCGCTGCCGCTCTTATTTATCGTTATTGACCTGTTTAGCCCTATCAGGAGGGTAAGACCATGACCCATCCCACCCATTATCAACAGCAATATAGTAGTTACTACGATCGCCATCCTGGGATTATGCAGCCCCGGCCACGGGTGATGTCCCCACCAAGGCCCCAGGGGCAGCCGTTGCCTCAAAGGGCATCTCAGAGATCACCCCAACCCAAGCTGCGGCCCCGTCGTCGTCCCAAATTTTTGTGGGCCGGAGCCAGTGGGGGCATGGTGGCCTTTGCCGCCTTGGTGGTCACCCCTCAGGTTGTATCTCCAGAGGCTGCGGCCACCACGGTCTGTGCGCAGCGGGTTGAAACCCAATCGGTGCTGTCCCGCGATGAACTCAGCGAGCTGCTGGCGGTTCCAGAACGGTCTTCGCGGGAGGCGGTGGAGGCGGTGATTGCTGAGCCTTTTTGTGTCTTAAATCAGACGGAGATTCGCGCTGGCATCCCGGCGGAGCGGGTCGCCTATCCCCTCGCCTTTGATCCGCAAACTTGGCTAATCGTCCTTTATGAAGAGGGGGAATACGCGGGCTATGACTTTAGCTTCACGCGGGAATAGTGCGTGGGTCTGTGATTCCGGTTTCAACGGGACGGCCAGTTTAGGCTCGTTTGCCCAGACGTTGGCGCAAGTGCTTGCCAGTGCCTTAGAGCAGGCCCTGTTGGTTCATCTGGCTGAGCAGCCAACTCACCATGGTGGCCCGCCGGGTGAGGCGGGGAATCAGCTGATCGACGCTATAGCCTTTGAAACCCAGGTATTCCTTTAGCAATTGCTTGTCTGGCTTGGGAATAGAGCGGGTGAGCTGCACCGTGGCGGGGCGACTCTCTACGAAATTGGGGGGCTCGGGGTATTTTTCCTGCCAAGCAGCATCCACCTGATCGGTCTGCCAGGTTTGGGTGGTGGGCTCAAGCCGGTAGCCCAGATGATGCCACACCAGGGCATTGACGGTGTCGTCGGGTAGCTCCTGATTGAGGATGGCCCAGAGGGTTTCTACGGTCAAAGGTGGGAGGGCGGTCACGGCTTTAGAACGGAGCGTCATTCTTTCATTGTCTCCTATTCGGTGGGGTTGCCCTCGGTTGACGGCGCGTTTTGGCGACGAGAATCAGCGGTAATTCGGGGGCATGGCCTCAATAAAACCTGACAAGCCTTACAGCTTTGTTACACAATGACAAGATGAGTAACGCTGATGGGTTCG
>CAYGVA010000029.1:0-30310 GCA_964353225.1 uncultured Leptolyngbya sp.
CTTCTACTTTAATTGGGTTACCCGTAGATGTCTCACCTATGTTGTCACGTTGGGGGGGGATATCGTCCCCTTAACTCCATCTCTGCTGGCGCTGTCTTCTTGTCTTGGAGATGAATTTTCTACACACACAGGAGCCGCAGCTTGTGGGTGGTCTGTTGTAGTGTCTAAGGATTTTGAAGAGGGTTCTGGAGAGGGTTTTGTTAAGGGATTGCCCTCTGGTATCGAACCAGATTGATCGGATGGCTCACTTCGGTTTGATACCAGAGGACGATCCGGTTTGATACCAGAGAACGATTCGGGAGCAACGACATTTAACAGGGCCGGTACAAGATTCTCCCAGATGGGGCGGATGTGGACTGTGGTCAGCCCATTGAAGCGATGCACCTTGGTCTGAATATATCCATGGTCCCGGAGCCAAGAGATCGCTTTCCGGGCTGTTTCCGGCTTGACACGACATTCGGCCCCCCAATCTGTATAAGTTTTAGCAAGCCAGAGATAGCCATTTTTCTTCACCCTGACTCGGGGTTGACCATTTTTGCCAGGGCTGAACCAGTAAATAATTTGGTTCAGAATAAAGGCTCTATAGAGATTCCCCTCACATAGATCAATGAAGGGCAGCGCGACGCTAATGTAAGTGCCTTTGAGCTTTTCCCACAGAACCGTTAGATCACGACTAATCTCTGCAGGTGGTGTGATGTGTACCATAGAGAATGAGCCCACTCTTAGGAATGGGCGCTAATGAATGCGTCACAGGCTTGAGGTGTGGTAGCCAGGTGAGCCTGTGACAGTGATTAGGTCCTCGCTAGTTGGCGCTAGCGGGGCTTTTTGCTATCGGATATCTAGTCGCGTTTCATCACTGGCCCATTCAAGAATGAAGTGCAACACCTGCCAAAAGCCGCTCTTGATGGGGCGAGAGGGATATCTCCTCGATCCGGGCGAAACCCTGTCTGCTGTAGGGACAGCGAGAAATCCATATACTCAGATCTCTAAGAACGACTCCAGCAGCTTTGTGCAGGCCGTTGCACTTGAAATTTGAATCTACGACTTATGCAGGGGAATAAGCACTTGCATCCCCCTCCTCTAAAACCTTCTTGATGGGGTAGCTGAAGCGTTGCTGCAAGGGATGACCAGTGCTGACATGGTCTGCCAGTTGGGGTTCCCACGCGCCAGGGCTGCTCAATTACTAGGGGCTACATTTGCCGACGATGGCATGATTGACGCCGACTAAATACGTGTTTACTGGCACCTCCTGCGGTGCTATATGGTGGAAATCGGGCATAGAAACTCTCAAAAAAAACAGGATGCGGCTACTTTTTGTGCGGCATCCCGTTGGGGTTATGAACAATATTCTGTTATTCACGACCAGCTATCTAGCCAGGGGTGATTAATTTCCAATACTACCTGAATAAATCTATATTCCAATAGTAGAGTTGAAATTTTTTGTTGAAATATGGAAAAAATAGATCGGACTTGGCAATTCGATGCAGATAGCACTATAATTGTTCTCACAAATCAATAAATTAGTACCCCTGACGGGCCGAACCTACGCACATGTGTGCGATTTCGGCCCGTCTTTTTTTGCGTATTCACGCTCATGACATGAAAATTCCTCAGCATGTTCTAGATCATCTGCCACAGCCACAGCCACAGAAAGGGCTTCGAGATCGACCCAGCATCTATACAGAGAGGAAGCGCGCAAGATCAATCTCGTTGACTGATACAGCCATCCAAAAGGCTGATTATCTTCAATCTGAATTGCAGCTTTCTTCGAGGAGTGAGGCGATTGAAATCGCTCTACGCTTATGTGCTGTTCTGTCTGACGATGTTCTATCGCAGTCAATTGAAGCCGCTTTTGAATGAGATTCGGAGCCTTTTGGGGCAACTGAGGTTCGGATCAAATAAATCGCTAGAAGCCTTATCTGTCAGGATTTCAGCTTTTATTAAGAGCTGAATATCTATTGCAAATTTCAATTTTTTTTATTATGAAAAGCTGTCTTAAATTCAATCAATCGCTTTCCTATCAAGGATTTTGCAGTTATATATATGCTGGCTTTTATTCGTATCGTACTGGAAAGAAACAACTGCTATTATTACTTCAGGCAATAAATATCGCTTCATTTGCCTTGCAAGCCTATATCTCGCTTTTGTTCATGCTGGAGCATGGTTAGCAGCAGTACATATGCTACGAGATTTAGCTTCGCTTACAACGTCAATCATTCTCTTGAATATTATGGACAAATCAATCAAGTCGATGCTCGATCTTCACGATCTTTTTTGCGATGACATTCGCAACCGTTACCCCAAAAAGCGGGCGACTCAGATCATCAGTGAAATGGAGTCGGGGTTAATCCGACTCGTGCTTCCTACGGTGGGGTTTGATCTGCCCCAGGGTCGGACGAAAATTACGAAGTCGATCAAGTGTCAGGCGCGGGACTTCATGGCCAAGTTTTCAATCTCGCGGTTGCCGAAGGCGGTAACTCGGTTTGAGACCTATCTACCGGAGGCTCCTGTTACTGAGAGCAGTCGCAACACCTATGGCAATCGCGTGCGGCAGTGGTTCACTTGGGCTGCACAGACTCGGTATTGGCCGGGTGCGCCGATGTCGTCGGAGATGGCGGCTCAATGTGCGCCCCTATCTCTCCACGGACATGGCTCGATCACGACGGTGAAGTTGACGAAGCGGCGGGGGATCTATCGCACCTATGGCCTGAAGGTGGAGCAAATGAATCCGGCGCTGCGCCAATGGTATGAGGATGCGTGTACGTTTCTGTCTCGCACGAATCAACCCGGACGACCGTTCGGCCCGATTGCGCCCTACACGCTCCGCTGCTATTCCCGAACGTGGCGGCTGATTCTCGGGTGGCAGCATCGCTACAACGGGGTCCCGCTGGAGGCGTTGGGGCCGCAGCATATTTTCCCGATGGTTGATCTGGATGAGTTTGAGCAGATGACGCCGGCTCAACAGGCTAAGTGCTGGCGTAAGGCACAGCGGGAGTTGGAGACCATCATCTGCAGCTACCGCGATTTTCTCTTGCAGGAGATGCGGGCGTTTAGTCCTCATACTTGGCATGTCAAGTTGGTACACACGATGGCGGCGGGGCGGGTACTTTATGCCGATTGGGTGACGGTGGCGGATGACTATGAGCAGTTGCCGGTGTTCAAGACGTTACGGGCGGCCTATGGGGAGATTCAGGAGGCGGTGAATGAACGGCAGCGGTCGATCGATGTGGCGTGCCTGGCTCAAAAGTGGCCGCTTATACCGCAGGGCAGTACGGCGCTGGAGGTGTTTCAGCAGGGGGTGACGGAGCCGATGCGGCTGGATTGTCGGCCTCGCACCTACAGCCGTAAGCTCCGCTCGCCGCGACGCATTGCTCACCGCTACCAGCAGTTTTTACGGGTGGCTTACATGAGCTGGATTCCGCCGTTACGGCAGCAGGTGGACCGCAGCCTCAAGGTTGCGTTGAGTTGCCCTGTGATTAGGCCACAGGAGGTGCCGCCGGACGGGGTCTATTACCCGCTACCGCCGGATGAGGTGCGGCAGCGCAATGCGGTGGGGCAGGTGGAGGACAACTATGTCTATCACACGTATGTCCTGAATGGACGACGCTATCCGGAGGGGATCTGGATTCGAGAGGTACAGCAGCAGAAAACCCGGAAGTCGCTGGGCATCCATCGCACGATTATTCCTAATCGGCGCTTTGATGATGGGTCCTGTCTCTATGACTATCAGGCTAGGTATCTGGAGGGGGTCTGGTGGCCGTCATCACAGGGCCGGAAGCCTTACACGGGCTCGGATCCGCGTTATCAGGACACGCGGGGAGATTGGCTCTCGACGGGGCGGGCTGAGTGTCAGCCGCAGCACGATACGGTGCTCACGGATGGGGATGGGGTGCCTTGGCGGGTGGGGTTTCTCTTTGTCAGTCCGACAACGGGGCGGCCCTATTGCGAGTACAGCTATCTCCACACGATTCGCACGAATGCCCATCGTTTGATTGGCCGGGCGGTGACGCCCCACACCATGAGATATTTCTGGGCGACGTGGGCCTACCAGGTGGGGCTATCGGACCAGGAGATTCGCTCGTTGGCGTTCATGATGGGGCATTCGCCGGACACTTTGCGGCGCATGTACGCCAAGATGACGCCGGATGAACAACAACGGCCCATTGAGGATGCCATTCTGGCCCGCCTTTGTCGTTCGGATTCGGAGGAGGATGCGATTTCTCTCAACCGTATCTTGCGGGCGCTGCATCATTTAGAGCAAGCGCAGCTGCGACAGGTGTCTCACCAGGTGCAGAAGTTGTTAGATGAGGGGGATGAGGGGGCCATGGTCACGGTGTGATCTGGGGCACTGACCTGTTAAAGAGTGATGAACGCTGTAAATCCTCTCTCTACAAGTATTTCAGCGCTTTTGCCTTGAATTAGTGAAAATCATTGCCTCGCAAGGGATTCGAGCACCCATCACCCTCTTAAGAGACAGTGCCTCATTTGGGCCATGGGCAGTCGGAGATGCAAACCGTAGGAGTTGGCTTCAGAATGCCCAGAATAATCCCCACCCAGATGAAAGGCTTGGTGCTGATCACGGGGGTCCTTAGCCTGCTGGGGTGCGATGCAGCCCCGACCTTGCCAGATAGCGAGGTGGCTTATGTGGTCAACGATTCAGTGGTGGATGGCGGCAGCTTTCGGGTCCGTTACCTGGAGAAGCAAACCCTAGGAAAAGAAATCAAGATTCACGTCTGTTCAGACTGTCGAACCCTCTCTTCCGCAGCCCTTGCCCTACCCTCCTTCTCAACAAGCTGCTGGTTGAGGTCTTTAATCTCTTCTCTCAATTCAGAGATAAGTTGTCTATCCCTTTCAACCTGCTCTCTTACGCTTGCCTGGTACCGTTGGTACTCATCCTCCCTGGCATTTGCCCTGCCTTTCTCTTCTGCTGAATTCCGAAGTGATATCTGCAGCCCACCGAATTCCTCTCGAAGAAGACCGTATTGGGAGGTGAGTTCTTGATATCTCGCCTTCACTTGCTCATGTTCAACACAGAGCGGATCGTATTTCTCTTGCAGCTCGTTTTGCTCAGACCGGGTGCTTGCAAGGGCTCGCTGAAGTTCTGCAATCGCCTTATTGGCAGTCTCTAGCTTGGCCAATGCATCTTCAACGATTGACGCCTCTTGCTCATTAACCTCTCGCACCTCCTGTTCAATGCGCTCGGATGCATACTGCCACACTTCCCGAGCAATCTTCTCAACGATTTGAAGCAGAGCCTCAGGAACGTCATCCTGACTTTCCGACTTATCACCCTCCGATGAAACGCCACTCTCCCCATTCTTCATCCGGTTGTAGAGATCCTGAAATTGTCGTTCTGATGGCGTCTCCCCGTGTTCACAGGACCACCACGCCTCAACTGGCTTCTTCGCCGTGGTGGTAGAGCCAACCTTCCCGCATTGAAGCCACACGCGGTACGGATTGATGACCTCACCAGCCTCTTTCAGCTCGAAACAGGCCGCAAAGACCATCTGTGGCGTGAGTTTCGGGGAAATGGGCATCGTGTCATCCTTACGGTAAATTTACCGTATAACAATTACTTACCGTTTATATTAACGGTTATTTACGATTATTGGGTGTCGATTCGAATGCCGGAGAAGATCGGCTATCCAGCATTGGAGCGTAGCGGCCGCCAAAGCGCATCCAGGCAGTAAATATAGGGGGGGGAATTTCGACAGGAACTCTCAGTTCCCACAAGGGCTCACGAACCCTGACAAGTCACTTGCCTATAGCGTTCTTGCTGTGGGCTCAATCGTGACCTGTATCACCCTCACTCAGGGGTTTGCACCATTACGCTCAGCTTTCTCAGTTAGCCATTAAGGTCAGCTTATTTGGCGGTCAGAAGTCCCTCAGAGACAGCCGCGATAGTAGGACTCAAGATGATTGAACAAACCACACATCACATCTAAGGAGTCCAAGACTATGAAACGCTTTGCAATCGCCCTCACCGCTCTGACCATCGCTTCCGTTGCAGTCGCACCCACCACCTACGCTGCTGTTGATTTCGACCAGCTCCGCCAAGAGAATTTAGAGAAAGACGCCGTTAACTTCGATCAGCTCCGCCGCGAAAACCTCGATAAAGATGCCGTCGTTGAGATCGAGGTCAAAGGCATTGACTTTGACCAGCTCCGTCGAGAAAACCTGGATAAAGATGCGGTCAACTTCGACCAACTGCGTCGTGAGAACTTAGACAAGGATGCCGTTGTAGAGCTGGACATCAAAGGCATCGACTTCGACCAACTGCGTCGTGAAAACCTTGATAAGGATGCCGTAGACTTCGATCAGCTCCGCCAAGAGAACTTAGAGAAAGACGCGGTGGTTGAACTGCAGGCTGGCGTGGACTTTGACCAGCTCCGCCGCGAGAACTTGGACAAGGATGCTGTGGATTTTGACCAACTGCGTCGTGAGAACCTCGACAAAGACGCGATCGCATAAGGGAGGGTTTCACCATGGCAACGGCCCAATCCCCCTTAACTCGGGTGCATGACCTGCTCGACCAGCTGCAGCAAGAGGTAACGGCTAACAGTTCCTCCCATCACCACCCCTCAAAGCTCAGCTCTGGTAAACGGCCCGGTTTCGATTGGGCCTGGTGCGAGTCCCTTTAGTTCTCTTTCTGAGCCTCCTTAATGTCGTCATTGAGGAGGCTTTGATTCAGGTTTGGTGTGAGTCCTGGCTCCTGATGGGTCAATCATCTTGCTCACACCAAGGCGTCAGTCGAAACCGGCTGACGCTTTTTCATTGGTGGTTGCAAACAGAACAAGCATCGTTATCGTTAACGGACGCCTGGAGCTAAGCCGATGCCGATTATTCGCGCCCGGTATCCCGATAACTGGCCAGAGATCGCTACCGCCGTCAAACAAGCGGCGAACTGGTGTTGTCAGCAATGCCAGCGGCCTGGTCATCAGCCGGGGGAAGCCATGGAAGATTTCCTCAAGAGGGTTAATGCTTGGCGTCAGCGATATACTCCCCAACCACCTAAGTACGAAGATGCACCGCGTCGTTATCTATTGACGGTGGCTCATTTGGACCAATGTCCTGACAACCAAGACCCGGAGAACCTCAAGGCCCTTTGCACGGTCTGTCATCTCCGGTTTGATCGCCCGTATCGAGCCAAGCAACAACGGCTTAGGGCGGAGTTCTATGGGCAATTGTCCATCGATGATGCCTGGCCGGAAGGACTACAGCTTTCTCTGATACCGGGGCAGGTATCGCCGTTTAGCGTGCCCCGGCAAGGTGAGGCCCCGATGGAAGGGCGTGGAGTCGATGAAGGCTAAGCGGCCCGTTGGGTATGGCGTGCCCCGGCCAGATAATCGTTGAGCCGATCCACTGCCCCATCGATGTGCAAAGCAGCGGTGTGAATATCGGGGTCTAGTAGTCCTTCATCCAAGCAGCGCTCCAGATAGCCCAGTTCAATCACCAGGCGCTTCACTGCTGTCCGTAACCGTCGCTGTTGTGTGCCGTGGTTGGTGTTTTTCATGGTTTGTGTCCCCTTGAAACCCTTGCCCTTAAAGGGATAACACGACGTGCATTGTTGCATCAACGTGCAGATCTGCAACGTTCTAGCTGTTGCACTCCTCTCCTCGTGCAACACTTTCAAGTCACATGAGGCGCACCTGTGGGTGCCTTCTCAAAAAGGCGCTATCGCGCTAAGAGGGGTATCAAAAAAGGGGTATCTGGAGCGGGTTGGTGAAAGCCTTGGAATACCAAGGTCGAGTGGTAGTGATTTAGGGGTATCAAAAAAGGACCCTTTTTTGATATGCCTATGAGAGGGTGTTTGAAAAGGGGGTAAGCCAGTCTTGAACAATACTGGAGCCCATCAGTAGGGTGGCTGAAGCCCTAATGCTACCGTCACTTTTCTAGGTAATCCATGTCGCTAAAGGAAGTCCCGAGGACTTTTCAAACACCCTCTGAATACGCTCGACATCCTTGATAAGGAGATTGGTGTATTCGGAAAATAAAGTTATACACTGAAACCTCTTAAAAGCCTTAGTCTATCGTTCCACCCAAAAGGCTGAGTAGAGATAAAGTTGTACACTAATTCGGAGCCGGGACATTAGCAAAAGACGAGAGCCAGAAATAAAGTTGTATACTAGACTGGTGCTCAGCAGAAAGTCGATAGACCAAGACTTCAAGTGTCAAAGAGCAAAGTCCGCTTGATTAGGGGACCTACTCAGGACTGTGGCAAATTAGATTGCAAACGGGCTCAATGAATATGGTTGTAACACCATGATGAAATAACGACTCAATTTTGCCTCAGGCACAGGTCTACAAGATTGCTAGACTAAATGCACAATTTGCCTAGCAATAGCATTTTTTGAAACCATTAAAAAGCCGCCGAGAATCAGTAGCTATCGAGCATTTTTAAATAAATGTACCTGGAAATCTGAGGAAAAACCTCCCAATCCTCAGCGTAGCCAGCATCATCACCCAGCACAACGAGAATATAACGAGCTGAGTTATTGGGACCATAAATTATGGCCGCATCTTGCCTTGAGAAAGAGGTCCACCCTGGCTTGGAAAACAAGGTTACGTCATTTGGGCTAAGACCACCACCTAAGAAACCTTGAATTGAATCATATTCTTTTGTTTGCTCAATGATAAAGTCCCTTTTTAAAAGTTGTCTCGCCCTTCTACTATAGCTTTCAGAAACAGCTTGGCCCTGCTCAATTTCAAACAACAGTCGGGCAACTGACCACGAAGTCAATGAGTTTCTGACAGGAAAACTTTCATTTCCTCCCCGCATTTGCAATTCACGCCCAGTTGGAGAATCTAAGGATAAGTCAGGGATAGGAAAGTTTTTCTGGCTAATGTTAACCCCAAAGTAACCTGCACCCTCAAAGTATGAATTTACAATTTCTCGTTGCTTAGCCCAATTTCTTAAATCCTCATCATTAAGCTCAGGACCTGATTGAGTTCCCGTCAGCAAATCTAGCACTCGACTAGCTGCATTGTTATCTGAATCTTGGACCATTCTGTACAAGTCCTCATCAGAAATGGAATTTTGAGGAAGTTTACCTGAATCGTAATAACCAAACAATGCAATCAACCAGAAAAGCTTAGTAAGACTTGCAGGAAAAAAGGATTGCTGCTCATTATGTGCTGCAAATGAAAGATCATTCAGGTTAATTAAAGTGATCGATAGCTGCTGAATTGACAAACCTCGGCCACCTGCGATTTCAACACCTCCATCAACCACTTGCTGAAGCTCTTGGTTGTGAGTGAGCGGCGGTTGATTCCTAACGTTATAAGTGGGAAATGCTACTTCGGGCACCCACTCTTCCACAGGATCATTTTCAGGATTTAGAGCTATGCTATTTGCATCAGCTCCAGTTTCATAAGAATCATTTAAGCCAATCTCTATTCTATAGTTTCGGTATGGGAGAGTACCATGAATTCTTAGAGTATGTTCCCCAGTTTCTTTCAATATTTTTCTGGATGTCCCTTGAAATGTTGATGTACTGCCATCTGGAAATACGACCTCCAGGCTAGTATTAGAGTTCAAGTATAATTCTTGCCCAGATTCAGCAGAGAACTGAAAACAATCGATTTTTCCATTCGGAACCCGATTTTCAAACTCTTGAAAACTGCCTATATTTAATGCAATTCTGCGAAACCCATGCAATATAGAAGGATCATCACACAAAGATCCATTGGGTCTAGTTTTTGACAAGTCAATAATCGCAAAAGATACTATTCCTAAGATACTTAAGCACAGAAAAATGCGTGGCAGCACGCCTTTTTTCACCAATGGGGCATCAGCATCGTAGCTACCTTTTTTTGCCATTTTAAACTTCAAAAATCCACTGAACTCCCAACCTTGATTTTTTCAAGACATCAAGAATCTGACTTATAATCTTCAATTTTCCAAACACCATTATCCCGGACAAAAAAGTAGGTGAAGTTTTCAGTTGAAGAACCTGACTGAGATGCATCAGGGTTGCCGGTTTTCCCAATTAAAACACGATCTTCAAAAATAGATACCTTGATAGAAGGTCGCTCGCTATCACTCGAAAATGAATAAACATCTTCCACACGAGACTCGTTGTAGATATAGTATGAATTGTTATTACGTAGCCAATCTATAGAACCTCCAGTTTTAGTGATGTCTTCATAAAGTATTCCAGCAGTAAGCTCTCTGACTAGATTCCTATCAAAGGGAGGCGAGAAAATTCGAGACTTAGCATCAAGCCATTCTTGAACCAACGATTTAGCCTGATCTTCACTAAGGCTATCAACACTCGCTGAGGCTTGAATATTTTCGTCATCAGATGAAATTTCCTCAGAGTCATTAGGAGGAGTATTCGAAGAATCATCAGGCTTATTCGAATTGTCGACTAAAGCCACATTTTCAGACAACTCGCCAAGGCCCATTTCCAGCTCAAAACTAGTACTGCCTCTCAAAGCTTCCACCTGAAGAGTATACTTACCGTTAAGCTCAAGGTTATTATCTGTCAACAGATTATTGTCAGGAGTATATATCCAGATGCAAACATTGTTATCAGTTTGGTAACTAAGCTTATCCCCAGATTTTCCTTCAAATATATATCCTTTTGCTTGGCTGACGCCTACATTGCCTGACTTGGTGAGTGCGCTTTTTTCAAGAGAAATCTCTTCAATATTATTTTGACTTAGTGCAACTCTTGGTTCACTAGGACAGGTGTTGCTGTCGGAACCATTGCTACTTTGCGAGACTGCAGATGTACAGCTATAAGTTGCCATTAAGGGAAGTATTAAAAGCAAAATTCTTTTCATATTTAGTCCGGCCTTAACTATGGGTATGTTTTCTTAAAGATTTCCCGATTGCCTTTGTCAGCATTCCACGGAAGATAAATTCTTCCATATTCATCAGCAGACAACCACCTTTCATCCATATCTGTCATACTGAACAGATATGGACTACATTTCTACTTCTGACAAATGATTTGACCATATCCAGAAAGGTAAAACTCCAGCAGCACCCATTATTAAAAGTGTAAAAACAAAAATCTTGAGGCGAACATTGCGCCCAAGAATGCGCCCAAACCCCGTTACTCTGTACTTTTGCAGATTCGACTGGATAACACCTTGATCTGCATCAATAAGAACCTTCACTGTATGAGACGAGTTACGGTCTGCATTCGGTTGAACATAGCTAATTTCATACTCACCTAACAAAGCATTTAGGAAAACTTGTAACTTCTCCGCAACCGTTGCTGCATCAGCAGAAAACTCAGAAATACCTCCGGCTAATTGCGATATTTCTGCTAGGCGAGCTTGATCAACAAATTCATCAGCAGGAATTTCACTGCCGATATCATTACGAGTTGCAGCTCCTTTTAAATTGTACTTTTCACCTAATTCCTCAGGTGTCAATCCATAGCCTAAAGTATGAATAGTAATTTCTGGATTCTGTCTGATTAATAGTTTTAGAACTTCAAAATCTTCAGCTTCTTTTCCTTCAGTATGATACCCATCAGATAATAAAATGATTGAAAGTCGTGGTTTTGGCTGCTGAGATTCTTCGGAGTGAGCGAATCTTGGATCTTGAGTATTGCTTAAAAATCTAATAGCTTTGCTCAAAGGCTCATAAAGGTTCGTGGCAGCGCAAGGTGCCTGCTTAGAAAGAAAATCTAAGTGGTTATCTAGAAGCACAGCATTAGCAGGGAAAAATTTATCCAACTCATTTTGAGTGACAGGAAATCCCTTGCAGTTCTCTCCGGGCTCGCCGAAGGGGACAATCGCAATCTGAGGAATGTTTGTCTCTGGCACCGTATCCAATCGCTCATAAATCGAGTTTTTAAATTGAGTAATGGATTCTAATGCCCCTTGAAGCTTAGTTGTTCCTCTGCTATCAGGCTGATTCATGCTGCCACTCATATCGAGAAGAACAATCACCCATGCTGGGGGTGGAACTACATCTTGAGGACGTCTCCAATTTCGGCTTTCAAATTGTAAATCCAAGTCATCTACTATCAATTGGAAATCAGTATCTAGTAAGTCAACAACTGGTCGATTTTGACCATCAGTTACCGAAATACGGACGGTAACCTCATCCTCTTCAACCTTTGGACTGCTGACAATTTCAACAGCACTTGGTGATGCGGCTAAATCTGAGCCACTCAGTAAGACTAAAAAAACTATGGTTCTTAAGCTAGCCTTGCGGATCAAGGAAGCGATTGTAATACACGAATCTGTAAAGTTGTTTTTCATCTGTTTCCATACCACCATGCTTCTGAAATTGTTCAGTTCGAAAAGACACAACGTGGTTGTGCTTAAGAGTGACAGGGCTATTTATTCTTATGTTTTCTCCATTGACTTCTACACCCTGTTCCTTGGCTATTAATATAGATTCTCGTGATTGTAAGTCTATCTGTGCTAAGTACTGGGTCAATCCTGGAAGATAAATATCAACATCAGGCGCAGAACCGATAACGATTTTTTTATCAACAGGTAATTGAATGGACAATCCTTCTTCAATATTGAGTAGTTGGCTAAGGCTAACAAATCTCAAATTATTGCTGATACTGGGAGAAGATTTACCGGTTGAAGAGGAATATAGACTCGTATCTTGATACTCAAATCCTGCTCCAGCACGTAGCGCAACCATGTAGCTAGGAGATGCTGTGAGACTGAACGCTAAGCCTAATAAGATACCTAAAATGGAAAAACCGATTGGGTCTTCAAGAGCAACCAGTGTTTTGATGTTAAAAGCTAACCGGAGAATTTCAAACAGCATTGCAGCCAAAAGGCTTGCTAAGCTCCCGGCTAAAATACTTGTCTTAAATCGCTTGCGGAATCTGCGCTTATCTCCTGCCTCAATGCTACGCCATCGCCAGGTATACCCTTCTGCGAACCCTACGGAGCTACCAATACAGAGCCAGCCAAGCACCCTTACAACAAAAGAAGGAACGCCAAGCTGAGGTAGTATAAGTATTTGCACCAGAAATCCTGCTACTAAACCAGATAACAATCCCAACCCCGCTGCTATGGATATAGGCAGCGGAGACGAGCGCAGGTTTAATTTGGGACGAGTTGGACTACTTAGAAAAATCTCATTTAAGACAATTCCAGTAGCTAATGAAATGGCAATGCAAGGGAATAGAACAATTTCACGAAAATCTCTAAATACGCCAAGATCGGCAATTATAAATTGACCTATACTCCATCCTATAAGTGCTGACATTAGACCAGCTAATATATATAGATAAACCCTCATCTCAAGACCTCAGAACTTTACTTGGTGTTGATAGCTTTAATTAGCATTCTTTAATCGGTATTATCTTCTTGGAGGAGCGTTTTCTTGAGAATCTGCTTCAGGCATATCTAATTCAGGAACAATTGTGTCTGAATCAGGGATGGAATTAGGATCTGTATCTGGCAGTATAGGTGGCTGAGGCCTATTCTGAGTACTATAGAGAAGTTCCTCCCTTAAGATTTCGTAGGTTTCTCCTTCACTTGACAGATAACCATCTGGGGTTAGTGCATTTCTTGACTGATAACTTCTAATCATCGCTACCCATCGATCTTTTACTGCTTCTGGTACTTGCTCTATCCCTGAATATTGAGAGATAGAAAAATATCCTAGTTCTTTTTGCTCTTGCAAATTAAAATCTCGACCGAGAAGAGTCGACGCGATTCTTATGACAGCCTCTTCTTCGCTTAGCAAATTCAGACTAGTAGTCTGGTTATTGGAAAAAGGAATTGAATTTTGCTGAGAATATGTGGCCAATAGTTCATTTGCTAGTGATTGAATGACTGGGACAGTAACACTTTCGAAATCTGCCCTGGCCCTATAAAGTTCATCATTCCCAGGTAAACTTGTCCCTTGAATCAATCCATTTTCCCTCAGTTGATTTGCCTCAACTGAATTAGCTTCAGGAACTATTGATTCAGAATTTCCTTCCGTTGATGCTTCTTCCTCGTCTGTAATCAAATGCATATTTCGAACTAAATCTATAGCCGAAGGACCGAATATGTAAATCAAAGTAGTTAAGGTAGACAAAAGAATTATTACTATAGCTATGGGATTAAACAGAAAGCCAGAAAATTTCTCAAATAAAGTTTTTCCCCTTATTAATCGAATCCCGTAAGGTATTCCATTGTTGAAATCTGGATATCTTGAAGCTTCATCATAAACTTCTGGCGGTACTAAACCACGGCCAGACTGAAAACAACAGGCTGCGAGAACCGGCTCTCTTAAGCACCAGAAGAAATTACCTGCATTAATGTATTTAGGGTTATTCTTGATGTTAAGAGAGGTGGAATTTCTAAACCCATAAACTATTGTTCGCCAAGTGCCCGTAACACTCAACTGTTCAGCATAGTGAGCAGAAACGTCCATGCCTCCTTGCTGATTAAATTGAGATGCGAAATCCTTGGCATCTTTGGTCTGCTTCTTTAATGACTTTCTCCAGAAACCTTCTTGTGAATTAATTAGCCACAACATCTCCTCAAGATGCGAGTTTTCTGTAAAGGTGCTGTCCAAGAGGAAATTTGCACCTGTTAAAGCTAGTCGTTGCAACAAAATCGAAGAGCCCAGAAATTTGGCAATCTGATTTTGCAGACTCAAAGAAACATTTTCTTGTTCTTGTTTCTGATTAGTGTCTGGAATTTTACCTATCCACTCCAAAAAATTAGAAAGAGTTTCGGGCATAACTATGGCTCTGAGAGTCAAAAGCCTAGTCATAGGACTACTGTATATTTTCTGGCGGATAGCATTTTCAGCCCCTTGGCTGTTGAAAAGAGAGTTCCAAAACTCGTTGGTCGGAACGTTACTTGAAGTATTTTCTACAGCGTCAATATTGGCTACCAAGGCACTAAGATGCTCAGGCTTGGCATTGGAGGAATTAATCAAACTTTTTAGTGCAGTCTTTATAGCCTGTTCGTCTACTAATGAATTACTAAGAGCTCTTGGTGTGGACAGTATTGACTCGCGAATACGTTGGTAAGCAGCAACGCTGGCAGGATAGATAACTTGAAAGCGGTAAGGCTTCTCCAAGGCCTCTACATTGAAGGCCCAAGCGGTTGGTTGGCTACTGCTTTGTGAACACGACATGGCAAGTTGATTCACGAAGACTGGCTCGTAGCTTTCTCGACTATCCAGCAGACATGGGATTTCTCGACAAGGATTAGTTACACTTCTATTAGTCAATTGCGCATTTAAAACCTGCATTGACACTGCATGAGGTTGTCCAGCTTCTCTGAAATCGAAAGGATCAAATGTAAAGCTCAATCCTTGCTTTTCCCGCTCCTCTATGAACGCTAGAAGTATCGACAGGCCCTCGTTGATTTGCGTTAAAAAATAGCGGTAAAAAGAAGCTGCTCTACCTTTTTCATCGCGACCTTTTGTGATTAGAGCTATAACAGACCAATTTTCAATATCTCGACCAATAAATGTAGGAATGTCGCTAGCAGTTCCTTCTGCAACAGCAAAATCCTTATTGACAATAGAGCGGTAAACAGCATAGGGAATCTCATCTAAAGTGGAGTTCATATAATTGCCCGTAAACCCGCGTGAAACCCATCCACCATCGGGCAATTTCTCTGGAATAATGCCAGTGCTAAATTCATGAATTTCAACAGAGGAATGCATAAAACTCTTAATCCTCATCTAGTTGTTGATTCCTGTCACCCGTACACAGCCAATATATTGGGGAAACAAGGCCAAATGGCCTCCAGTGTTGCGGGTCTTGAAGTATTGACGTTACACCTCCTCGATCTCTACTTAACTGTTTAGAGTTAGCTTCAGCAAAGCGAGTTCCAATAACTCCAAAAGCTGAAGTCGCAAAGAAGTTAACGCTGCCTTTAGATGATGATTGCCACGATTTCAATTTTCCGCAAACCTGTTTGAATTTGGCATGTGCTAATTTTTCTGGCTGATTTCGCTTAATCCATAGGTCAGGAAGTTCGCACTTTGTTAAGACCAAAGCAATACGTTTCAGGTTGGAATTATTCTTTGCATCTATCAAACCTTCGAAGAATTTTTCTAGGGCAGCAGCATATTCAGCATCTTTTCGTTGAGAAGAACCATCCAGTAAAAACATGATCCCTGTTGCTTGAGAGCAATCTTCTAAATAATTGGCCAATTGTGTATTTCGGCTGCCGTGTAATAAATCGGAGAAAAATTCTCCTGCATAATCTTTGAAACTTACATTAATCTGAAGTTTTGAATCTCCAGCCAATCCGATAGGAGTTCTATTATTGGTAATAGATGAATTGCTAATTAGAATACTGAGTTGGTAGTCTTTAATGTCTTCTGTCTTAACTTCTAAATCAGTTGGTTCAAGTTCTAAGCCTTGCTCCAATAAGTTTTTAGCCTTTGCTATCAATTCTTGGCCATCATCATTGATAGCATTAATACTTTGGATTAGGCGATTGGAAGAGGCATGAGGGAAGCGGGCTAAAGCTGCCATATAGGTAGTTTTACCAGATGCCCGATCTCCAATAACGCGAATCACGGCATCTTTTTGCGACAAAAAAGTACCTGATGTTGATTCAACCTGCTTTTTAAACCGCTCAAACATAGCTTAGTACCCTTCCTTTGCTTAGCCAATATAGAGGTTCAAGCAAACCATAGGGCCTCCAGCTATTTGGCTCACGCAGAACGGAGTGCATTCCACCCGTTCCAACTACATCCTCTCGATTAGGACGAGGATCATTGCGTCCCAGAACCCCAAAGGTTGAAATTGCGTAAAATTTAAGGTTTTTCCTCGGCAGAAAATCTTCTAGGGCAGCAATTGTCTTAGGTAAATGTTGTCGAAAAAGATCGATTTCAGGGTCTAAACGACCGGGCCAAAGTTCTCCACGTTCACACTTGCTCATGGCAACTGCAATACGAAGATTATTAATGCGATTGTGTGTGTCTAATTGTTTGGTAAAGTTTGCTAAGGCACGACTCGTTAACTTGTCTTTTTTCCGTTCCCAGTCAGCTAACAAAATCAAACAGCCATCAACTGTCTCTTCTAGGCATTCGTCAACAAACTCCTTATGCATAGGATTTATAGAGGTTGGATCGGCCAATTCCTCAAAGATCTCCCCTGGATAATCGCGCACAGCAAGGTTAATCAACTCTGGTTTCTGCAACCAAGTCTTGACTTCAATACCTAAGGAGTAAAAAGGTAGCGCATCGATTCCCCCCTCTACTCGAGTTGGCTCGAGCGATTCACCCTCTAAGATGATATTTTCCGCTTTATCTGCAAGTTCACGAGTTTCGTCATTCAAGGCCTTGACCGTCAGGCCCTTTTTCTTTTTCCCAGGACGTTGGCTATCTGGCCAATAAGCTAGCGATGCTAAGTAGGTGGTTTTGCCTGAACCCCTGGGTCCGATGACACGAATGTTACCCATTTTATCTCTTCATATAAAGTCACTTTGCCAAAAAGCTTGCCATATATATCCAAGGTAATTCTAGAAGCTGACGACTATAGATACTGGTAATAAAGCATTGAACAGAAAGTCCATTGATACTTTTATTTATTTGCTCAATTTGTGGCTGTATGGGGCAAAAATATCTTTGGAGAACATAAGTATGACGCTTTCGCCAAGTCATAGTGGAACCGTTAGGATCAAAGGCGAGCTTGGAAGCTTCTTGATTCAGGTTCTCCACAAATAAGTCTGCCTTGTTGAGGCAGATAACCACATGACGAGCTTTGGGACAATCATATCGAAAAAAATCCACCCATTTTTCAAAACGACTACACCATTGTTTTTGGGTGCTGTAATCAGCGCCAACGGTAGCAGATAAGGCTTCTCGATAAGGGTTGAGAATTAGTAGAATGCCTTCACTCTTTCGGCTATTTTCAAGAAAGCTCTGCCAGTCATCTGGATTGCTCTTTTGCCAGCGCTCCCTCCACATCTCGCCAGGGGTATCAATCCAGTCAAGTATTACGTTTTTATTGCCCGTTGGCAATTTTGCTTGAATTTCCAGGAACCGAAGGTCTATAGCTTCAGTTGGCTTAGTGGAATCTTCATCCCCAACTAGAAGACTTTTTAGATTCTCGTAATCCGGTTGCAATACGTTAACATTTTGACTGCGTGGATTCGCCAACTCTAGAGCTAAATGGGTTTTGCCAACAGCCCGATCTCCGATGTATATGACTCCCATAGTGTCTACCCTGTAAGAAATTATTTCTACAAACTCAGGTACAGCCTTAGAAGAACACCTTTAGATGTTGAAATTCAGATTTGAATCGGAACTTTCCTGAGCAATACGAATATTGTATAAAACGCTACAAAACAATTAATCACTGTTTAAATAGCTTAGATCTTAATCGATCCTGCATATACCTAACCCAAACTGCTAAGGCGTATGGACACTTGATAGCAAAACCCTTATGACGTAGTCATGGCCACGCCCACTCTAATTCATCAAGCCAGGGGTTGTAATCGTCTTATAGCGGGACCTCTGGTTTTAATTGTCGGCACTGTCGTGTTAACGAGTGATGCACCCAAATCCCCTGTGTGAAAGTATTTCAGAGATTTTGACTGGTCGTTTAACGAATCCCATCTTCATCGCTGGTGGGCACTGTCCTGTTAAGGGGTGAGACTCTTAAATCCCCTGGATAAGAGTGTTTCAGAGATCTTCACAGGCCTTTTAATGAATCCCATCGCCAATAGCCCTCCAGGCATGGCTGCACTAGGGCAGGTGTCTGCTTTTTACCCAAGCCCCAATGGGGCTTCACCCAGTTGTGGATTAATCGCTGTACATTCAAAGCTCGCTGCAAGCCTTTGACCTGCTTGGCATAGTGATTCTGACACCTTCGATAAGCTGTGGCCCGATGTCTCAAGGCACTGTTGAATGCCTCAGCATGATTAGCATGGGCTTCTGACTTAGGACTAATCGCCTTAAAGGGATGCTCCTGCTTGAGTCACTCTATCCGTCAATTTCCCTGAGACACCTTGATTTTTACGGTAACTTCCAATTCCTCGCGCCATACCTTCGGGTAGGAATAGGCCTATGAGGTGAGACTGCTGGGCAGATAGACACTAGCCAGTTTCCACAATTCTTTGCCGTAGCACCGCTCCCCCAAGCCTGCGATACGCTACGCGAACAGTAAACCACCGGCCCCACAATCACTGGGCTCTGGCCACTGCCAAGCCTGTTGAACACCTCGCTTAAACAACTGAGCATCCTTGAGTCCGGCACTGGCTGCTATCCAGTAACGACTCTGTCGCTCAATAAAACTGATTGTCCATCCTAATGCCTACGGCAACGCTGCGCGAACACAGGCTTCGTCGTGAGCTCAGCCGAACGGTTCTCTGCCACTCGGGTTTAGAGTTCATCGC
Source organism: uncultured Leptolyngbya sp. (assembly GCA_964353225.1). Classification (GTDB taxonomy): domain Bacteria; phylum Cyanobacteriota; class Cyanobacteriia; order Phormidesmidales; family Phormidesmidaceae; genus PCC-6406. Next base: position 19,297 of record CAYGVA010000029.1, read on the forward strand.
CCTCCATCATCACCTCTCCCCGTTCAGGCGCTTTTGGAGACCAGCACGGCAGGCAGCAATTCTCATTTTGGATTTTTCGGGCATTTTGAGGCGATGGATCTCGTCTATAGACCATGCTTTAGGGAGGTAAAACGATGATATTTTGACCTTTGAGGCTACCTAAACTGCGAGAATCGTTCTCATACTGAGAACTGCTGCACGGGAGCATCCCACTTTCGCGAAAACATGTTCATAGGGGTGAGAATTGAGGAGTCGTCCCAGGGCTACCTCGTCATGACCCCCGAAGACCAAAAGCGCTTGGAAACTTGCACAGCGGAAATTGCCGAGATTCTGCACCGCAACAGCGACCCCATCGACCTGGATAGCTTAGAAGGCATCGAACAAACCGTTCGGCAGCAGATGCTGGAGCACGTCAGTCCCCGAGTCGCCCTTTTTTTGTCAACCAGCAGGCATCCCCAGCCCGAGGGCGAACTCGGCGACTGAAGAGTCTAGTCGGTCTGCTCCAAATTCGCCAAAGCCAAGCAGAACAGTTGGGCGTCAAAGCTTACAGCCGCCTGAGTGGGGGACTTGAGAAGGCAAGCTTGCGCTTGAGTGCGAACGAATCGTTTCAAGATGCTGAGGCTGACATTGATCTTCCCCCAAAGTAGTAGACAGTCGCAGCTTAAGTTCACTGTCTACTACTTTGGGGGAAGATCACATGACATAGCCGACGCCCGAGCGCTCACAGAGCCGGACCAGTTCAGGCAAAGAAAAGCCACTATCCGCTCTCAATACAATCCGCACCTGAGGCCAGGCCCGCCGCAATCGCCAGAATAGCCACCGCAATAGAGCCGCCACCCCTTTACCGGGATGACTATTACCGGCCCGCAGTTGGAGCACCAGGGGGTAGCTGCTAGTCGCTTCGTTAATCAGCACGGGATAGTACATGCTGTGGCCGTAATAGCCATGGAAACAGCTCAGTTGTTGATGCCCGTGGGTGGGGGCATCCCAGCCGTCAATATCCAGCACCACTTCTGCCGGGGGGTGCTCATAGCTGGCGATGAACTTATCGACAAAAAAGCGGCGAATCCGACTATTGTCCCGGTGACTCACCCGATTTTCTAACCTGGTTATCGTCGGTTGGCTGGCTAGCTCGTTTTGAGCAGCCTCGGGCAGCCGTCCGCAGGCGATCTTGTAAATCGGGTCATGGCGCAGGGTATTGCTATCGTTGGCATCTTCATAGCCGCCAATCAGCTGATACACTCGTTGACTCACCAATTGACTCAGGCTATGGGTGATTTTGGTACGGTCGCGCCATTCCTTGATGCAGTTGGATAGCCCGGATGATACTTGAAGCCGTTCATCGGCCTGTCGTGCTAGCAGGATGCCTGCGTCTGAACTCAATTCCAGGTCTGAAAACTGAACCTGCAGCGGGCGGGGTTGGGAAAAATCGAAGCGGAGTTCCTTTTCACACTCTGTCATGGCAGAATACAGGCACTTATTTTGTTGAAGAGCTTGAGCCTAAAGCGGTTCGGGCTCTTTTTTCTGTCTCCTTTTTATCTTTCGTGAATTATCCAGGTTAGCTGCAAAGCCTTATCAGGCAGGCTTTTCGAGCAGCTTCAAGCCTGATCGCTAGAATCCCTTCTCTATAAGCATTTCAGACGATATCACCCGTTAGTAGACCAGTGCCCTGCTCTGATGCCAAGCCCTTCATGCCTGGCATTGAGGGCTATCTCAATCGTTGATACTGGGGTCCTTAGACGGGCCATCCATCGGTGTACCGCTACGCTCATTGAAGCGACGACCACAAGTCTTACAGAGGTAACGCTGGAGCACTTGGTTACTCTTCAGAGTCTTGCTACCTTTCTCCGCCACCTGTTTGCGCTGTCAATAGGCACAGCTCATGGGGCTCAAATACTGGCTGAGCATACAGTCTAGCTCTCACCACTTAAGCTAACAGTGTCAACTCGTCTAGCTCACTAAATTGAAGAATTCAATATGTAGAACTGCATTTTTTCAATTGTTAGTCGCCAAAAAACTCAAGAAACTAAAGGCAAATGTGTGTGCGTTCTTAGAAAATTTGGCTATTCTGGCGATAACTAGTTGTTCAGGGCCACTTAGAGGTTACGGAGTGACCAAATAATGTATATTTCGATACATTTCATCCAGGGTGTTTCATTGAGAGAAGAATTTTTTGACATTCTGATAAGCATAATTGTCCGGCTCTCCGGGACTCAGTATGCTGAATCATCCTGAATGATCGAGTAGTCAAGGGTTTTAAGCCTTTACAACCTACCAAGATGTTCGCAGCGAACATTTGCATAATGGGATCGGTAGAGCCAATTGTCCTTGATAGGAGACTCGTGAGATTATAAACGGAACAAAGTGATCTGATGAACTCGCTTAGGGTATATCGCGACTCAAATCAGGTTTCTCCCTAAGGCTGAGGAAAGTCAAACAAAGCGTTTCAATAGCTGTAGAACATCGCTGAACTTCAAAAAATAGGGAAGCTCCTTTGATGAATTTAGTCTTACTAGGTTGTTCAATAGATGCTCGCTTTTAGATACTTATGGGCTGTCTTATATTCTCAAGTGACAACTGTAAAGTATTCTTTATGCAAGAAATAAAGTGGGCTGTATTGATTACCTTTTATGCTTCGTTTGGAAGTAAAAGTAGTAACCAGAAGCTGAAAAACCAAAGTTTTCAATGAATTGAGGGAAAATAAAATGTCTGGAAAACTTATTAAGCTCGAGGATGGAACTCTAGTTGAAGTTGAGGTTCAGGAAGACGAAATACAAGAAATTAGCGATCGCACCGCTGAACGAGTAAACGCAACTTTTGACAAAGTGAAACCTATATTGCTAAACGCCTGTCGACCTATTGCAGATGTTTGGCAAGAATTAAATAAGGACATGTATGTGGAAGCAGCTGAAGTAGAGATTGGTTTCAGTTTTGAGGGTGAAGGCAATATATATATCACTAGAGCTAAGGCATCTAGCAATCTAAAAGTAAAGCTCATATTAAGGCCAAATTTAGAAAATTCAGATAGGGGCGAGTTGTAATGGATAACATGCTCGATTCTGTCTGTTTAGTCACTGTTTCACGTGTAGAAGACCAAAATATTTCTTCTTCATCTACTAGCTATGGCACAGGATTTTTCGTGCACAATGCTGGAGTATACTCCTATGTAGTTACTTGTGCTCATGTTATCAAAGATGCGTATGAGGAGAAGCAAAAGTACAAAGTTTCTATTGATGAGCATACAGGAGAAATTGAAATATACGATGAAGATACAGATATTGCTGTAGTACGAGTTAATATTTCAAAAAAAATATCAGTTCTCAGACTTGTCTCCGTAACTCAAGAAGGAGAAAAGATCCAAGTTATTGGAATGTCTAGCTTATCTAAACATCGCCAAAAAAGAGATATTATTCCGCTCGACGGAGATTTGTCTAAGAAGACTGCTTGGACTATTTCTGGGAAAGAAAAAGTATCTACATGGTATTTAAAGCTAAACAATACTGATTTTAGATTGCAAACTGGATATAGTGGCGCTCCTGTTATAAATAAAAAAAATGGTTGTGTTGTTGGCATCGTAAGTCATAAAGTTCCAGATGGTTATGCAGGTATTGCTGTTTCAGCGGCAATGTTAAAAAGGATTTGGAAAAGTTTGCCAGAAGAAATCTTTATTAATGATTTCCAATTCAGTGATGAACGAGTAAATACAGTGAGCAACCATAGTGCCACAGGGCAGTTTATGAAGTATTATCAAGAACAGATCAATGGAAAGCATAAGCAGCTGTCAAAAAATGGAGAAAAACGTGACAAACTGGAAAAAGCAAGAATTACAGAGGGTAGTGAGAAAAACAAAATAGATTTAGATGAGGAGATAGAAAAATGTGATGAATTGGAGAAGAAGCTTTTTGAACAAATAGAAGAATTTGCGAAAAAAATAGATGCCCTATCCTAATTGCGAGAAATGAATATGAAAAAGTCAATGCGGAAATCCAATCATAATATTTAAAAAGCAGTGCAGAAGTACACTTTCATGAAAAGCAAGTAGCATTTGAATTATATTCTATAGCCTTTCTCAAGCTAGTGAGGTATATCTGCTTCTTATACAGCAAGACACAAGATTAGACTGAGATTCTTGTGTAGCAAGGGCTCTGGAGTTATTATTGTATCTCACTAGCCTGAGAAAGGCTGTATATGTTTTCTGTAATTTATTTAATGGCTCTTAAGGGGTAGTCTATATGCCAACAGATAATAAAAGGCAACTTATAAAGTACTATCAAGAACAGATTGATAGTACATATAAACAGCTGTCAAAAAATGGAGAAAAACGTGACAAACTGAAAACTGTAAGAATTACAGAGAGTAGTGAGAAAAACAAAATAGATTTAGATGAGCAGATAGAAGAATGTGATGAATTAGAGAAAGAACTTCTTAAAAAAATAGAAGAATTAAACAATTCTATTATAGACAAAGACTCCTTTAAGGATGTAAAAACCGATAATACAGATAGCATAGAAGATCGAGACGATGCTTCTCAAAGTAAAAGTGCCGGTGTAAAGAGTGTATTTGGCAATCGAAATAGCGCTATCACTCCACTAACGGATGAAGACACACTTACAGATTTGATACTGCTATTTCAACAAGGACAGGATATTGAAAATACTTTGGTTTATGTTGCGACTTTTTTTGAAGGGCTAAGCCCATATGAGTTCAACCAAGTTGTTTCAATTTTGTTAAGAGATAAAAAGACAAAAATACCAATTGAAAAAGAAGTTTTAACAAATGAAGGAGAGATCAAAAAGCTCAAAGACGAAGAGGAAAAGGGGACGCTCGATATATGGAATGAAAACCTCGGTAGACCAGACCAATATCTGAAAAAATGTCATCTAAAGTCAAGTGAGAGTAAGTCTTCGAGAATTATAGATTTTACTCCTCCTGAACTCAGAGAAGCAATGAAAGATTATCTGAAAGAACAGCAACCTCTCTACTTAGATCATCTTTTTGAGAAAACTCAGCTCTTTATGTTTCACCCTTCAATACAAGTTGCGAAGGGTGGGCTAACAATATTAACTGATGCAATACTTACACATCCTACTGTGTATGATGAGCAATGGATTTTTCAGTTAGTCAATAATTTAGCCGAAAGAGAGGATTGGGAAATAGATGTCAACCATAATCTATTGCAAAAAATTAGACAGTATTTCAGTCAATTAGAGGCTGAGTCAAGACAAAAAATAATCTTTGAGAGAGTCGCTGGTCTGCTTTATTTTATGCTTAGCAATTCTTCTCTAGAAACTACAGTGAAGCGGTTTTTAGATGAGTTCATGACGCAAAAAAGATACGATGTAGTAGCGGCGATTGTTAATCAGCTAGACCATGTTGATGAGTTTGATAGCCTTTATTGGATAAAAAGACTCTTAGATAACAGTGGCGATCCAAATGCTATTTCTAAAGCCTATGGAGTACTATATCGAAAGTTAAAATCAAGTGGTTTTCGAGTATATGAAATACTGAAAAACCTCTACTCGTGGTTGCCTGATGCCGATTCTCCTACCTCGAGATATTCTCCATCTGCCAAAGCATCTCTAAGCATTTTAGTTGATTATTGTTCAGGTACACTATCGAGTTTTCCTGAAGATGACTATGGACTATATCCATCCAAATATGTATTGTTTAAGTCTTTCAGGAAAGGTGAAGTTGAGGAAAAATTGGATATTATTATTAGCTGGTTATTTCACCCAAGTGAGAATGGCAGTTTGGCAGTAGAAAGTATTTTGGAGAACGATGATTTAAGTGCTATCAGTTTCCTAGGTTCTTTAATAGCAGAGTGGTTCATGATTTTGTCAGGCGTGAATGTTAAAAAACAACCTGAGACAGAATTAGAAAATGCTAACGCAATTGAGATCATGCTTAGAAAGATAATTTTTTGCACTGATAAATTGAGACAGCAAGAGCTATCACAATTTTGGGGTGAACTCAGCGATTACTATTTGTATAAAATCAATCGTCTTCCTGTAACTAAGAGCAATGTCATGAGAAAAAGTAAGAGTAGACTAACTCAAAGGCGTAATTCACTTAGAAAGCTAAATAAGCAGTTTAAGAGCATCCGTAAATCTTCTAAAGTTGAACCATTTGTAGTGAAGGAAGCCAAATAATGCCATCTAATAATACTTTCGACAAAGTTATCCGTGAAGTTGATAAGGATGCAAGAGTAAGACTATCTTCTGAGCAGTTACTTATCGTAGAGACAAAAAAGAAGGAAGTCAGAATTCACCACAAAGGCTCTTTTCTGACATCTATGTTTGGAGGAAAGCTCTCATATTACATTGTCGCTAATGATAGCGACTCGTCTAACCTTGCTGAGGGAGCTTTAAAGTGTACTGTCAGGGATTTCAAGGGTGACAGAAGTATTGATATAGTCATTAGCTACGAGGTTAGCTGTCCCCCTGGACGTGAGGAGACGGCACTCTATGCACTATGTAGTGGCAACCTGCAACCTGAGGAGGAATTGGAGGCAATAGTCAAGAAGTATGTGGCTGAGTATAGTCGACCTAACGGGGCTCATTTCATCGACAATTACCTCTCTAAGAGGCCTGAACTGAAAGAGTCAGTGATGTATGGTGTCCAGCAGGAAACTGGGTTATCGTTCCAGCTCCGTATTTCACTTGCCCGAGAAAATGAACTCAAACCTTTTGTAATCCAGCCAACTTCCTTTAGCGTGCGTGTCAGGGATTACGATGATGCCCTTGATGTAAATCTCCATGCAGAATTTATCGTAGACGAGGAACAGAAGGTAAGAGCAGTTCTTGAAGCTGGGCAAGAGATTAAGATCACCAACTTAGTAAAGGAAGGTATTAGGAAATATTTGCGAGCAAATGTCTCCTTACGACAATTTTACTCAGACTTAAACACTTCAATTCAAAATCAGATTTGTGATCATATTAATGATTTAGTTATTGAGCATGGTCGAAAGATTAATTTTTTAACTCTTAGTAGTGATGCAATTGCATCTTCTCCACAAGAATTTGAAGAGATAAAGACTACTATTGCTTGTGAGATCCATGATCCAGTGTTGATACCCTTTTTTATTAGCAATGTTTTGCAGATGGAGTTGAATGATATTGGCAAGTACAGAATGTCTCAGGTTTCAGATCTCGAAAACTGGGTTAATAGTAAGTTAGAGCCCATAATAAAGACTGCCTTATTCGAAAAGACATATATTCAAGTTCTTCTAAATTTCAGTGAAATTTCTGGCTCGATTAAGAGGCAGATGGAACAGGTTGCTGACGACATAGGCTATTCCGTCAATCAGATTATTTCAATTCCCGAATTGGAGCCATTAAAACTCACTAAGGACTTTGATGTCGAAGTAGAGGATGAATCTTTTGCCTTAAAGGATGCCAAAGTTGAAGTCCGCCTCAATATTATTTCAACTTTACATATTCCTGATTTACAAGCTATTGCAAAGGAGCTTAGTCCCAATGTAGACACAAAAGATTTAATTAGGAAGGAGCTTCTTAATGTCGCACGTCGGTTCCTTAATCAGATCGAACCAGAGAGATTTTACATGCGCTTCTCAGCTCCAGACACCGGTCAAGGTGAAAAAAAATCTATTGAGGAGGAATTGTCTGACACGATAAGAATAGCATTAGAAAAACGATTTGAAGCCAAACTTAGTAGCACTGTCATCAAAACTTTAGATACGGAAATCAAAATTTGCTATGAGCGCTTGTTTGAGCATATAGGAACATTTGAACTAGAGTTCAATTCATTTAAAGATGGCAAACCTGTTTACCTAGATGGTGACTTTCAGATAAATGGAGTTGACCAATTCAGCTGGTACACTTTTCAAGCTAGAAAACCAAGCCTTGAAAGTATTCAGAACTGCATCAAGAAAAGTATTCATGCAAAGTTAAGTAATCTACCCAGTGAAATTCTCTCATACAATAACATTGAGACACAAACCCGCTTAGAACAGTTAGTTAAACAAGTAGCTACAGAGAGTGTGGTCCAACAGTTTGGCCTTCGAATTGAGGTGAATAATGTTTCTCGAAGATTAACAGAGCTAGAGAAACTAAAGTCTGCTGCTGAGCAGGGACTTGAAGAACTCCGTATCAGTAAAATTGCTTCTGTAGCAGCAGCAAGGCAAGCAGAGTTGAATTCCCAATTAAGAATTGTTGAAGCTTCGAGTCAAGCAGAGGTTGATGAATTAAGAATGCTTCTGGCAAAACGGCAAGAAATAATAGCATTAGAAGATAACGCAGAAGAGTTAGAAGAACTCAATGAGAAAATTGAAAAATTGCAAGAAAATCCACCTTCTGGCTCTATTGAAGATGCTGAAGAGTCGCTAAAGTCAATGCGTATGCAGGAATCAGATGCGGATCATTTGTTGGGTTTTTCTCGCCAGATTAAATCTCTTAAAGCTGGAAGTGGACAAACAGATAATACAGATGAAATTGCTGATGCATCTGGTTCGACTTCTAATGATAAAAATGAATAAAACGGCGAGATTTTACCAGAATTCATCTCACCATTCAGAGCAAGTGTTTGAGTTTAATTGAGACTAGTGGATAATATATCAATAGTTCTTCGCGGTTCAGGTATTTCTAATGAGTATAAGCTGGATATATCTCCTAATATGAGGATTATAGATTTTAGGCTGAATGCTCAAACGCTAGTTGGATTCGATGATAACAGTTGTCAAATTATCATCGAGCGGACAGGAGACTTTCTGCCAGATGGCTTATTAGTTAGCGAGACTGATATTCAGTCAGGCGATACATTAATAGTTGTCCCTCCTATAGTGCCAACTCATAACTCCTTACCGTCTAAACCATCCACCTATAAAAGAATTTATTCTTCTTCTAGTAATCAGGTGAGTTTTGACCTGATTGTTGCCTATAAGCTTCTATTGGAAATTGCTGGTGAAAGGAAAAGCACATGGGAATACACTGTTCACCTTCAGGCTTATTATGAGAATAGTCCAAATGGATTTTTCAAAGAATCTGATGGAAAAGAACAACATAAGCTAGAGGAATTCGTGCAGGAAGCGCTTGATCGCCAACCTTCTTCTGCGGAGATACGTAAGATTTTAGATGCTTGGTGTGAAGATATAATTTTAGGATACCGTGAAACATTTTTTGCCCTTCAAAAATAGGTTTCGCCATTGCACGCTAGAGATACTATGTACTTACAGCAAAGATTATTGTAGCCTGTCCAGGCTCTCGGGTGGACACTAGTTTTATATGGTAACTTCTGCTTCCTAAACCACTATCAGGTCTCTCAAACCAACATTGCGCAGTTTGTCAAAGGTAACGGTTCACCCCCTACAGAATGTGTCAATAAGAATGAGACAAAAAAATCAAACAATTAGAGTCTACCGAGTTCGTCCTTTTGCGAATGCGTGGGCGGATTTATCCAAACAGCCGTGGGCACAACCGGAGGTATCGGCGGATGGCTCACGAATCGTTCAGGGTGAGTGCGATAGGCATCGTCTAGGACATCCTGTCTCTTCTGGGTAATGACCTGAGCTTGGCCTGTATGCATCATCTCAGGGGTCAATAAACCAATGCCGCCATGATGATGTTCCTGGTTGTACCAAGCAAAGAAGGTTTGACAAAAAGCTCTGGCATCCTCAATGCATCCAAATCGCTTGGGAAAAGTGGGCCTGTATTTGGGCACTTCGAAAAATAGAAAGATTCCATATTGATAGCTCACCAAGAGTAGCCTGTGAGCCAAGCTTAAAAGCATGAAGGTGCTAGAGGTGTCGAGATGAGCAAAGGTTTCGGTCGCATCCAAAAACGTCGCCAACGCCTCGAAGCGAGCAAAGACCCCTTGATAGCCCTGAACGAGCTGCTGCCGTGGACGACCTTTGAGCAAGTGCTAGAACAACTGCCGCAGCCAGAGCGCAAAAGCAAAGCTGGCCGTAAAGCCATAGCCCCCCTGTTACTCTTTAAGCTGTTGTTATTGAAACACCTCTACAACCTCAGTAACGAGCAGAGTGAATACCAAGCCCATGACCGCGCTTCATTCCGCCGGTTTCTGGGTCTAGGGAACGACGCCGAAATCCCAGATTCGACTAGCCTTGGCAACTTTGAGGACCGTCTCAAGCAAGCAGGACTGATAGAGATGCTCTTTGAGCAATTTGAGGGCTATCTTCGGCAATGTGGCTACCAAGCCAAAGGCGGTCAAATCATCGACGCCACTATTGTCCCCGTACCCATCCAGCGCAACAGCCGAGAGCAGAACAAACAGGTTAAATCGGGAGAGATTCCTACCGAGTGGGTGGATGCCCCCCACAAACTAGCCCAGAAGGACACCGATGCTCGATGGACGAAAAAGCATAACAAGAGTTACTTCGGCTATAAAGACCATATCAACATTGATGTGGAGTATGGCTTCATTCGTCGTTACAGCGTCACTGATGCCTCAGTCCATGACTCTCAGGCCTTGGGTTCAGTCTTAGACCCAGACAATAGTGGCGACGACATCTGGGCAGATAGCGCCTATCGCAGTGAGAATATCGAAGCGGCACTGGCGGCACTGGGTCATATTAGCCAAATTCATGAGCGAGCCTATCGTCATCGGCCCCTGAGTGAGGAGCAAACGGCGTCCAACCGCCAGAAGTCAAAGACCCGAGCCAAGGTGGAACATGTTTTTGGCGCATGGGTGATGACGATGGGGGGCAAGTTAGTTCGATGTATTGGGTCGGAGCGAGTGAGGGCGCAATTGGGACTCAAGAATCTGGTGTACAACCTCAAGCGATATGTGTTCTGGCAAAAGAAGACGCAAGGCAAGAGGCGGGTGAAGTGTGTCTAAAAGTTGAAAAGGAGTCAGTAAAAAGGTTGCTTTGAAGCCTAAAGGGTAGGGGATTGGGGGAGGCGTTGATGAATCCATAACTCCTCAAGCAGCAATGGCATTTTGCAACCTACTAGCTTGTTAAACAAATCTTTTATTCGAAGTGCCCTTAAGCTGCGACTGTCTGGCTTAGAGAGAGCCAGTACTTCTCCTCAAATTGAAC
>CAYGVA010000030.1:0-30082 GCA_964353225.1 uncultured Leptolyngbya sp.
CTCATGCAGCAAATGGGCTCAGGCCAAATGGGCATGCCCGGAAAGCCGCCGCCCATGCCAGGGAAGCCACCCCCCATGCCGGGCATGCCCATTTGGCCTGAGCCCATTTGCTGCATGAGCGATCGCATCTTCTGGAAATCGCCCACCAGCTTGCTGACATCCTTTTCTTTGTAGCCAGCCCCTGTGGCAATACGCCGCCGCCGAGAAGGGGAACCCGAGAGCAACTCAGGGTTTTGGCGCTCTTGCTTGGTCATGGACTTGATCATTGCCTCCACCCGCTTGAGTTGGGTTTCCCCTTCCCGTAGCTGATCGTCAGAGATCTTGCCCGCCATACCGGGAATCAATTTCATGATCCCGCCCAACGACCCCATGGTCTTCATCAGCCGGGTTTGCTTGAGAAAATCGTCAAAGTCGAATTTTGCCGACAGGATCTTCTCCTGCATCTTCTCAGCATCGGCAAAGTCCACCGCCTCCTGGGCTTTTTCCACCAGGGTCAGGACATCACCCATGCCAAGAATGCGGGAGGCCATCCGGTCGGGGTAAAAAGGCTGTAACGCTTCGACCTTTTCCCCCACCCCGATAAATTTGATCGGCTGCCCCGAGATCTGCCGCACCGACAGGGCCGCGCCCCCGCGCGAGTCGCCATCCATCTTGGTTAAAATCGCCCCGGTCACGCCGATTTCGTCGTGGAAGGTGCGGGTGAGGTTGGCGGCCTCTTGACCGGTCATGGCATCCACCACCAGCAGCACCTCATCGGGCTGGATGGTCTTTTTGATCTCAGCCAGTTCCGCCATCATCACCGGGTCAATCTGGAGGCGACCGGCGGTATCGACAATGACGGTATCCACCCCAGCTTCCTTGGCCTTGGCGATCCCCTGGCGGGCGATCTCCACCGGGTTGGCATCGGTGCCCATCTCAAAGACCGGCACATCAATTTGTTTACCCAGGGTGATCAGCTGATCAACGGCTGCTGGGCGGTAAACATCCGTCGCCACCAGCATGGCGGAGCGATTTTCTTTACGTAAATGTAGGGCCAGCTTGGCAGCAGCGGTGGTTTTACCGGTACCTTGCAAGCCTGCCATCAAGACCACGGTTGGGGCGGTATCGGCATGGGCAAGGGGGGCATTGCTGTCCCCCATCAACGCCACTAGCTCATCATTGACGATTTTGATGAATTGCTGGCCGGGATCAACCCCCGTGATCACCTCCGCCCCTTGGGCGCGCTCTTGCACCTGGGCGACAAAGGTTTTGACCACCTGCAGGTTGACATCGGCCTCTAGCAAGGCCCGCCGTACTTCCCGCAAGGCATCCTGAATGTTGGCCTCACTAATTTTGTCTTGGCCCCGGAGCTTTTTCCAGGCACCTTCAAAGCGTTCTGAGAGGGCTTCAAACATTAGAGGATACGAATTGGGTAAGAAGGGTCAAATATGGAGGCTTAAGGGTGAACCCCCCATTGAGGGATACAACCGTCGCACTCGGCTACAAGATGGAGAAATCAACGGATTACCATCGGGAATTCTATTCTAAGGGGTCGCCTGCAGGGGTTGACGATTTGGGCATAATGGTGAGCAATCCCAGGTGCTGATGCTGGGGGCAGCCAAGGGACAGTCGTTTATCAGGTTGGAGCTATGGCGCAGGGCATTGAGCTACAGAATCCATCCCCCAAACACCCCCTGGGCAGGCAGCACTGGTGGCGGTGGATCAAGGGGATGTTGCGGCCAGCCGGTCCCCTCTTTGCCAACGACCAAGATACCGAAACGGTGACGGTGGCTGAGGCATTGGTAAATGCTGGGCAGGGAGCTGTCGTCGTCACAGCCCCCCCAACCATGCCCGACTGGTGGTCGGTGATTCAGCGCTATAGCCGGTTACTGGTGGCCGTCGTTGACCTGGGTACCTACCGGATTGAGTGGACCAGCGATCGCTTCCGTAAGCTCGTGGGCATGACCGAATGCCCGCCCACCCTGGGGGAGGTCGTATTGGGTCGCCTCAGTCAGGGCGATCAACGCCTAGTGCGAGAGCGGGTTCGTCGCCATGTCTTGAATGCAATTTTGACCCGTCATTATGGTCAGTCGGCGCTGATCGCCTCTCGGTGGCTCCATGAACCGTTGATTGTGGCGGTGGGTCAGACCAGCGGCGACCGGCCCCGATATGTCGAGTTCTCGGTCAGTAGCGATCTGATCCAAATTGAACACTTAGCTGAACCGGTGCAGGCGGCCCTAAACCACTGTTGGGCAACGGCTCCTGATCCATCGGCAGTGATGAATCAGCTCTACGGCGACGACACGCCACTGCAAGCTGTTTTAGAGCAGCTCAGCCCCCAGACCTATCAGGCCAGCGGCACGATTTTGATTGAGGGGGTAGACATCACCGAGCGGGAGGTGGCCCAACGGCTTATACAGCTCTTGCTCGATCGCGAGTCGATTTTAGAGCCGACCCGTTTTCATCAGGTCAATGTCTTGATGCAGCGCCTCTTCCGCGCCCAAGACAGCTTGATCCTCACCGTTGAGAACGATGTGGCGCGGATCTATACCGATTTAGATGCCCCGATATGGACCGAAACCCTATACCCCGTCGCCACCCTCCAAGCATCGCCATTGTTTCAGACGGCCTGCGACGGGAAAGTGCTGCCGGTGCCCAACTTGATGCCCCCCTGGGCAACCCCCTTTGAACAGGTTTTGGGCGATCGCGGCGCGAAATCGGTGTTGATGCTGCCCTTAATGGTGCAGTCTCCCCAATTGCAGATCTCTTCGCGGCTATTTGGGCTGGTGGCCCTCGTCAGTGACCAAGTGGATGGCTTTGACACCATTGATCAGCACCATGCCGAAACCTTGGTGCCCGCCCTGATCGTGGCCATGCGCCAAACGGTGCAGGATGGGTTTAGCAATATTCATCCGTCAGTGCGGTGGCGATTTGAGGAAGAGGCCGAGCGCCGCAGTCTGGGCCTGCCACCCCAGGCGATCACCTTCACCAATGTCTATCCCCTGTATGGCATCTCCGATATTCGCGGCTCCTCCAAAGCCCGCAATCAATCGATTCAAACGGATTTACTGGCACAGTTGCGACTGGGTCTGGCGGTGGTCGATGCGATCGCGGCCACCGACGCCGGGGCGTTTATTCAGCAACTCCGCCTGGATGTGATCACTCACATTGAGGATTTAGAGCAGAGCGTGACGGTGGATGCAGAGGTGACCTTGGTCCGTTACCTACAACGTCATCTGGAAGATCATTTCGATTACTTTCGGCAATGTGGCCCCGCAGCCGCAGCGGCGATCGCCACCTATCTCGCGGCCCAAAATCCCGATCATGGCTGTGTCTACAACGCCCGTGCCGCCTACGATCAGATGATTCACCACATTAACCAGGCCCTGATGGAAACCTGGCAGCAACAGCAGCGCACCATGCAGCAGATCACCCGCCACTACTGTGATATCGAAGCGACCGACGGCATCGACCACATGATGTACGTGGGCGCGTCCATTGATGGGACATTTACCGACTTTCATCTGCACAGCTTGCGCTATGAGCAACTACGGGCCGTCTGTGCCTGCGCCCGCACCAGTTTTGCCCTCAAAGCCCATCACGATACCGAGATGGACATCACCCACTTGGTGCTCGTGCAAGACACCACAGTAGACATCACCCACGACGAAAATACCGAACGTTTGTTTGAGGTGCGGGGCACCCGCGACACCCGCTACGAAATCGTCAAAAAGCGGATCGATAAGGCCATTGATGCCTACGCTCAAACCCGAATTACTCAACCGGGCTGCCTAACGCTGGTGTACTCCACGGTCGAAGAATGGAGCGAGTACCAGGAATATGTGCGGTACTTGCAGCGGGAGGGCTGGGTTGATCTGCCCGTTGAGCAGGGTTCGGTGGAACCGCTCCAGGGGGTCACCGGGCTGAAATTTGCGCGGGTGCGAGTGCTACCGGAAGCCTAGAGCAAAACGAATGATGAAGACTAATGCGGCTCGCCTGCTAGATCGCCTCAAGATTCCCTACGATGTGCTCACCTACGAAGTGGATCCCAACAATCTAGCGGCAGAGCAAGTCGCGGAAAAATTAAACCTGCCGCCTGCCCAGGTGTTTAAGACCCTGGTGGCACGGGGCAGTCTCCACGGGGTTTGCCTTGCCGTGATCCCAGCCGATCGCCGCCTAGATCTCAAAGCCTTGGCGAAGGCATCGGGCGATCGCAAGGTTGCAACCGTCCCCCTTAAGGACGTTCAGGGACTCACTGGCTACATTCGCGGTGGGGTCACTGCCCTGGCCTGCAAAAAGCCCTACCCCGTATATTTAAACCAATCCGCTTCGTCCTTTGAGCGTATCGCGGTCTCCGCCGGAAAACGCGGTTACATGCTGCTCCTCGCCCCAGCCGATTATCAACAGGCGACCACCGCCACCGCCTACCCCCTCACCCTGGTGTGATTGCCCAGGGGCGATGTGACCCCCATCACCAACCCATCATTTATCTCGTACATTCACCATTGGAACCCCATCACGCGGCATTTACCATCAGTATTGGTAGCGGTAGATACAAGGGTTGGGCAAAATCTGTGATCTGAGTCATGCTTATAAGCTGATCTCAATTACAAAATCTGCTGTGTAAAGGTCACAGCTATTTGCTCCCCGAGCCGCCACACTAGGGACCTACGCATAAATGGATGTTTAAAAAGATGACCTCCCAAAAATTATCAACCGCCATCTCTGACCTCTACGCCCAGGTCATCCATACCAAACAGATTACCCCAGCAGATCGTGAAGTCCTCCTGGCTGCAATCCATTCCCAAAGCCTGGGTGAAGACGAACGACAAGCTATCGATCGCCTGCTTTGGTCTGCTAGCCGAGGACGCATGCAGCTGGTGGACGGCTAACGACTTTGTCGCTCCCAGGCTCACCCGCTCCAGCACTGGAAGCGCAGGGGAGTCAAGGGAAAAGGGAGCGATAAAAGCAGCGAATGTTGCGCCGACGGTTCTAGATACTCAGCCGCTGATAGACCTGATCGAGATGCCGTAACTGATGGCTGGGATCAAAGCAGCTGTCAATCTCCTCAGGGGTCAGGTGAGCCTGAACACGGTCATCGGCGCTGACCAAAGCTCGAAAATCACCCCCATCCACATTCCAGGCTGTATGGGCTAAAGATTGCACAATCTGATACGCCTCTTCCCGACCCACACCTTTGCCGACCAGCGTCAGCAGCACCCGTTGGCTAAACACAACGCCCCCGTAGACATTCATATTGCGCAGCATATTGTCGGGGTACACCAGCAGATTTTTCACCAGCTTCGTAATCTCCACCAACATGAAGTGGGTCAAGATGCAGGAGTCGGGCAGGGTTACTCGCTCCACCGAACTGTGGGAAATATCCCGTTCGTGCCAGAGGGCCACATTTTCAAGCATGGCCATGGCGTTACCGCGAATGATCCGCGCCAGCCCAGTCAAACGCTCTGAGCGAATCGGATTGCGCTTGTGGGGCATGGCCGACGACCCCTTTTGCCCCTTGGAGAAAAATTCCTCCACTTCCAAAACATCGGTGCGCTGTAGGTTGCGGATCTCGACCGCAAAGCGCTCAATCGAGGCGGCGAGTAATGCCAGGGCATTGGCAAACTCCGCATGGATATCCCGAGAGATCACCTGGGTAGAGGCGGTGTCAGGACGTAATCCCAGCTTTTGGCAGGCCAGGGCTTCTACCCTGGGTTCGATGTTGGCGTAGGTGCCCACAGCTCCAGAAATCTTGCCCACGGCGATGGTGTCTTGGAGGGCAGTGAGGCGATCGCGGTGGCGCAGCATTTCAGCCAACCAACCCGCCAGCTTAAAGCCAAAGGTCATGGGTTCAGCATGGATACCGTGGGAGCGACCAATCATCACCGTGTTGCGGTGCTCTTGGGCTCGGTAACGGATCGCCTGAATCAGATTCTCCACATGGACCATAATCACCTGGAGACTCTGGACCATTTGCAGAGACAGGGCCGTATCCAGCATGTCGGAGCTGGTCATCCCTAGGTGAATGTAACGCCCCGCATCGCCAACGTATTCATTCAAGTTCGTCAGAAAGGCGATCACATCATGGCGGACTTCCGCCTCAATTTCGAGAATCCGTTGGGGATCGAAGTCTGCCTTGGCCTTGATCTCCTCAACCGCCTCTTTCGGAATGTAGCCCAAGTCGGCTTGGGCGTCACAGACAGCAATCTCGACCTGGAGCCAGGTTTTGAATTTGGCCAGATCAGTCCAGAGTTCGCCCATCTCGGGCAGGGTATAGCGTTCGATCAAGGGGTGTTGCAGAATACAGCGGCTCTATTCTACCGACTGGACTGACGAGAATCGGTAAATGTCACGGAATCTGTCATGGCAATCATGAAGGGATCGAGAATAGACTGCCTGCGGTTACCTTATGGACCCAGCACATCGGAGCTACAGGAGCATCCGCTGGTTGTCATGGATATTAGAAAAAGATCATGGTGAATGCCCTTGACTATTGGCTGCGGCAATCGGCCGATGCCCTCACCCCCAACCTGGGCTGGATGGTGTGGAATACTTTTCTGGCGCTGATTCCGCTGGGGTTGAGTGGTTGGCTTTTTAGATCGGCGCGGCCCTCCAGTCGGCGACCAGCGCTGCTGTGGTGGCTGGGCTTGGTCACCTTTATTGTTTTCCTACCCAATGCCCCCTATGTCCTCACCGATGTCATTCACCTGGTCAACGACATCCGCTGGGGCTATTCCATTTGGGTAATCAGCTTAGTGTTGGTCCCAGCCTATTTGCTATTTATGGCGATCGGGTTTGGAGCCTATGTGCTCTCGGTGATTCGCCTGGGGCGGTATCTACATCATCACGGGTGGAGAAAACGGACGGTGGTGGCTTCAGAACTCACCATTCACGGGCTCTGTGCGGTGGGCATTTACTTGGGCCGGTTTCGCCGCTTTAACAGTTGGGATCTATTCACCCAGCTCGACACAGTGGTCAGAACCACCTTTGAACATCTAATGCATCAGCGGCCTTTAGTGATTGTAATAGCGACGTTTGCCGTCATTTCCAGCCTCTATTGGCTGTGCAAGCAGATCATGCTGGCGCTGGCTTGGTATTGGCCAAACCGACACAAATGGGCTTGGCAGTTGCCCCGGCAGTTGCACAGATAGTTCTCTCTCGTCAGTGCAGCCACTTTAGAAGAATTGTCTTGAAGCTAGTGACTCGGTTGTACGAAATCGCAATATCGGGGTGATGGCCTGCTGCCTCAGAAGGGTCCACTAAACCATTCACAAATGCGATCGCACTGGGGAAACCATCAAATGTTTTCACCTGCTAGATGGTGTTGCCCTTTAACGTCCAATTGGTCGATAGCGTGACGATGCCGTTGGCCGATGAATCAATCCTAGTATCCCGTATAAAACTGGCCCCCAAAAAACTATCCGCCCCCACCCGGTAGAAGAGAAACTCTTCGGTGGGTGGGGGCGGTCTAGGGGATCTCGTTCAGGTCGAAACCAGACTGCCGGAAGGAACACCGGAAACCAGTTTCAGTCAGTCAGGCCATCCATAACGGATTGACACTGGTTCTAGAGAACAGCCCCGGCACACAGCCGGTCTACTTCAACCTGGAGACCCGTGCGTATACTGTGATCTTGCATGGGCATCACCTCCTTATTTCCTGGACGGTTTTTGGGAATGGGACATGCAGCGAACTGCACTGATGGCAAGATAACACAGATTTTTGCAGAGGGTGAGATTTTCTGATGTCTCTATCCCTTATCCTTAGCGGGCATTGCCCTTAGCCCTGTTTGTAGCTATGACCCATCGACGAGACGCCATCGCCATTACGACTGCCCTGCATCAAGGCAAGACAACGGCAGAGGAGATCGCGACGTCTACCTTAAGTCGGATTCAGCACCACAACCCTGCCCTCAATTGTTTCACGACCGTGACCGCTGAACGGGCGATCGCCCAAGCCAGAGCCATTGATTCCGCCTTGGCCGCAGGGCAGCCCGTGGGTCCCTTGGCGGGGGTTCCTTTTGCAGTCAAGAACCTCTACGACATTGCCGGAGAAATCACCCTAGCAGGCTCTCAAATCAATGCATCCAACGCCCCTGCCCCTCAGGATTCCACCGCCATTACCCGATTAGAAGCCGCTGGGGCAATTTTGGTGGGGGCCTTAAATATGGATGAATATGCCTATGGCTTTGTCACGGTCAACCACCACTATGGGGCCACCCCAAACCCCCACGATCCAACACGGGTCTCTGGGGGGTCCTCTGGCGGCTCAGCAGCGGCGGTAGCAGCGGCCCTAGTGCCCATTACCCTTGGCTCCGACACGAATGGTTCCATCCGGGTACCAGCCGCCCTCTGTGGCGTCTATGGTTTCAAACCCACCTACGGTAGGCTGTCGCGGGCGGGCACCCAGCTCTTTTCCGCGAGCCTAGACCACATTGGTCCCTTTGCCACCACCGTCACCGATATCGCCTTAGCCTTTGATGCGCTGCAAGGGCCAGACCACCGTGATCCGGTCTGTTGTGATCTGCCTATCACTCCCCTAAAACCCCAGCTACAGCATGGAATAGGCGGTCTACGCATGGCCATCGCCACCGGTCATTTTGCCCAGGGTATGGCCCCGGCGGTAAGGGCAGCCCTTGAAACCGTTGCGACGGCATTGCAAGTGACGCAGCGAGCCACGCTACCAGAAAGTGATCGGGCCAGGGCAGCAGCCTACTTGCTGACCGCTGCAGAGGGGAGTCAACTGCATTTGTCACGCCTCCGTAATTGCCCGATGGACTTTGACCCGGCCACCCGCGATCGCTTTTTGGCTGGAGCCCTGATCCCAGCGAGTTGGTATCTGCAAGCTCAGCGATTGCGTCGCTGGTATCGCGACCAGGTGCAGTCGCTGTTCACAGAGTTTGATGTGTTGCTAGCGCCCACGACCCCCTGTGTGGCCCCCTCCCTTGACCAAGAGACCATGGTAATTGATGGGCGAGAGGTGTTGGTGCGTCCCCATCTGGGGCTCTACACCCAACCCCTCTCGTTTATCGGCTTACCCGTCTTGTCTGTACCGATTCCACAGCCCCAAGGCTTGCCCGTAGGGGTGCAAATTATTGCCGCGCCTTACCAAGAAGCAAAGATTTTGCGGGTGGCTGCGTTTCTAGAGGCCCAAGGGGTGATTGGGGCAATGCTCAAAGAGACACCCTAATTAGCGACACTTTAGGTGAAGGTCAGGAACCTTTTGGCGAGGGGGTGGTCTTTTAGAACAGCCAACCTATGCAGGACTTAACGTGAACACTGCTAGGAGCGCAAATATTGCCGTGACTGCATAAAAGCTGCCAACCACCTGAATCTCTGACCAACCCGATAGCTCAAAGTGATGATGCAAAGGGGCCATGCGGAAAAAGCGCTTACCCACCCCATCCGGGCCTTTCGTCGCTTTGTAGTACCCCACCTGAATGATGACTGATAAGGTTTCGGCAAAAAAGAGAAACGTCACAATACCTAGGGCAAAGAGTTGGCCACTCAAAATGCCCGCAGCGGCTAATGCACCCCCTAAGGCGAGGGAGCCAGTATCGCCCATAAAGACTTTGGCTGGATTGCGATTGTGAACCAAAAAGCCCAGGCAAGCGCCACTCATAGCGGCACAGAACACCATTAGTTCAGGGTGGCTGGGGGCGACCAACGCCCCTAAGCCCATCAGGGCGATGGCACCGGTCCCACCCATAAGCCCATCCAAACCGTCAGTCAGGTTGGTGGCGTTACTCTCGGCGACTAGGACAAAACCAGCGATAGGCCAAAACAAAAGGCCCAGGGGAATGGCGATCCCTAAGGGCAGCATCAGTGTGGTGAGTTCATTGGGCTGGGTGGCGATCGCCCAAGCGCAGAAGATCGCCGCAAAGAGGACTTGCAGGCCCAACTTCATGCGAGGGGAAATGCCTTTGTTCGAGCGCTGTTGGAGAACTTGCCAGTCATCTAACCAACCAATAAAGCCATAGGCTAGGGTCATCGCTGCGGCACCAACCACAATGGGGTTAGCCTGAGCCAAGATCACCGCCACCAGCAACCCCACGGGCACAAAAAAGATCCCACCCATGGTGGGAGTTCCAGCCTTCTTTAAATGCGCTTGGGGTCCGTCCTCACGGATAAACTGACCGGTTTTCAAGGCCCGCAGGAGGGGCAGCGCCCCATAACCGGCGGCGGTGGTTCCTGCCGCCGCCAGCACAAAGGGGAGCGTCAAGGACAAACCTTGGCCCAGTTGCTCAAACCAGACATCTAAACCGAGCGCAGCCAAGGCTAGTCCTAACCCTGTCCACAACAACAGCACTCGCCCTGATAGGGACAGCGATCGCAACGATCGTTTCGTTAAAAACTTTGCATCCACAACAGCTAAACTCCTCACCCACAACTCACCCGCACCTTTGAAGCATCGGCAAATGTCAGCCCTGGCCGACACGGCCTAGTCGATCACACCACTACTGACAAAACTGACAAAACGGTCCTTCTATTCACCACCGTTATTGAGTTCTAGATCATCGTCATAATCGTTATCGCTATCTCCCATCAGATCCGATAGCTCTTCGTTATCGGCCTCATCTTTGACAACTTCGATTACAACCTCCCGAGGTTTGAGGCGACCGCTACTTTCAAGCCAAGCCAAAATCGAAGGCTCTTTTTGAGGCGGCAGTACATCTGCCAATTGACTACGGGGAATTTGACGTAGCGATGGATTATACATGGGCTATAGGTTAGACCAACTGGGGTGAAAAGACGAATACTAGAGAGAGGTTCCAATATCACAGGGATAATGGCTAGCGATGCGCTCAGAAATGAGCCACTACGCTAAAAGTGTTGCTCCCGTAGGACCCGAATAAGAGTTTACCACTGGAGTCTTAGGGCATTCCCCTAACAATGTCAATTGAACGTTACGCAGCACAATTATAGTGGGGACTACATTGGTAACAGTCGCAAGTTGGGTCAGGACAAGCCTGCGAGCCCTGTTGCTTGTGCGCTAGGAATCCGACCGATCCCAGGTGTCCGATGCAAGGTGGTCAGCACTTTCTCGGCACCGATGGGTGCAGCGACCAACCAAGGATAACGACCTAATATTTCATTACTACGGGCCTATGTGGGGAAAATCGGAACTGATTGCAGCTATTGCCCCGACCAATCTTGGCATCAAGACCTCTGCGCAACAACGTCAGGCTATTCTGAGTCAGATTGCCCGCCTAGAGGGCTATAATCCAACCCCAGATCCCCTCGGGACGCCAGATTTATTGGCGGGAAATTGGCGGTTGCTCTACACAACCAGCCAAGAACTGCTCAATATTGACCGACTGCCGCTGTATCAGTTGGGCGCAATTTATCAATGTATCGACCTGTCTGGTCAGCGCATTTACAATATCGCCGAGGTCGCTGGGATCCCTTGGCTAGAGGGGTTAGTATCCGTTTCTGCCCGATTTGAGCCTGTATCTGACTATTCCAAACGGGTCAATGTTTACTTTGAGCGAGGGGTGTTGGGTGCCCAGCGCATCTTAGGCTATCGAAACCCCGCAAACTTTATCGCCCACCTTACGGCCCAAGCTCAGTTGCCCATTTGGCAAGGCATCGACTTTAGGATTAATAGCGATCGCCCCCCTGGCTGGCTAGAGGTGACCTACTTAGACAATGATTTGCGCATTGGGCGAGGCAATCAGGGCAGTGTATTTGTCTTGCGTAAGGTTTCCTGAATGTGATTGGCCAATAGACCATAAAAAAACCGTGCTGACTTAGCCAGCACGGCAGGGGAGTGGTGTTTAACAGTTAACTCGTGGTGGGTTTACCAGCCTCGGGTTGGGGCTAGGGCATTGCCTCTGAACAGGCTACCCAGGGTCTTGGCCGTAATCTTCATCTGAACGAGTGGATTGGAGGGCACTACCGTTTTGTAAAGGTAACTGTCAAAGGTGACCTTTTGGACATCAATGTCAGAACACATTTCCACAAAGGCTTCGCGGGTCGCATCCGTACGGTAAAAGACCCGCTGCAACATGTCCAGAACGAAGTAGGTGATGCCGTACTGCTTATCCCACCGCTGGAGATAAACCTTGAGATCCGCTTCAGTGGGAATCCGCTGACCGGCTTCTGAAAATTCCACAATTGCTTCTGCGCACATGCGGGCTGACTTCGCCGCAAAATAAATCCCCTCTCCAGAGGACTTGGTCACGGTGCCAGCTGCGTCACCGACTAAAGCCACGCGACCAGATACACGCCGGGGCCGAGGATGCTCAGGAATAGGATGGGCTTCAACCTTGATAATTTCCCCGCCTTCTAGGCGCTTCGCTGCCCGCGCTCGAATGCCAGCCTGAAGGCCCTTGATTTTGGCCTGGTTAACCCGCATGGTCCCGGTACCCACAGCGACGTGGTCGTATTTAGGAAAGACCCAGGCATAAAAGTCGGGGGAGACATCGTCACCGACGTACATTTCCGCCAGTTCTTCGTAGTAGCTCATTTTGTCTGCGGGCAGACGAATGCGCTCTTGAAAAGCAATGGCGTAGTTGTAGTCTCCAGCTTTAATTGCCTTCGCAACGCGGGAGTTAGCCCCATCAGCACCAATGACAACATCTACCTGCAATGTCTTACTCTGGCCCACTAACCCATCAGGGGTGTGCTCAGTGTAGTGGAGGGTATAGGGCTGATCGCTCGTCACGGGCAGCTCCAAGGTATGCATGGTGCCGTTGATGAGCTTGGCCCCCAACTTGGTGGCGCGATCGCGCAAGAAGCCATCGAGCACCTCCCGGCGGCACATGCCAATGTATTCGTCATCCTTCAGGGTGTGGCCAATATTGACCTCAACATTGGATGGAGAAATCATTTTCATCTTGCGAACCCGGCGATCAATAATCTCCGGGGGCAAATCAAACTCATCAACCATGCATAGGGGAATCGCTCCACCGCAAGGTTTAGCATTGTCTAGCTTGCGCTCTAACAGATACGTTTCAATCCCAGCTTTGGCTAGGGTCTCAGCGGCAGAGGAACCGGCTGGCCCACCTCCAACAACGGCGACGCGAAGTGACAAGAGCCTTTCTCCCCAATCATCAAAAAATTACTGGAGGCATCCTATCACGGGCATTTGGTTGCATCGGAGCAGATTTCAGGGATGTAACTTTAATGAAATAGTGATTAACACTTCGATACCTGAAAGCGGTGTCAATCAATGGGATTAGTAAGGATTGCCAATGGCATTCTGCGGAAGCATGGGAGCAGAAGCCCAGGCGCTCGCAGATCTGCTCCCATCCGCCCTTCACTCCTCAGGAACGGGTGCTATTTCTTCAGCGGTGAGCAACTCAAAGGTGGTTAATACCGTTTGGAGAACGGGATCGCGAGTCGGGCCAACGATGGTAATTAGGGTGGCTCCATCTGATTGCAGAAAGGAGACGTTGGTGATCTCGATGCCGTAAATGTCATGACTGTAGCGATAGGACAAGGCAGGCTGCCCTGCGAAGGTGATGGGCATAAATGCCGGGTTGTAGTAATCGACCCAGGGGCGTTTGTAACGAACCAGATGTTCTAAATCGTTAGGGCTCTGGTTGCTAACCGGAGCAACTTCTACCGTGATATGTAACGGAACGCGGCCATAGCGCCCGTTACGGGCCAGACATTGCAAAAAGTCAAAGGAGGCCGGGTCATGAAGGGAAATATGACCATTCCGGCGCAGCATGGCCCGATAATTGGCCGGCAATGAGAAGGCAAGATCAAACCGATCGCTGCGAAACAGGCGATTCGTGCCACTGGGTTCTACGGGGCTACGAAGGGAGCAGACTTGAGCCCAGGCTGACAAGGGCATTAGGGCTATGGCAGTCCCTAATAGCACGCCCGCTAAAGCCCGACCTCGCTGACGATGGTGAGCGCAAAGTTTCTGCCATTTCATAACTGTTGTGCGTCCCTATCTAAGATTGTGTTCTGGGATTATGAATCGGTGTCCTCGCCAATTAGGGGGCGGTGGCAATGCCTTCTGTAACCGATAACGGTGGACGCAGGCTCAAGTAAAGACCGGCACCAATCAGCGGCAATGCGGTGAACAAAGCCAACAACCAGAGATTGTGGGTACCTCGTCGAGCCATATCATCACCCAACAATGTGGGAATCAATAGCCAAAGCAAGCAAAAGTCTAGTCCCATGACATGGATAAAACGGTTGGTTTGCCATTGCTGAATAAAGTCTCCCCAATTCCCAGCGGAGAAGCCATAACCGCACAGGAGCAAAGATCCAATCACGATCAGTAGCCCCAGCCAGCGCGACTCAAGGACAATCAATAGCCTTGACAAAGGGGGCTGATTGTCCGGCTTGGGCTGACGCCAGATCAAATAAGGCAGCAAGCTAAACGCGCCCAATCCAAAAGCACCGACGGCAAAGGGCCAAGCGATCGCCCGTTGACCATGGCCATCACTAAGGGTCAGGCAGGCATAGATGAGGGGCCAAATCCCCATGGCATTGAACAACGCCACAATTGCGGGATTAATACCATCCCAATTTCCGCTGGCCAAGCGCTGGATCAAAAGCCCAGTATCAGCTTGATTAGGGGGTGCCAGGAAGACCGCATAGGTCACAAAACTTACCCAAACAATGCCTAGCGTAATGCGTCTAAACCTAATACGTCTAAACATAAGTGCACTACTAAGTTTCACTCCAATTTATCAATCAACATGTCAGAGGCTGCGATCTTCCATAGGGGCAACTTAGGGTATGAGTGGACGTTCCTAAGTAAGGACTGCCGATTATCACTCAGTTCCACTGACCCTTCACGACGCGCTAGGACACCCCGAAGGAACGCGCTGTCTTTAATTTTAAAATTCCGCTTTACGTCCACGCCTGTTTTAAGCC
Source organism: uncultured Leptolyngbya sp. (assembly GCA_964353225.1). Taxonomy (GTDB): domain Bacteria; phylum Cyanobacteriota; class Cyanobacteriia; order Phormidesmidales; family Phormidesmidaceae; genus PCC-6406. The sequence continues at coordinate 14,818 of CAYGVA010000030.1, forward strand.
CTATCCCTATCACTACAACCGAGGGCAATCAATGTGGTTATTTCTAACCTTGCGCGGCAGATTAGCTGTCAGAGAGATTCTCAGACTATTAAACATTTTGCCATGAACGCCAGTTACTTTTTAGAGCTCTATGAGTCTGGCTACCGAGATTTCACCGGCATTCACCTGTGTGGAGTGAATCTCAATGAGAGAATTCTCGTGGCAGTAAACCTCAAGCAAGCCAACTTGACGGGCGTGAATTTACAGCGCACCTTTCTCACCAAGGCCCAGCTCCATCAGGCGACACTCCATCGGGCTGACCTTAGCTTCACCAAGCTCAGTGAAGTCACGTTAGAAGGGGCTAACCTGAGTAAAGCCAATCTCTGGGGGGCATTTATGGTCAAGGCAAACCTGACCCGTGCCAATCTCAGCGGGGGTAACCTTTGCCATGCCAATCTCCGAGGTGCTGATTTGCGGGGGGCTAACCTTTGTGGTGCCAATTTGCGAGGTGCCAATTTGCGGGGTGCCAATTTGCGGGGCGCAAATCTAGCTTGGGCTAATCTCAGTGGTACGCGGATGAGCGGTGCCGCCTTTGAGCGCACCCAATTAGAAGAAGCGAACCTAGAGGGTGCTTACCTCAACGGGTTGAACTTGCAAGGGATGCAACTGATGGGTGTAAACCTGCACCAAGCCAAGTTGAATGGGGCTCAGCTGAATGGGGTAGACTTGACCGCCGCCAACCTCAGCCACGCCACCCTTCGTTCTGCTAGTTTACAAGGGGCAAACTTGACCAGCGCTAATCTTACAGGAGCAATCTTCTGGCATGCCCAGATGCAAGGTGTGAATCTCACCCGTGCCGACTTGACCCGCGCTAATTTGGCGGATGCCAATTTAGCCGCAACTACGATCTCAGGGGCTGAATTCACCGATACGATTCTACCGACCGTGGCTCGCGATCATCTTTACGCCCTAGCCACTGGAACGACGGTGTGGAGCCACCGCTTGACGCGGGACACCCTCGCACAATCACATTTTGTCGAAACCGCTACATCCCAACTGTCTTGAGGGCTTTGGCAGTATGGACCCACCTGAATTTGGGGTGGTGTTAGTGACCGTAGATTCCCAAGAAGCTGCGATCGCCCTGGCAAACACCCTCGTAGGCGAAGGGATTGCGGCTTGCATTAACCTTTTCCCCATCGAGTCAATCTATCGCTGGCAAGGTCAAGTCCAACAAGACAATGAGTGGCAGCTTGTAATCAAGACCAGTCTCAGTCGGTATGCTGACTTAGTCGCCAGGATTGAAGTCTTACACCCCTACGAAGTCCCTGAAATTTTGGTAATGCCGATCTTAGCTGGCTCAACCGCTTATCTGGATTGGGTCACAGCGCAAACGCGTCTAGATAAGGACTAATTCTCAGCGCTGCCGGGGCCATGGAGTAATACTTCGCCATTGAGCATCCGTTGGGCAGCGTCCAGGAGGGCTTCTTCTAGATAGGGCTTCGTGAAGTAACCACTCGCACCGAGGTCTACGGCCATTTGACGGTGGCGATCAGCGCCTCGGGAGGTCAACATAGCGATCGGCATCGATTTTAGCGTTCCATCTTTTTGCAAACGAGATAGCAGCTCTAAGCCGTCCATGCGGGGCATTTCAATATCGCAGAACACCAGATCGCAAGGTAATCCGGAGCGTAGCTTTTCCCAGGCTTCCTGGCCATCTCGCGCCTGCTCGACACGATAGCCCACTTTGTTAAAGCTCATTGATAGTAGCTCACGCACCGTGATGGAATCGTCCACAATCAATACAGTTGGCTCAGCCTTAGGCGGCAGCGTGGTCTCTACCGGAGCATTGTCATCTTGCGACCATAGCGGCGCACTGCTATCACGACGCACCCGCCCTTGGGAGATATCGATCAGCTCCAGCACATCAGCAATGGGCATGACGCGACCGTCACCAAGCACCGTCGCCCCTGCAATTCCAATCGGTTTAGGCACCGGACCTTCTAACTGCTTAATAACAATTTCCTGCTCGCCAAGCACCCGATCAACCTGAAGACCAATATGGGCATTGGCACTTCGTAAAACCACAATGGAGACGATATCTTCATCTTGGCTACCGCCATAGACTCTGCCACGGCCCAAAGTCCGGTTAAACTGCAGCAAATCTGACAAGGCTTGGAAGGGCAAGATCGTGTCACGCCAAAGAATGCTGTTGTGGCCATTCTCATCCGTTTGGATGCGTTCTTTAGGCACATCAAACATATCTTCAACCCCATCCATGGGGAAGGCAATTCTCGCCTGATTATTGAGGCAACTGAGTGCTTTGGAAATACTGAGCGTGAGTGGCAAACGAATGGTGAAACTAGTGCCCTTACCCATCTCAGAATCGATAGTGATATTACCGCGAATCTCAGAGAGCGCAGTCCGGACCACATCCATCCCCACCCCTCGACCAGCAAAGTCATCAGCCTGATCGCGGGTGCTAAATCCAGGGCGGAACAGGAGTTCATAGGTTTCGATGACCGACATCGCACGGGCTTCCGCCTGGGTCATCAGTCCTTTCTTGATGGCCTTTTGCTTCACCACATCAGGGTTGATACCACCGCCATCATCCGCAATATAAATTACCGTTTGATTGCCTTGGTAGAACGCTTTAACCGTAATGGTTCCCTCACGAGACTTACCTGCGGCTGACCGTTCATCTGGGGTCTCGATACCGTGGGTAATCGCGTTATTGACCAAATGGGTCATGGGGTCATACAAGCGCTCTAAGATCATCTTGTCGATCAACGTGTCGCGCCCTTCGACGACTAAGCGAGCTTCCTTACCGCATTTCAGGGAGATATCCCGTACTGCTCTAGGTAAACGGTCGGCTGTTTGGGCAAACGGCACCATGCGGGCTTTATTGAGCCCCTCCTGGAGTTGGGTTGTGACCTGTCTAAATTGACGGGTGATCCGATCAGAAGACTCGACCGTATAGCCAATATCAGAGGCGGACTCTCGCACCCGGACAATCAGCTCGATCATCTCCTGAGAGAGGGTATGAAAACCGGTGAATCGGTCCATTTCTAAGGCGTCAAATGTTGCCCCGGTCGCATGATTATCGCCGCTGCCTTCACCATTGCCACTAACCGCAGCAGCAGTCCCTCCCGTATGAAAGGCTTGGCGACTTGAAATCAAAGAGCTTTCTAATAGCGATCGCTCATATAGATCCCGCATCCGCTGGCCCACATCGTTGAGTTGCTGAACCTGGAACAGCAGGTTATCAAGGAATTGACGGAGGCGTTCTTGATCCTGCTCTAAGGAATTACGGTTAACAACCAATTCCCCGACCAAATTGCTCAGGGTATCAAGGTGCTTCACCGAAACCCGCATGGTTTGATCCCCAATGCTGGCGGCGCGACGACTAGACCGCCCGGTACTGCCGGGTCTAATCGTGGGTGATCCCCCACCCCCTAGGGCCTGATCGGCTTGCTCAAGCAGTTTTTCTAAATCGCCAAAGTCATCCGCCGTCTCTGGACTAAGACTGTCTGGCTCTAGGGCGACATCGTCATCTAATAGTGCATCTAACCCCTCAAAATCATCCTCCGCAGCTAGTAAGCCATCTTCCACTGCTGCTTCCGATTCATCTTCATTGCCCAGCAACGCGTCTAAATCATCAAACCCTGGTGATTCTAAATCCGCAATGGCTGCTGAGGCTGCTGTCAGGCTAGCATCCTCACTCAGAAGGGCATCTAGCTCTCCTAAGCCCGTATTATCATCATCCAAGTCATCGTCCAGAAGGGCGTCTAGTTCTCCTAAGCTCGTATTATCGTCCTCCAAGTCATCTGAGGCTTCTGGGAAAACCACATCCGCCGCCAAAGCCTCTACCTCAAACACTGGATCAGTCTCTACAAGGGCATTTAAGTTTTCAAGATCGCTGTTTTCCCCATCCGTTTCCCCAAACAGCGAGTCACCCAGACTGAGATCTGGCACGTCCATATCAAGATCACTAGACACCTCAAGGCTAGGGTCACCTAGATCAGCAGGTAAATCGACATCTTGGAATAATTCAGCTTCCGCTTCGCTGTCACCAAAAAGACTTAAGCTTTCTGTCGAATCTGCCGCGTTGTCATTGCTATCCGCGTTTTCTTCCACATCCGGTTCATCAATCGCAGTCGTGGCATGCTCACTGGTAACATCCCACAAGCTATCCAACGCGTCCAAGGCGGGGTCATCTGATTCAGACCCATGGTTATCAGTACTGCCCCATGGATCATCCAAGGCGTCTAGAGATGTTGCGATCGCTTCTGGGCGACTTTGCGCAACGACCTGACTCTCTAGCTCCATTTCGCTCCACGGATCATCCAGACCTTCTCCACCCTCAAGAGGGTCTACAGAAGCATCGGCCAAACCGCTACCAACCGCTTCGGATACCGATGGGATCGCAAATAAATCGTCAACATCTTCTACGGGTTCGGAGCTTGTGGGCACTGGCGTGCTAGAGCCCTGATCAGTAGGCTCCCCTAAGAAGTCCAAATCCATATCTAAATTCGCAGCATCGTCTGCCTCTGGTGCGGGGGTATCCAACCCTACGGACGAAATTGTCTTCTCATCCAGATTGTTGTCAGCCTCAATACCTAAGGCATTATCCGGGTTGCTATCAAAGCTCAAATCGATCTCGAAAGGAGGATCAACCGCAATAGGCTCCTCTTCACCTACCACACCCAAAGCAAGCTCTGACACATCATCGTGGGGCATGGTGAAGACATCCTCCCCCGCTGGCGGCAGATCAAATAGGCCATCCAGATCATCATCAGTCTCTGAAGCCAAGCTTTCTTCATTGAGACCTTCATCACCAGATAGAGCCAGGTCAACGAATGATTCTGGTTCTATCGTTTCTATAACCGGTGAGGGCGAGAATAGTCCGTCAAAATCAGCGGTTTCTAGCGTGGGTTTACCACCAGCATTTTCATGGGAATTAGCGTCATCAAACAACTCGTCAAATACTTCTAGAGCTGTTTCAGGTGCGGCCATGCCCAAACTGGTATCAGCAGTGATGGGTTCAAGTTGGGTGTCTGCGGCTTCATGATGGGCAACACCATCAAATAATTGGTCTAAGTCGTCTGGAGCCGATGCCGACTCATTAATTTCTAGATCTAAGTCTGCGGAGAGGGTTCCATCTGCTTCCAGATCTTCATCAAGAGCAGCATCACCAAACAAATCACCCAGATCTGCTGTAGCCGACTCAGAACTATCAACGTCTAAGTTAAGGTCTGCCGTGATTTCCGCCTCTTGTCCCTGACCTTCATCCAGATCGACATCGTCAAACAGATTGTCCAGATCTTCTGGCGCTGATGTACCACCATCGACACTCACATTCAGATCTGTCGCAATCTCATCACCCAAAGGCTCCTCATCATCAAAAGCAATATCACCAAATAAATTAGTCAACTCTTCTTGAGAGCTATTGCCGCCACTATTGACGACCTCATTGTTATCAGATTCAGATAGAAGTAAGTCTGAAAACTCATTCGAGATATCAATATCGAGCGAGCTCTCATCAGTGCTGCTCTCCCGATCTGTATTTGACTCCTCCTGCCAAGGGGCATCAGCCATCTCACCTTCAAACAAATCTGCCAAACTATTCAACTCTGCCGCACCCACTTCTGGCCCTTGAGGCGGAGTCAATAGACCATCATCTGTACTGCTCTCATCACTAATATTGGCAAAAGCATCAACTGCGGAAACAGCATCCGTCAAACGACCGACTTCAGACGTTGGGGCAGACTCGCCCCCTCCCATTAACCAGTCGTCATTCTCCTCCAGATCCAGCGCTGCTGTCGATTGAGGGGAATCAGATTGAAAAAGATCGCCTAAATCACTCTCCACATTAAGAAGCGGGTTGGCACTACCTTCAGTAAGGCTATCCTCGTCAAATAAATCTCCCCTCGTGGCTGGTTCAGACTGTTCTACAGCGAGGGCATCCTCTGCAAACAAATCACCCAATTCATCCGTAGCGGCTGCATCAGCTGTATCTGCCGTCAAAGCATTGACATCAAACAATTCATCTAAATCATCATCCGAAGCAGCAGTCGCATGGCTTTCGGTAAACAGATCCGCCAAATCAGGACTATCGGGCTCTGACAAAGCGTCATTGAGAAGCGCATCCAGCTCCCCTTCAGTTGCGTCAAACGCAGGCTCTATTGCAGGGGGTGGCAGTAGAGCCTGCATTGCATTAGAAGGCGTGATCTCAGTAGCTCTCCCTCCTAACACCCACTCCTGAGCTTGCTTAACATCCTTGATGACAACGGGTGCCAGCGCTCGATAGGTTTGCTCCTGGTTGCCCACAGCTTGACCCGCCAGACGAAGCAGTGCACACCAATGAGTGAGATCAAATTGCTCACCAATTCTCAACAGTGCATCACAACTATGCTGTAAGGCGGTACGACTCTCTGCATTATCAGGTTGTTTAAAGAGGCGTAACATATCTCGCAGATGCCCTGGAACATCGCTGCGAAACACTAACCTGAGGGCACTTTCCTCAGTGTGTGCTGCTGGAGCAGTAGAAGGCTTAGCTGGGGTAGCGACTGGGGCAGTAGAGGCGACCACTCCGCTCTTTTCTGCTTGGGCCACCAAAGAATCGAGATGTTTTTCTAATTGCTCAAAGACGGGTTCAATATCCCCCATCACTTCTTGAGCCTTATCTTCAGTCAGCCCGAAAGGACCCTGCAATTCTTCAACCAGGGACTGAAGACCATCAAACACCTGAAGAAACATCGATTCCAGGGTGCGATCTGTCTGTATAGGAGATTCTTTGAGGACTTTGAAATAATCTTCAAGACGGTGGGAAGTGTGCTGAACACTCTCAATGCCCAACATGGCTGCTCCTCCTTTGATGGAGTGAGCCGCTCGAAAAACTTCATTGATAATCTCTGTGTCTTCAATGGTTTTCTGAAGACTAAGCAAGCCCTGCTCAATAGTATTGAGATGATCCTTTGCTTCTTCAATGAAGTATCCGAGGATTCGTTGCTGTTGTTCAGGCATCATAGCGGACACCGTTCCCCTTCATGGTCTTTGTTGAATGCACTGGCCCGCTGTAACCGCATAGTTCACGATTAGGAGCGCTGGCGATATTCCTGATGAGAAGTAGGTCTACTGTAGTCCAACTCCCTAACTAGTGTTTTGAGACTAGTATCCTTGTTCATTCCAGCTACAACCTTCGAGAGATAGTTCAGAATATTGCCCCAGAACTCAGACCCATCAGCCTTTCGTCCCATCTACCTTAAACCTCTCGACAGAGGTCAGTAGATCTCGAGCAACACCCACCAAGTTTTGTAGAGAAGCAGACACCCTTTGAGACTCTTGGGAGGTTTCCTGAGCCGTCAGCTCGACGGACTGCATGACTTGGGCCACCGTACGAGACGTTTCTGTTTGTTCAATCGTATCGGCAGTAATCGATCGCACCAGCACATCAATCCGGTTAGATACCTGAATAATATCTTCGAGCGAACGCTTCGCCTGCTCAGCCAACTTCGTCCCCTCAATCACCTGTTGAGTGCCTTCCTCCATCGCAGTCATGACCCCGCTCGTTTCACTCTGAATTTGAAGGACGATCTGTTCAATTTCTTTCGATGCCTTAGCCGCTCGGTCTGCCAACTGACGAACCTCATCAGCAACAATTGCAAACCCTCGACCGGCTTCTCCCGCTCGTGCTGCCTCAATACTGGCATTTAAAGCCAACAAATTGGTTCGTGAAGCAATCTGCGAAATCAAAGCCACAATTTTAGAAATCTCTTGGGAAGATTCAGCTAAGCGCTTAACCTTACGAGTCGTTTCAGCAACCGTCTCGCGAATTTCCAGAATACCGGCAACGGTACGCTCAACCGCTTCCCCACCGCGTAATGCCGTCGCGGATGCAGAACGCGCAACCTCTTCCGCTTCACGGGCACTTTCTGCCACCCGCTGAATGGAATCAGTCATAACCTGAACAGAGTTCAAGGTTACTGCCAACTCCTCCGCTTGGCGGAGCGCATCCCCTGAAAGGCTGCGGGCAAACGTCTCATTTTCCGTAGAGGCTTTACTCACCTGTCGAGCGGCCACACTCACCTGTTGGACAATTTCCCGCAGGTTTTGAATCGTCAAGTTAAAGGAATCTGCAACCGCACCTAAGACGTCAGCAGTAACCTCTGCCTGAACGGTGAGATCCCCTCGCGCAGCACCTTCCACATCATCCAGCAGACGAATCACCTGGCGCTGCAGATCTTCCTTGGCTTGCTCCTGCTCTTGAGCCTTGCGTTGGGCTTCGCTCGTGGTGGTCAGAATGACTCGCGCCATTTGATTGAAGCCAGATGACAAATGACCAAATTCATCCTCGGCATAAACGGTTGCTCGGGCATTTAAGTTGCCCTTTGAAACCACATTGAACTGCTCTTGCAGATCGCCGACCGATTGTTTGATACGTCGCGTCGCCAGGTACCCCGCCCCAACCCCAGCACTTGCACCCGTCACAAGGGTCGCCAAGGCCATTACGCCATGGAGACCGCGAGGCAGCTCACGGTCTGTTTGGGTATCTGCAACAAAACTAACTAAAGTAACTGTGATAGCTGAGGCGATGCCAGCTGCCCCTGCCACCATAAGTTGCTTGAAATCTATCGAGGCATTTTCTAAAAATGCCAGTCCTCCCTGCTCTACGCTGACTTTATCTGAGGTGTCCTCATCCATTTGGGCAAAGGCAGGTAGCGATTCAGCCGCTCCAGAGATGCTAAAGATTTCCTCATCTCCCAAGGCAGCTTCGCTAGGATCGTTGAGCGAAAAACCCGAATTCCCAGCGGCGCTATTACTACTAGTTGAATCATCCGTTGAGCTGATGCCAGACCCACCGACAGATGGGCTTGTAAAACCAGCAGAGCTGTCTGTCAATTCAAAATCAGGCAAACTGCCTAAATCATCGAATTCATCAAATTCATCTAAGAAGTCAACATTGCTTTGCCCTTCCGAAGTCCTCTCGGAACTGTCAGCAAAACCACCGTTATGACTTCTGTAACCATCGTCAATAGAATCCTCAGGAAATACTTCATTTCCAAATTCTTGGGGAGCAGGGGAAAAGACCGTTGCATCATCATCATCTAATACGGAGAAAGTCTCGTCTGAAGGGGGTGAACTATCCGTGCCAGATGAATTAAAATCGGCAGGCTCAGCCATAAAGAGCGTTTGATCATCCACCGGAAAGGTGCCAGAAGATCCCAGTGTGGCTTCATCCCCAGTGTAATCATTGGCTAGCTCGTCCATAGACGGCATTAGAAGATCATCTTCAGCCGCATTAAAGCTGCCATCAACAGTCGGCAAACTGTCGAACCCTTCAAAAGGATCGGCTGAGCCTCCGCCCTCTGCTCCTGCTGAAAAAGGATCACTATTGGCATTAGCATCCCAACTGCCACCGTCATTAGCCACATTTCCAGAGGCGAAGGGATCATCGGCAAAGGAATTGCCCTCATCTAGTTGAGTGCTGCTAGAAGTGGCAGATAGGTCTGCGCCAAATGGATCTACCTCGGGAAAGTCTGTACTGCCACTTTCATCCAGCAAAACATCACTGCCTAGTTCATCTAAGCCAGGGAAGTCCAAATCATTTTCGGCGGCGGGAATGTTTTCGTCCCAGCCCAAGTCTTCTGGCACAGTTTGTTCAGCCGCCTCTGCACCATTACCAATAAACTGGCTGGCATAGGCCAAGCCATTATTAGCAAAATCCACAAATTCTGGGTCAGAAGTGATCCCTAGTACAGCCTGGTACTGGTCTTGAGCAATATCGTAATTTTGCAATCCATAACAATAAATATGCCCGCGAAGTAACAAGACGCTCGGATCACTTGGGTACTCGGCGGCGAGCTGATCAATAGCAACAGCAGCTTCTTCATAGCTACCTTGCATATAAGCCCTCTCGGCAGTTTGGTAAGCCTGAGAGTAATCAGTACTTGACGCCATTTACTATCTCCCTGCTGCTTAAGCGGTCTAGAAGTATGGTTTATTTAGGCAGCCCAACGAGCTGAACGTAGGACAGCAACGTGATCAAGTAGACGAAGCAAACGATCAGAATTTTGGTCCGTAACCCATTCCCCTTTCAAAAAGGGCGCTGCTGTGTCAGGGGTGCTTTGAGAAAGCTGTAAGTCTTCCACATCCATCCAGTCTGTGCCAACAATATGGTTGACGGCTAAGCCTAACATAGTTCCTTGATCTTCAACCGCTATGACTGGAATTTCAGCTCGATCCGTATTGAGTGGAGTGGAATATCCCAAAAATTGCCCTAAATCAGCAACCCAGATCACACGTCCTTGTTCATTCAGTGTGCCGAGCAGTAATGGGGAAACATTGGGAACAGCGGTAATTCGATCGGGGGGTTGTTCAATAATTCGCCGAATTCCGGTGGCGGGCAAGGCAAACTCCTCTCCCGTCGTGACATAAAATCGCAAGTACAGCTCACCTTCTGGTGTTTCCAATTCTTGCAATTCAGGGCCTTGATCTTGCCCTTTGCCTGTCAGAAAGTCCGGGTTTCCTACCATAGGTGAATTCCTTAGTGTGCTAGCCCCTGAGGAGTTGTTTGACAGTGCCAACCAATTCCGTTGGCTGGAAGGGTTTTGCAATGTAGGCATCAGCCCCTTGCTTCATGCCCCAATACCGATCGAATTCCTCTCCTTTCGAAGAGCACATGACGATCGGAACATTTTGGGTGACGGGATCTGTCTTCAACCGCCGACAGAATTCGTATCCATTCATGCGAGGCATGACAATATCAAGAACCACTAAATCAGGCAGAGGACCAGCTTGAATATGCTCTAAAGCTTCTACGCCATCAGTTGCAGCAGTAACGGTGAGACCACTGCCCTTCAAGAGTTCGGTAATCATTTCCCGCTGGGGGATGCTGTCCTCAACCACTAAAACCATGCTCATAGTGCCTCACGACTTACCGACAGGTTTGCCTCACTAAAGCCCTTTCAGGAAAAGTGCAGACTACTTTATAGCTTTAAAGTAGGGCAGGCAGGTATAGTTCTGCGGCATCAAATTGCTGTCCTGTGACTATTAAGGTACCCCTAAACCAGAGAAATGCCGACCGCTTCCACAAATTGCTTTACTAAGCTTGCCCCCGCAGCCGTTACTAGTGAATAATTTGGCCGGTATTAGGGTCTTGTTTCTGTGCTCTCTGCGAAGGCAGGCTTTGCGCCTGTTGCCGACGGCCCAATCCATTCACCTGCCAAACGGGTTCTGCTGAGACCTCACCGACCTAGGTCGATCCGATTGGTGTCGCCAGTGCTTGCCGGTTAGGCTGAGCTGGATGGGACAAGTGGCTTTTGATCGGAATCACCTGAACGGCGCAGGCTTTAAGTTCAGGTTGCAGTGAAATAGGACACACTTCTGAGTGGGTTAAGGCATTACATTCCGCTTGGTCTGCCCATAGCGCCCCCCAATGCATGGGGATAAAGAGCACGCCTTTGCGGATGTACTGGGTGACTTGTATCCGTAGGCGGACGAAGCCACGCCGCGATCGCACCTCAACCCAGTTGCCTGACTGCACCTCTAAATGTTGAGCATCAATGGGATGTAACTCTAATAAGGGTTCGGGATGGAGATTCCGAATTTTTTCAATGCGACCTGTCCGGGTTTGGGTATGCCAGTGGCCATATAGCCGACCCGTTGTTAATACAAAGGGATAGTCGGGGTCAGGGGGTTCGGCCAGACCTTTTTCATGGAAGGCGGCGAAGTTAGCTCGGCCATTGGCGGTGGCAAAGATGAAGTCAGTGTAAAGGCGCTTATCGTATTTGTTAGCGGCGGTTGCTTCGATTTCTTGCTGGGGAAAGGGCCATTGAATCGGTCCCTCGACTAAACGAGTATGACTCAGGCCAGTCATGTCACAGAGCTGCCCCTGGGTGAGCTGCACAAACTCATCGTAGACCTCTGCCGAATTTTGCCAGGGGAACTGTTGGTCAAACCCCAGTTGGCGACCTACAGCCGCGAAAATTTCCCAGTCGGCTCGGGTTTCGCCGGGGGGAGGGCGAAAGGCTGGACAAAGGGTGACCGTGCGCTCGGAATTGGTCATGACCCCGGTCTTCTCCCCCCACTGGGCAGCGGGGAGAAGGACATGGGCATAGGCGGCGGTCTCGGTCGGATAGTAAGCGTCTTGGTAGACCGTAAAAGGAGACGCCCTGAGGGCAGCTTTAGTCCGTTCGATGTCGGGCATGCTGACGGCTGGGTTGGTGGCGGCAATCCACAACACGCCCACCTGCCCCTGCTCTAGACCGATCATCATGTCCCAAGCGGCTAAACCGGGCATGGGGGCGATGCTGCCTGTCGGCAAACCCCAGGCCGCTTCTACTGTGCGGCGGTGGTCAGGGTTTTTGACTAAGCGGTACCCCGGCAAGATATGGGAGAGACCGCCGGCCTCGCGTCCCCCCATGGCGTTGGGTTGGCCGGTGAGGGAGAAGGGACCCGCTCCGGGCTTGCCGATTTGACCGGTCATGAGGTGCAAGTTGATCAGGGTGCGGGCTTTGGCGGTGCCCTCAGAGGACTGATTAATGCCCATGGACCAGAGGGACAAAACCCGTTTCGATAGTCCCCAGCAGCGGGCAGCCTCTTCTAGATCGGCGACGGTAATCCCACAGACTTTAGCCACTTGCTCAGGGGGGTAATCGGCCAAAATTTGAGCATAGTCGGTAAACCCACCGGTACATTCCTCGATAAATGCCGCGTCGATCCACCGTTTACTCAGCAGGATATGGGCAATGCCATTGAGAAGGGTGATATCGGTACCCGGACGAATCGCGAGGTGGAGATCGGCATCTTGGGCGGTTTTGGTGCGGCGGGGATCCACCACAATGAGCTTGACCTTGCCCTTTTTCTTGCGGTGATATTTACGGAAGCGGTTATAGACGATGGGATGGCAGTCGGCGGTATTGGTGCCGATCAAAAAGGCACAATCCGTGATTTCTAAATCGGCATAGCAACAGGGGGGGCCATCGGAACCGAAGCTTTGGATATAGGCGGCCACCGCAGACGACATGCACAGCCGTGAGTTGGCATCAAAGTTGTTGGTGCCTAGGCAACCCTTAAGGAGTTTTTGGGCTGTGTAGTAGTCTTCTGTTTGCAGTTGGCCGGAGCCATACATACAGATGGCTTCTGGCCCTTGGGTAATGAGGGTGGCTTGAATTTTTTGGGTGATTCGATCCAGGGCTTGGTCCCAGGTAACTCGCTGAAAGGGCTGGTCGAGGCTATCCCGCATCATCGGATATAAGAGCCGATTTTTGTCGAGGGATTCAGCAATCGTGGCCCCTTTGACACAGACCATGCCCTGGCTAGAGGGATGGGCGCGATCGCCCCGCACCGTCCATTCTTCATCACCCTCTTGAGCTTTGCGTTTAGAAGCGGGTAATACTTCTAGACCGCAGCCTACACCACAGTAGGGGCAAAGGGTTTTGCTAGACATTGTCATAGACCAACTCCTGCCGTAACGGGACAGTCCCAATTTAGGGGTTGACAGAACTGGGGAACGTACCCACGGGTACATTCCCCAGTTCAAGGAGATGAGCCGATCAAATCGGCAAACTTATCCTTTCGGCAAACTTATCCTTCGACAGACGCAGACATAGAAGCCGCTACCGCAGGGTCTTCACCTTCATGGAACTCAGCAAAGGAGCCTTGGGGCTCATCCAGGAAGAAGGCGCACAAGAAGGCCACAATTAACCCCGCAACTCCCAAAACTTGGAAGAACTGAGAATTGACGGCGGCCATTACAGGTTCACCAGCGTTTGCTGCCGAAGAGGCATCGACAAACAACAGGCGAGTGGTCAGATACGCCACCGCGCCGACGTTACCGTAAGCACCGACGTTACCCGCAATTTGTCCCGTAATCCGACGCTTGACCAAAGGCACCATGGCAAAGGTCGCGCCCTCAGAAGACTGAACAAAGAAGGAACAAGCCATGGTCAATAGCACCGCTAGCGGTAAAGGCCAAGCGCCGCTAACAGAGCCCATCATCAAGTAACCGATGCCCATCCCTGCCGTCAGAACGACCATGGTCCATTTACGGCTCCCCATTTTGTCAGAAATGAGACCCCCACCGGGGCGAGACATCAGGTTCATAAAGGCGTAGCTGGCGGCAATCGTACCCGCCGTGGCTTTGTCTAAGCCAAAGGTGCCTTCGAAGAAGGCTGGCAGCATAGTCACAACGGCGAGCTCTGAGCCAAAGTTCACGATGTAAGTCAGCTCTAGCATCGCAACCTGCTTAAAGCGATAGCGCTCTTCAGGGGAATAGGTTTTAGCACCCGATAGCAGATCTTTGTTAACCGCCCAGCAGTTGTAAGCCTGGAATCCATAAAGGCCCAACAGGAGGACCCAAGCCAGGTAAACGCCACCTTGAGTTAGGAAATTAACCTTCTGTAAGCGCCATGCCAGCACCATCAAAATAATGGTGAGCGGCATGTTCATCACCATTAAGAACCAGAAGTCTCGAACAGAAGTGACTTCCATGCCCCGAGCACTCTTAGGGCGCTGGTAGACCTTGCCAGGAGGGGTATCGGTGACGTTGAAATAGTAGAAAACGCCGTAAAGAGCGGCAATAATGCCACTGCCAGCGATCGCCGCACGCCAGTTTAGAATATCGGTTTGGAAAGGCGGGAAAAGCAAGACTCGAAACGCTTCATTCTCAGGGAACTGGAAAACACCCGGCAGGAAGGCTAATGCCAAGCCAAACAGCACCATGGTGAAAGCGGAGAAAGCGGAGCCAAAGTTACCCCAGCCGCCATAAATCCCCTCTGCGGTGCCCACCTCTTTTGGGGGAAACCACTCTGCAGTCATCCGGATACCGATCACAAAGCCCGCCCCGACAATGCCCATCAGCAAACGTGCAAACACAAGCTGGTTAAAGCTTTGAGCGGTTGCAAAAATCAGACAGGGGATGGCTGCATAAACGAGCAGGGCAGAATAAGTTAAACGAGGCCCATATTTGTCTAACAACATTCCAATAATGATTCGGGCGGGTACCGTCAGGGCAACGTTACAAAGCCCAATAGTCCCCAACTGAGCGGGCTCCAAGCCGAAATCTTGACCAATGGTGGTCGCAAAGGGCGGGAAGTTAAACCAAACGACAAACGACAAGAAAAATGCAAACCAGGTCAGGTGTAATATTTTGTACCTTCCCTGAGTTGCTCGCGCAAACAACTCTACGAGCATCTGTGTTACTCTCCTAGCAAACCAAAAAACAGTTCAAACCTTTGTGAGCGTCAACTCACGAGGTTTTTTTCTGTAAACAACACCACTCCCAACC
>CAYGVA010000031.1:0-29467 GCA_964353225.1 uncultured Leptolyngbya sp.
CGCCCCAGCCCAGACCCCAGCCCCAGCCCAGCCACCGGCTGAACTCACCCTAGAAGCCGCTGGCCTCACCCTCGAAGAACTCGCCGATGGGGTTTACGGCTTGGTGGCGAGCACCGACTTTCCGCCCACGAGCCCCATGGCGGCGATTTGCAATGGTGGCATTGTGATTGGTTCTGATGGGGTGCTGGTGGTGGATCCATTCCAGACAGAAGCCTTGGCCAACCTCTTGTTTGAGACCGTCGCCACCCTCACCGACCAACCGATTCGCTACGTGCTCAACAGCCACTACCACTTTGACCATTCCGGCGGCAATGCCGCTGCCGAAGCCCTGGATTACCCCATTTTAGGACGGGGACCGATTCGAGAGTTTATGCTGACCCGCAACCTAGACTTTGATCCGAACCCCAGCCCCCCTGATGTGATTATTAACGGCACCGGGACATTGTGGCTGGGCGATCGCGCGGTTCAACTCATTGAGTTTGATGGCCACTCAGGGGGCACCGACTTAATTGCCTACATCCCCGACGTGGATGTATTGATTGCGGGTGATTTGTTATTTACCCAGCGACATCCCTACATGGCCGACGGCAATATTCGCACTTGGCAAGCCACCCTCGCTCAATTGGCCGAAGACTATCCGACGGCAACTATCTTGCCCGGTCATGGTCCGGTGAGCGATCGTGCCGATCTGGCCACCTTCAAAGGCTACCTGGATAACTTAGAAGGATTGGCCCTAGCCTGGAAAACCGTCGGCACCTCAGAAGCCGATGCCGTCGCCTACACCTCTATTCCCGGTGAGTATGAAGATTATCTGTTCCAGGGGCTCTTTCAAGGCAATCTAGGAACGGCCTATCAACAAATCACCCTCGGTCACGACGATGAAGCGGCAATTCAAGAATATTCCCAAGCCCAAGCCCCCGACCTGAAAGCACTGTAACGCCTGCAATTACGGCTTTTCACCTGACCCAAAGCCCCCGGAAATTTCCGAGGGCTTTGGGCCAAGACGAATCTAATGCCTCAACCACTGGCGATCTATCGACGCAGGTGACGCAGATAGCCATTGCGTAACTGCACCACCGGATGGTTCGACAACCGAACCAGGTGCTCGTCATGGGTGGTGACAATGACGGTAATGCCAATGGAATTCAGTTTTTTCAGGATCTTCACCACTTGCAAAGAATTGTCGGCGTCCAGGTTGCCGGTGGGTTCGTCGGCCAGCAAAAGGGGCGGAGTGCCCACCACCGCTCGGGCAATACTCACCCGCTGCTGCTCCCCGCCAGAGAGCTGATCGGGAAAACACTTTGCCTTATCCTGCAAACCGACCATCTTTAAGGTGGGCCAGAGCCGCCGATGGATTTCTTTGCGGGTATACCCTTGCGCCCACAACACAAAGGCCACATTTTCGGCGACGGTGCGCCGGGGGATCAGTTTGTAATCCTGAAAAACAATCCCAATGCGGCGACGGACCATGGCCAGACGGTTACCCCGCAGCCGCGTTAAGGACTGGTCTCCAATCACCACCTCCCCAGAACAGGGGCGCTCCTGACCGTAGAGCAGCTTCAGCAAGGTTGACTTACCCGACCCAGAAGGGCCGGTGACAAACAAAAAATCGCCCTTGCCAATATTGAGGTTGACATTCACAAGGGCGCGGCTGCCGTTGTCATAGGTTTTGCTGACATTCCGCAGGGAAACGGTGGCGGGCTTTGCCTTGGGGGGGCTATCAACGGCTGGGGGGGGCAGCGGATGATCGCCGGTACTAATCATCTGAAGTCGGCTGTTGAGGAGCGATCGCACATCGTCCGGTAGACGCTCGTATCGATTTTGAGTAGGGGTAACAGCAGCGGTCATAGTACCGATCCTGAATGGGGAGAAATAGCGCGGTAGGTCTCGCAGAATGCACCGCAACATAACTATGCCGCTGTATTGTACTCAAACCCACGGAAATGTCTAGTTTATTTTTTGGGGTTAGCCCGGTTAATTAGCGTAATCAATACGCTAGTGGCGCTACCCGTAGCGTTGTAACGGCAACCATCCCCATTGGAACGACTGGCCAAACCCAGAGGTCTGGTTTGCCATTCCCTACCGCTGATGCCGTCCCCGCAGGACAGCGGCATCTGGGCCATGACAATTGGGGCTGCCCTCGCCCCATGCCCGAGTCCAGACCTTTTGTTAAAAACCATTGCATTTCTCAGTCTTAAGGGATGCTACAGAATCGCCACATCTTTTGCTGGCAAAGCATTTGGGCCGTTTTGATTGCCCTGCTGATGTCATGGCATGGGGATGTCCGCTGTACCAATCAACGAAAATCCACGTATGGTTATGGAATTGAGTCTCGCTTTACGTGAGAGGGCAGTCTCCTAGAGGCTGTAACTCTGTTTGGGGACAGTAGCGGTTTTCGGCAAAAAGCGCCTACTCTAACCTCAACTCAGGAGACTCATTGGTATGAAACTGGCCTACTGGATGTACGCCGGTCCGGCTCACATTGGCACCCTCAGAATTGCCAGTTCTTTCAAGAATGTCCATGCGATTATGCATGCACCCTTGGGGGACGATTATTTTAATGTGATGCGCTCCATGCTAGAGCGAGAGCGGGACTTTACCCCCGTTACGACTAGCGTTGTCGATCGCAATGTCCTCGCCCGTGGGTCCCAAGAGAAGGTGGTGGACAATATTGTCCGCAAGGATCAAGAAGAATCGCCGGATCTAATTGTGCTGACCCCCACCTGTACCTCCAGCATTTTGCAAGAGGATCTGGAAAACTTTGTGGAGCGGGCGCAGCTCGACGCCAAGGGCGATGTGATGTTGGCAGATGTCAATCACTATCGCGTCAATGAACTGCAAGCCGCCGATCGCACCCTGCAACAAGTGGTGCAGTTCTATATCGATAAAGCCAGAAAGCAGGGTGATCTGAACACCACCAAAACAGAGAAGCCCTCCGTCAATATCCTGGGGATTACCACCCTTGGGTTCCATAACAACCATGACCGCACAGAACTGGTGCGGCTCATGGGCGACCTCGGTATTGAGGTGAACCTAGTGGTGCCCGATGGAGCCTCAGTCCATGACCTCAAAAAGCTCCCTCAGGCTTGGTTTAATCTGGCCCCCTATCGAGAAATTGGGCCAATGACGACCCAATACCTGCAAGCCGAATTTGACATGCCCACGGTGGAAATCAACCCCATGGGGATTGTGGAAACGGCACGGTGCATTCGGGCTATCCAGGCCACCCTGCGCGCCCAGGGCGCAGACGTAAACTATGAACCGTTTATTGACAAGCAAACGCGGTTTATTTCCAATGCGGCTTGGTTCTCCCGCTCCATCGACTGCCAAAACCTGACCGGTAAAAAAGCGGTGGTTTTCGGCGATAACACCCACGCTGCGGCCCTCACCAAGGTCTTGACCCGAGAAATGGGGATTCATGTGTTGCTGGCGGGCACCTATTGCAAGTACGACGCCGACTGGTTCCGGACAGAGGTCAGCGAATACTGCGATGAAGTGTTGATTAGCGAAGACCATGGGGCGATCGCCGATAAAATTGCCCAGCTCGAACCCGCCGCTATTTTTGGGACTCAAATGGAGCGCCATGTGGGTAAACGATTAAATATTCCTTGCGGCGTGATTGCGGCCCCCATCCACATCCAAAACTTCCCGGTGGGCTATCACCCCTTTGTGGGCTACGAAGGGGCCAATCAATTGGTGGATTTGGTCTATAACTCCTTCACCTTAGGGATGGAAGATCACCTCCTGGAAATCTTTGGCGGTCACGACACCAAAGATGCCATTACCAAAACCATGTCAGCCGAAACGGATCTGGGTTGGACTAACGATGGATTGAAGGAACTCAACCGCATTCCCGGATTTGTGCGCGGCAAGGTCAAGCGCAATACCGAGAAATTTGCGCGCGATCGCGGCATCGGCAAAATTGACGCCGAAGTCCTGTATGCGGCAAAAGAAGCCGTGGGCGCATAACCTTACAGCGCCCTTAATATGTCAAAAGGTTGCCATCAATGTGATGGCAACCTTTTGATTATTCTGACGATTCACCGGCTACCCTGAGGTCTATCAACCTGAGCCACAGCCGTAGTAAAGCCTATCCCTGAATCAACTGACTAACCAGCCAGAAACATCGTGAAGAACACCTGAATTAAGTGTCCTCCAACCATAATCGATTGCACACCAATGGTAGAGAGACAAGGGTTTAAGTAAACCTTGAACCCCTGTTTTTTAAAGGTAAGGGCAGTGATCCATTTTGCCCAGGGGGTTGATTCCCCCCATCTGAGATAACGGCGTCATAAAAACATGTGGGATTTCTGTTTTTGTGTTACACCATAGGGATATATTTATCGAGTTCACCCACTGCCACTCTCAACATTGCCCTTGAGTGAATATCGAGCCGAGCTGAACCAGTGAATGTGATTGCCCAGTAACCATGAGTGAAGCGAACCTCCCTTCCCAACGCAGCCATCCTGGCAACCCTGAGGCTCCACGGGTAATCCCAGGGGATGCATCGGTAGCCCGCCAGGGAGACATCGCTCCATCACAGTGGGAAACGGTCAACTTTCCGGGCAGTGTGCCCTTAGGGGCCATTCCGGTTGATGCCAACAGCAACCCATCACGGGAAGGCGAACTACTGAATTTAATTCGTGACTTAAACCGCTGCAACGAAGTGCTTTTGGGTCGCGTAAATCAGCTAGAAGAATCTTTAGAAACCGCTCAACAAGCCCTGCAAGCAGAGGTTGAGCACCACCACAGCAGTAGTAATGCCAATGCTCCGGCGATGGCGGCCCAGCAGCGCTCCATGGCCCAGCTCTTAAGTGAGCTAGAGGGCTCTAACGATGCCTTGAAACGACAGCGAATCTTGGCGGAAACCCTGCAAGCGCAATTAGATAGTGGCCAAGAGCGGGTGGCTCAACTGGAGCGAGAATGCACCGTGTTGCAGCAACAACACACCGCCAAAAGCCAATCGCTACAGAAATCAGAAGAAACCTGCCGGGACTTGCGATCGCGGCTACAGCGCCAGCAGCGCTACACCTTGCAATTCAAGGTGGCATTAGAAAAATGCCTGGATATGTCCTCTCCCCAGCAATCGCCACTTCCTAACCGCACAACCCCTTTGAGCGCCCCCTTGCGGCCCCAAGACAGTGGTGCCTCTCCCCATCATCCGGTTGCGATGCCTCGGGCAGACCGGATCCAGCCTTGGACCTCTGTCGAGGGTGACCCCCTACCGGACCCACAGCTCGCAGCGCTGCTGCGCACCACCCCTCAAATGGATCCCCCAGAGTCTTCGGTAACGGCAACGGCATCTGCACCGGAGAGCATCACTAACCCCGTTGACGCAAAACTCTGGCAAGACCTAGAGCGGGTTGTTGAACAAGCACCGATCATCCCTGCCCCATCAACCGCATCACCACCAGAGGAACCGACACCCTTCGAAGCAACGCCAACAGCCCCTCAGTTAGCATTTACAGAGCCCTTTCCTTGGGGCCCCACCCCGGCCAAGGAAACGGAGCCATTGGCACCGAATCCACCAGCCACTGAAACCATACCGTTAGCGGCGGATCAGCCCGCAACTCCGGCCATGCCAGAGGTGACAACGTGGCAACCCACTCAGGGGGCAGCCACGATTGATGTGCAGCCCCATGTCGCCCAGCCAACTGTCCCAGAGATACCGCTGCTCAAGATGCCCATCACCCCAGGCACCTCACCATCGCCTATCGTGCATCCCTTGCGGCCTCAAAAGAAAAAGCTCACCTCTCTGTCCGCCGTCGATTTACCCAGTTTTCCTCGGTTGCCCCAGGATGCCAAGACCTCTTAAGGCATCAGCGGCCACCGACTTGATGGTACGGAGTTAAACTGGGCCAGCCTGATATAGCCACGGGCATGGCACTGCCTTGTGCTTGGGATCGCTTACCCCGTCGTGACTTTCGCTGGGTTGGGGCGATCCGGGACAGGCGGTGCCGGTGATGTCAAAGTGTCTAGGGTTTGAATATGTAGGGGACTCGATGCAGGGGGTTGACCCATGCCATAGGTAAAGTGGTAGTTCAGCGCTAACAGTCGCAAAAAGAGACTGGGACGCCAGGATTCTAACCAAGCGCGATTGTCAGGCAGCCATGTGGTTAACCAGCTCAATAGCCAGCTTAAAAAGGTCTGGAACGTGTAGTTCAGGTAAGTCAACACCCAGCGAGCTAAGTCCTTAAACCCAGCCAGCTCAAAAATCCACAGCAGCATCGCCGGGTTTTGCGTGGCCGCAGTCAGGGCCATGCGGTTAAATTCCATCCATGTCGCCCGATCCTTAATGAATCGCTCAGCCACATCAGGGGATTCTTTTTCAAGGATGCCAAAGAAGGTATTGAGCATGGAATTGATGCGCTCGGGGGCGATCGTCGCCCCGGTCGGCACCATCATTCCTTTCGAAAACAGCCAGGTTACCGCCACATTGCTTTGGAATGACCGGACCTGGTTAAGGTGGTGGGCCTTGAGGAGGTCATGGGTCAGGGCGACATGGAGCAGTTCAGCTAAGCGGGGTAGATTGCGAATCAGGGAGCCAAACCCGGTAAACACTAAGGGGGATTGCAGCGATGCGGCATCTCCGATCGCCACCAATCGATCAAACGCCACCTGGCGATCGTCACGACTCACGCTGAAATGCCCTGGGATATAGCCAAAGGTCGGTTTCCGCCAGGTGAGTTGGTCGAGGTTACACCGGCGGTACTCGGGCAGAATGTGGAAAAAATCCTCATACATCGTGAGGAGGGAGCCAGGATTCTCAGTGTTGACCTGGT
This sequence comes from uncultured Leptolyngbya sp., assembly GCA_964353225.1. Taxonomy (GTDB): domain Bacteria; phylum Cyanobacteriota; class Cyanobacteriia; order Phormidesmidales; family Phormidesmidaceae; genus PCC-6406. The sequence continues at coordinate 6,783 of CAYGVA010000031.1, forward strand.
GATAGTGAAATAGATAGACCGTCAGCTCATCGCCCTTGCCTGGAAACAGTTCCCAGATCAGTTGGCGTCCCCGCGAAACGTCGCCATGGCTAAATAGGACATCTCCATAGGTGGAATCCCAAACTTCAGGCTCAAAGCCCCCGGAGATACAGGCCCCTACCGTTGGGCAGACGCTGTCAAAGGCCCGTCCTCGGTTGAGTTGCCAGGCAATGGGAGAGGCCGTCCCCATCGCATCGACTAAAAGGCGACCTTGGGCCGCGAAGGCTTCCTGGGTATTGCGCCGTTGGCCGTACACCGTGACATTATCTGCGCCGACCTCCGCCCATTCAAATTCCGTTTCATCCCAAATCATGCCTCCGGCCCGGCGCAACTTTTCGCCGCAGCACTTGAGTAGGGCCTCAGAGTCAATCGCAATATTCAGGACGGTCGGCGTATGGAGCACCGAAGCGATCGCGGTCTCCGGATTATTCGCGTCAAAAAACTTGTTAAAGCCATCTTTGTACTCACGGGCAATCAGAGACTCAAATTCGGCCTCGCTAAATAGCCCCAAATCAATCAGCCCTTGAAACTCGGCCCGAGAAATATTCCATTCTCGGTGCATCCGCCCAAAGGGTAGACGCTCGATTAGCAAGACCTTATAGCCCAGTTGCGCCATCACCGCAGCATGGATGACCCCTAAGGCCCCACCAATGTAGATTAGGTCAATGCCATCGGTAACAGGAGGCAACGGATCGGGCTTTGGCGGGGTAGCCTCCCCGGCACGAAAAATAATTTGCTTGGGGGTTTGGGGATGGCGGACATGGTCACACCACCGTTTTTCCCACCAATACACCCGCTCTAGGTCTGTTTGCCCATTGGGCATGCGCTGGAAGTAGGTAACGGTTTTGGGAAAGGCCGTTTTCAGCGCTTCAAAAATCGTCTCCTGGCTGGCATCAAAGGAGGGCAGCTGAGGATATTGAGGGGGGAAGGCGGTGTGAATACCCTGCTGGAGTTGCTCAAGCAGTTGGTTTTCGTTTGGCAGCGCGGTGGGAGCCCATCGAAAAACTTTGAGGTAGGTCGTCCGTTGCGCCGACCAAGCCACCACAGACAGGCAACGGGGCAATGACGTTGTCCCTTGCGGTTGTGTCCCCGAGTAAATCAATAGGCCATCCGGGGTGGGCTGAGTCTGCCCTAGGCTGGAACAAAATTCGGTTTGCAGCCATGAACGCACTGTACCTATTTCCGGGGTAGGAACCTCAAGGTATAGCAGCTCTTTCATGACAAAACAGTTGTGTTAAGGCGGCAAAATGATTAGCACCAACTTCCGTAGGAGCGGTGTTGCTTTACCCTACACCAGAAACAGAAGCCTATGGGATGCCATGTTTAAAAGGAACGTCGGCACTGTCCCGCTATTACCCGGCCTCAAGATGCCGGTTCCTGTTGTCCCAAAACCATTTGCAAAACCATCGAGACCCCACCCACCTGATGGTATTTATCCGCCCAGGCCCTTAGGGTTGTGTCTAATTCAGCGATCGCCTGATCCACCGATTCAGCGGGAATATCCAGTTCTTCTAAAATCCGAATGGTGTTGTCTTGATGCTCGACCCACTCCCGCATCAACCGAAAATATTGGGCCGTATCCTCCGCCATTAGAAACATCCGCTCCTCTTGATCCGCTGGCGAATAGGACGGACGGAGTAAGGCGTAGAAGGGCATGCCCCAAGGAGAATCAACCCGCTTCACCGTTCCAGAATAGATTAGGCGGCGGCGGATATGCTCTGCTAAAGCCTCACTGAGCGGATTGTGGCGCTCAGGGGGAAACTCTTCTTGGGAACGGCTGTGGAGAAACTCGATCAGCTCCATAAATTGGAACGAGGTAATCAATTGCGCCGCTGGCAAATCAGATGGCAACTTAGCCTCAAGATGGCGCTTTTCCTCTGGGGTCAGGTTATTACCAGGGACCCGCGATCGCTCCGGGTGCCAAGGATAGCGATCTAACCAGACATAGGGAAACTGAATCAGATAGCGGGGCTCTTGGGAGCCCAGCATTTTCAGGAGCCGCCCTTCCGTGAGCGCTTGCCGAACTTCTTCGACAATGGCTTTAACACGCTTGGGCTCAATATGGTGCAAGTGCCCCGTCATCCGCAGGTTATTGCCCTGCTCTAGATAGGTTAAATAAATGGCGCATTTGGCTGCACTGGCGGCGGCGTCCAAGAAGGTGCCATGGCGATGTCCGCCCGTGCGCATGGCACTAAAGGCCAGATACAACATGATCTGATCCATCGCGCTAGGCTCTAGCTGACGGACCAGATCCATGTCATTACTAATCGATGAGAGCGCATCGGACATAACTGAACCACCCTAAAGACGATTTTTCGGAACGTTGATGACAGGCAAAAATAGTAACAGTGGCGTCACTGCTGAGCTGCCTTTGAGATGGATGGGCCATGACATCAATTTACAGGCCACTGGGAGTTGCAAACCGGTTGCGTCCTCAATGACAACAGAGCTGAATGCCAATAGGGTTCCCTTAACCCCGCCAAGGGCGATAGTGACTTGAATCACAATATTGTCAGTATCCTAGCGGAGACTGCGGAACTCGTCAGCCCTGAGGCTCCCAATTGGCCCTATGTCTCTACACAATCCCTGTCGTATCCTCTTCAGAAATCCGACCACTCCCTCGCCAAGCCATCACTGATGTAGGCTCGATTTCAGAGGCCACCAATCGACCGCTACCGCGATGAGATTGAGCAGAAAGCGCTCTGGCAAGGCTGCTGTCAGGAGTTTCCGATAACAATTGCGTGAGTCGACCACTACCCCGATGCTGAGATTGTTGGACGGTATTATGCCGTTCAGCCAGCATATCTATAGACGTTAGTGGTAAGAAAACCGTTCCAGCCAAACCGATAGCGGTAACGATCATTTGGGCTGAGGCCCAGTAGTGCAGACGAACCATAGCTTAGAGACCCCTCTCTGTGCTTCTATTCCCTGTTACGGGAGGGAAGGAGAAGGTCAGGACAATTCGCGTCAGTGAAACCGCTGAACCTATCCAGAAGTCGGCATGACTTGGATGGTTCGGAGCCAATGGCCTGAGGGGTTAGGCCATCCCCAAAGGGTGACGGATTGGGCTGTAGTTATGGCCTTTAATTGCCCATGAGCCAAGGGATTGAGGGTGACAACAGTGAAGGGCTGAGCCCCTGACGCCTGCGGCGTAAACTGCCAGCGATCGCCCTCTGGATGGGGCACTAGCCACCCCGTAAATTTGGGGCAGTTGAGCTGGCTGGGTACCTGCATCGTTGGATAGCAGTGGCCATGGTGGGGATATTGCCCAGGATTTTGTTGATAGTGCTGCTGTTGTACCTGCCATTGGGGATTCCCAGGGACTAAATCAAAACAAGGGACGATCGCCGCCGGAGCGGTGGGATCCATCAGCAAGGCATCTTGTAGGACAGAAACCGGCAAATCACGGGGGCGGCACCGGCGCTCAATGCACAGGGCGGCGGCCATCCCTGCGGCTTGGCCCACCCCTAAAATTGTCGGCTGCAGGCGGGTGGCACCATTAGCAATGTGGGAGACCGAGAGATTTTTGTCGCAGGCCAACACCCCATCAATGGACTGGGGAATCAACGCCTCATAGGGCAAGGTGAACGGCGTGCCCGTCCAGCGTCCGCCCCATCGTAAGGATTTAGACGCGAGGGGAAAGTCAAAGCCGGGATAGTGATGATCGTTGGGGTAATTACCGATCGCGACCCCGCTCATTTCCCCAGCAGAATTGATGGGTAAGGGTGCAACCTGCCCCCCCTGTACGGGCAAGATATCCCGTTCGGTAACGGTGAGAACCCCCATCAACCGGCGGCTTTCCCGATAGTAGGGTTGCAAGGCAAAGGCCCCGCCCCCTAGGGCATCGCCGACTTGCGGAAAGGTATCGGTGGCTAAGCCATAGCGGCGACCGAGTTGGGTTTGAATATGGTGAGCAAAGTGATGACTATGGGCGATCGCGGCTCGGCCCCATTCCCGCTGGGCGGTCACACCACCGATTAAATCATTTAAATGCAGGCCATAGTCATTGCCCTGCTGAGGCCAGTTGATCATGAAGCGATCTCCGGGCAGTCGGCCATAGTTGAGAAACGTCTCGCCGCCGTAACCCGTCCAAGCCCCAGCAAAATCGATCCCATCATCATTCGCTGGCGCTGGAATGGCCGGTGCACTCTGGCCTTCGCCATAGTCAGCCATCACCACCACCCAGGTGGGAGCCTGCACCGGGTAGCGCTGAACAATGGCATGGAGGGGATCGGCGGGGTCGGTTAAGGAAACAGGGGCACTGGGTTCCTGCCACTGGGCGCGTTCTTCCCATCCCCAGCGATGGGGCACTGCGCCCAGGGCCAATAGATCCCCTAATTCCGTGCCATCCAACGTGACTTGAGCGTGAATCGTACAATGCTCGAATTCGACCCCAACCACGCGATCGCCCTGACGGATAACCGCCTGAGGCCGCTGCCCGACAATCCATTGGAGGTTGGGGAGCGCCTTCACCCAATCGGCAAAAATAGCCGCACCAATGCGGGGTTCATAGGTAAAAAAGCTAACCCAACTATGATCGAGTCCCCCCGGCTGTCGTTGCCGTAACGCCCGTAAGAAAGCACCCCAGATTCCAGTTTGGAAAGCCGACAATTCATTGCCGTCGGGGGCCGACACCCCGGCTGCGGTGAGCATCCCCCCCAACCAATGACCTTCACTCACCAAAATGGTTTGAGCCCCTCGGCGTGCGGCCTGTAAAGCAGCGGCGACACCACCGGTACCGCCGCCCACCACTAAAACATCCGTTGTTAGCGTCTCCATCCCCTATATATAAGGCGTGACATCTTCGCCCACATCATCGGCCAGGTAAGACAACGCCCTAAACCGTAGCCCCACCAGTTGTTCATACAGGGGGTTGAGTTTGCACATGGGCGGGATATGCACAATTTTTTGCCCGAACAACGTGACATCCCGCTCAAAGGGGCATTGAGACGGCACTAGTTTACAAATAAACCGCGCCAAACGTGGATCGTGGACTTCCAGTTGGTCCAGCCATTCTCGAGCGGGTTTCAGGGGCTCTAGGGTAGAGTCTTTATCCTCTGGAGGCGTCAGGCCCTCTGCCGGTCCACTTAAGTCATACAGGGTAGATCGAACGGACTGTAAAACCTGATCTTCTAAACCCAGAGCTGTACAAAAGCCATGGAGTTTTTCATCCTCCTCGGTGGAATAAACCCCATCCGCTAGGGCAACCATGACGGCCATACGCAAGAAATTCTCGGCATGGGCGCGGTCTTGACCTAAACTGGCAGCCAGTTGTTCAGGGGGTAAGGGCTCTAGGGCATCAAAGAAGTTGATATTAGGGGCTAAGTCCGCCTCGGTCATGGCAGTAATCAGGTCTTTTTCTTCTTCATCGAAATGACCGTCGGCCCAGGCAATGGTTAGCAATCCCCGGAGCCAAATTTGAATTTGCTCAGGCGTATAGGGAGATTGAGCAGTTGACGTCATATAGGAACCCAAACGCTACGCGGCATCCATGCTCGCAAATCACGCCTTCAATTTTAACGACTCCTTTGCAGAGCAAGGCAATCCTAACGGGATCTGTCAAAAATCATACCGAACTCTCCTCCGTAGGGTAACGAATGGTCGGCGTTACCAGTCCGGTTAAGCCAAAGACGGCTAACCCCTTTGTCTTTGCGTCCAGATCAGGCGGATAGGCGGTGCCTTCAGCCCAGGGGCCAACGGGATCTCAGGGCAAAGCGCGGCTAATGGCCTGCCCCCAGGTAGAGCCGGTACGGCCCGTGAACACCCAAAAAACGGCCCGCGCCCCATCCCGAAAACTCCGCAAGAGGGTTTCTGGGTAGGCTTGGGTAGAGGGCACAGTGATGGGCCTGAAGGCAATGTCTCGACTCCCTAAAACAATCTGACCAATGACCGTGGCGCGACGCATGTGGTAGTCGGAAGTGACCAGGTACACACTGTGAATCCCAGCGGCATGGAGATCATCTACGAGGGTGGTGAAGTTGGTCACCGTATCCACGGCTTGGTAGTCCAGGTGGAGCCGATCGCGGCTCACATCAGCATTGTGAAACAGCCACTCTGCGTACTCGGGGTTGCTGCCAGAAGACACCCACACATCTAGGTCGGGGTACTGACGGGCCATGGTCGCGGCATAGTGCTCACGTTCGGTAGAGCCCCCCAGCACCAAGATGGCCTCTGGAGAACGGATCTGGGCCTTGAAACCACTTTGGCCAACCCATGCGACAGGTGCAAGGATCAGTGCTAGGCACAGCCATCCGAACCCCTTCCTGATATGACGTATGCCCATGTTTAAGCCCCTATGATAGCGACCACAACGTCCAAGTTTAGCCTTTTTGGACCCATGCATGGATAGGGGTTTGGGTCAAATTGCCCTAATCGGATTCTGAGGTCTCGGTTTCAGGGGCAGCATCTGCTTCGGGAGCAACGGTTACGGCTTCGGTGGGCAGCACATCGGTGGCCTCCGAAGCCTCCGAAGCCTCTGAGGTCGCGTTCTCATCGTCATCCGTGGCGGTCTCTTCATCCTCAGGGATGACGGGCACGGCGGCGATCGCCGCGATCGCATCCTCGTCATCAATCCGCTGCACGCAAACCCCCTGGGCGGCCCGAGATTGAATCGAGATCTTATTAATGTGCTGGCGGATAATAATGCCGCGATTGGTCACTAGCATCAGCTCTTCGTCTTCATTGACGATGAGCAGGGAGACTAAGCTGTCATTCTCAAGGCGGAACTTGAGGGCTTGGAGTCCCATACCGGCCCGGTTTTGGAGGCGGAACATGGAGACGGGCACCCGTTTGCCTAACCCCCCAGCCGTAATCACCAAGACCCATGGCCCCTGACTGCGGGCTGCGGCCTCATCACTCTCCTCTTCGGTGGCGTCAGCATCCTCAAGGTCCTCAGCCAAGGCTTCCATCACCTGGGCCGCCAGGATATCCATGCTGATTAATTTGTCTCCATCCCGTAGGTTCATGGCACGAACTCCTCGGGTGGGACGCCCTAAGGGGCGCAACTGCTCATTATCGGCTTTAAAGTGAATGGCCATGCCCTTATGGGAGCCAATCAAGATGGTGTCGGAGGTGCGCCCTAGGCGAACCCATCTCAGCTCATCACCGTCTTCGAGGGAAATGGCAATCAGGCCATTCGCCCGGATATTGCTAAAGGCAGACAGGGCCGTCTTTTTGATGTAGCCCCCCTGGGTCAACATCACCAGATACTCGTCATCGGTAAATTCTTGAACAGCCAGTACCGAGGTGATTTTTTCTTCCTTGGGGATGGGCAACATCTGCACAATCGGCGTGCCCTGGGCGGCGCGAGATCCTTCCGGGACCTGGTAAGCCCTTAGGGAATAGGAGACACCGCGATCGCTAAAGAACAGCACATGATCGTGGCAGCAACAGGTGATGAAATGCTGGATGCCATCGTCTTCTTTAATGCGGGCACCGGCCTTGCCTCGGGTGGCACGGCTCTGGGCCTCAAAGGTATCCACCGGCATGCGCTTGACGTAGCCGTATTCGGTCACCAAGATCACCACTTGCTCATTGGCAATCAGGGAGATGTCGGTGAGTTCGCCATCGGCTCGCTCAATCACAGTCCGGCGAGGATTGACGTGGCGATCGCGGATTTGGGCAAGTTCGGTTTTGATAATGCCTAGCACCCGCTCTCGCTTAGCCAAGATATCTTCTAGATCAATGATCTTGGCCTGTAGATCTTCATGCTCCCGCTCAATTTTGTCCGTTTCCAGGGCGGTCAAGCGACGCAATTGCATTTGCAGAATGGCATCGGTCTGGGGTTCGGTCAGCCCGTAGGAGGCAATCAGCTCCTGCTTGGCCGTGGGGGTGTCGGCAGCATGGCGAATCAGCGCAATAATGGCGTCCATATTCTGTAGGGCAATCAAGTATCCCTGGAGAATGTGGTCCCGCTCTTGGGCTTTACGCAGTTCATACTGGGTGCGGCGGGTAATGGTTTCGACCCGGAATTCTAGGAAAACCTCTAATAAGGGCTTCAAACCTAGAAGTTGAGGTTCGCCATTGACCAGCGATAGCATGTTGACCCCAAAGTTATTTTGGAGGGGGGTCTGCTTATAAAGGTTATTTAGGACTACACGGGGATAGGCATCGCGCTTAAGTTCGATAACGATGCGCATGCCGTCGCGATCGCTCTCGTCACGGATGTCAGAAATGCCCTCCAAGCGGCGTTCGTTGACCATATCGGCGATGCGTTCGATCATCCCCGCCTTATTGGTCTGGTAGGGCAGTTCTGTGATGATGATGGCGTCGCGATCAGGGCGACCCCGCTGCTCAATGGTTTCGATCTCCGCCACCCCTCGCATGGTGATGGAGCCGCGACCGGTCATGTAAGCATCCCGAATGCCACTGGTGCCCAATATTTGTGCCCCGGTGGGAAAATCAGGTCCGGGGATCAGCGCCATCAGCTCGACGGTGGTGATCTCGGGGTTATCAATCAGCGCCACCACGCCATCCAGCAATTCCCCTAAATTATGGGGCGGAATGTTGGTGGCCATACCCACCGCAATGCCGGAGGAACCATTCAGCAAGAGCTGTGGAATCCGAGAAGGCAGCACAATCGGCTCCTGCTGGGAGCCATCGAAGGTATCGCTGAAATCGACGGTGTCGGACTCAATGTCCTGGAGGAGGGAATCGCTGGTTAAGGCTTGTAGGCGACATTCGGTGTATCGCATCGCCGCTGGAGGATCATTATCCACCGAGCCGAAGTTACCGTGGCCATTAATTAGGGGCGATCGCATGGAGAAATCTTGGGCCATGCGCACCAGGGCGTCGTATACGGCGGTATCTCCGTGGGGGTGGTACTTACCCAGCACTTCCCCGACCACACGGGCACATTTGCGGAAGGGGCGATCAGCGCTCAAGCCTAGCTCGTGCATGGCATACAAAATTCGTCGATGCACCGGTTTAAGACCGTCTTTGGCATCGGGCAGGGCTCGCCCCACAATTACGCTCATGGCGTATTCGAGATAGGAACGGGACATCTCGTTCCGCAAATCGGTGGGGATGATACTCATGGGGGAAAAATCTCCAGAATCGCAAACATTCAGCCAAAAACAGAAGTTTTGAATCGAACCGTGTTTTCAGAGGCCAAATGAATTGCAAAAAATGCGTGACCGCGCCCAATATTCTAGCACGATTTCCTAATTCTCAGGGGCTACATCCCTGAAGGGGCGGGTATCCTAGGGGGGTCGCGTGACAAATATCACACTCTCTCCTCACACGCCTATGGCTGCTGCAGTATCGGTGATCTATGCCGAAGCCTTTTTAACCCACGATACGGGGCCATACCATCCCGAAAATGCAGGGCGTCTAAAGGCGGTGGTGGCGGCCCTGCAAGGGAGTGCGTTCGCAACTGAGCTGCACTGGCAAACACCGACGGCGTTAGCATCGCGTGATCCCTTACCGATGATTGCGCTGTTGCACTCCTCCCATTACATAGAGGCATTAGCGCGATTAGCCGAAACCGGTGGGGGCCTGCTCGACCCCGATACCCCGGTCTCTCCCCAGAGTTATGAGGTGGCTTTACTGGCAGTAAATGGTTGGCTTGATGGCGTCGATCAGGTGGTGAATGGGGACCAGTCTGCTTTTGTCTTGGCCCGCCCCCCCGGTCACCATGCGGTGCGAGATCGCGGTATGGGCTTTTGTCTCTTTTCTAATGCGGCGATCGCCGCTCACTATGCACTGCAACAACCGGGCATAGAGCGAGTCGCCATCCTGGATTGGGATGTCCACCACGGCAACGGTACCCAAGCCCTGGTGGAAAAGCATGGGGCGATCGCCTATTGCTCCCTCCACCAATCTCCGGCCTATCCCGGAACCGGCAGAGCAGACGACCAGGGTGCCCATGGCAACGTGCTAAACCTGCCCATGCCTCGCGGCAGCACCCTGGCGGATTACCAGCCACAGTTTGAGCAGCGCGTCTTGCCCTTTCTCAGGGATTTCAACCCCGATCTGCTGATTGTCAGTGCAGGCTACGACGCCACCCAGGCCGATCCCCTCGCCGGGATTTCGCTGCAACCGGCTGACTACGGGGTGTTTACCGAGTACTGCTTGCAAATTCAGCCGCGATTACTGTTCGGCCTAGAGGGGGGCTATGACTACGATGCGCTGGCGCGATCGGTGGTGGCCACATTGCAGCCCTGTATCCGTTGATCAGGCCATTTAACCCGCGAAGACATGCACCCAGTAGACATGGTGTGGGCTACGCCACTTCAATCACCCCCGCCTACAATTAAGTCGTCAGGCAACAGCTGCTTTCACCTTGTCCTATGGTTCAGACCTCACCGCGTCTCATCACTCTAGAAGCCTTCCTTCAGCAGCCTGAAACGAAGCCTGCCAGTGAATATATAGACGGTCAAATCATCCAAAAGCCCATGCCCCAAGGCGAACACAGTACCTTGCAGCTCGATTTCGGCACGTTTGTGAATGCTGCGCTGAAACCAGACAAGGTGGGGCGTGCTTATACAGAACTCCGCTGTACCTTTGGGGGGCGATCGCTGGTCCCAGATGTTTCTGTGTTTCGTTGGGAGCGGATTCCCCGGCAGCCTAATGGCCGGGTTGCTAACCGGTTTGACCTCCAGCCGGATTGGACCATAGAAATCTTGTCCCCTGGCCAAAGTCAAACCAAGGTGACGCGCAATATTCTCCATTGCCTGGACCACGGTACGGCGATGGGCTGGATGATCGATGCGGAAGAGTCGATGGTCTTGACCTATCAGCCTGACCAGACGCCACGATTTTTTGATGCGCCGCAAATGGTGCTGCCCGTGCCTGAGTTTGCTGGGGAGATCGTCCTCACGGTCCAGCAGCTGTTTGATTGGTTAATAGATTAAATATATGAGTGCCTCCTCGCTTAAAGGAGATTTCTAGAACAGACAAGACCCGTACGGGCGGGTCTTGTTGATATCCATTGGCCATAACACCAGGAACCTTGCTAAACCCGCCCCTACAACACCGGTACATTCATGGTCGGAAATCGCCCAATTCAGGCTGCCTATCACCTGAATCCACTCAACCAGCCCTATCAGGGGAGGAAAAGCAGTGCCTAAGCTCAATGACGAAACCCTGAATGCTGTGCAAGGCGTTCTGTGCGCCTATGGGGACGCCTATGGGTTGACCGATTCTCTGGAAGAATGGCGGGCGATCGCCGGTTCCATCCTCAGCGTCAAGGCCCAGGCCGAAGCCCTCGTGATCCGAGGGGCGGAATGGGAAACATGGGTCGAGGCCATTGTCACTGCCTTTCAGGCGCAAGATTGGTCTGATTATGTGGTGAGTGCGGGGGAACAGGCGATCGCCGCCCAAGTTAAAGACTGGCGAGTCGCCCTGCGTCATAAAGTCACAAACACCCTCACCGCCTATGTCCAGCAAACGGGCTTACAGGACCTGCCCATCGATGTCCTGCGCCAAGCCGTTGTCAACATTCTCCCCATCGTCGAAGACGGCCAAGTCACCCGCGACGAAGTTGCCGCAGTCATTGACCATCTGCAGGAACAATTTGATTGGTCCCTCGCCCTGAAACAAGTCGTTGATCCCATCTGGGTTGAGTTAGCCGAGAAAACCATTCGCTGCTTGCAAAACGACAACCTCAAGGTAGCCCTGCGAGACACGGTCAATGCCTACATTGCCGCCTACAAGCCCACCCTGGTTGAAATGGGCACCAGCCTGGTGGAGCGGGCCATGGCGATCGTCTTAGCCAATAAAGGTGAATTTGACCTAGACGTGGCCCTTGACCCAGAAACCCAATCGCTGATCATCAAACAAGTCAGCTTCAAGCTCAAAATCCTGGAAGCCTCGCCACCGCCCTCCAAAACCGCCACCGAAATCGTCGATGATCTCCAGGATGAAATCGATCGCTACCGTCAGTCCCAAACCGCCCCGAGCAGCTATATCCCAGACACCACCACCACCGAAGGCAGCACCAGTGCCTCGGTGCTAGGCCCTTCCCTCGGAATTGGCATTACTTTAGGTGAACCCACAACATTGATTGAGCCTCCACCCGATACCAACGATTGATCTCGATCAATGCTTGGCTTTCCAATGTTGAAAAACGTTACCCGTAGCGGCGTCTAGAAATTGGGGACCCCGTTGGTATGCGATTCTGAATAAATTCCTACGGATCAAACCGCTTTAAAAACCATGGCAGGAAATTCTCAACCGACGGCTATCGTCACCGGAGCCTCCTCTGGGGTTGGTCTTTACGGGGCTAAATCCTTGGCGGATAAGGGCTGGCATGTCATCATGGCCTGCCGCAATTTAGAAAAAGCCAAGCAGGCGGCCACAACCGTTGGCATTAAACCAGAGCAGCGCACCGTTTTACATCTGGATTTGGCCTCCCTGCAAAGCGTGCGCCAGTTTGTGCAAGCCTTTCGAGAAACCAATCGCCCCTTAAGTAGTCTGGTGTGCAATGCCGCCGTTTATCTCCCCTTACTTAAGGAACCCCAGTACAGCGAGGATGGTTATGAGCTGAGTGTCGCCACCAACCACCTGGGCCACTTTTTGCTCTGCGAGCTGCTACTCGACGATCTGAAGCAATCCCCTGCGGCTGACAAGCGCCTGATTATTCTGGGAACGGTGACCGCCAACAGCAAAGAATTGGGGGGTAAAATCCCGATTCCTGCCCCCCCCGACTTGGGGGATATGCAGGGTTTAGCTGCGGGCTTTAAAGCGCCGATCTCGATGATCAACGGCAAAAAATTCAAGTCGGGCAAAGCCTACAAAGACAGCAAGCTCTGCAACATGCTGATCACGCGGGAGCTACACCGCCGCTACCACGACACCGGCATCCTCTTTAACTCCCTCTATCCGGGCTGCGTCGCTGACACACCCCTGTTCCGCAATCACTACTCGCTGTTTCAAACCATTTTCCCTTGGTTTCAAAAGAACATTACCGGCGGCTATGTTTCTCAGGCGTTGGCGGGTGAGCGGGTGGCTGCCGTCGTGGCCGATCCAGAGTTCAAGCAGTCGGGGGTTCACTGGAGTTGGGGTAACCGTCAAAAGCAGGGACGGGATGCCTTTGTGCAAGAACTCTCTGCTGAGGGTAGCGACGACACCAAGGCGAAGCGCCTCTGGGAGTTGAGCGAAACCTTGGTGGGGACGGCTTAAGGTTTTGGCAAGGTTTGAGGGCTTCGTGCGAAGTCAATAACAGCAAGGACCGGGCAGCCCATGGGGCTATCCCGGTCCTTTTTTTAAGGGATGTAACCTAATTCGGCCATCACAATCATTCGTAACAAAAAAAAGGGCGGCGAAGACACCAGTGCTGATTTTGCTGGCCTGAACCAGACGGGGTAGAGAACGCTCCGGCGGGTTATGGCCCCAGCTTGCCCGCAGCATTCCACTTATGGCGGGGCGTTAGCCGAAGCCATTTCAGGTCATCCCAACCAGCCTCGGGGTGTTGCCCGTCAGAACGGAGTCCGGTCTAGGCGTTACGGGGCAAACCGTTCACCCCTTAGCCATCTGGCTGGCGCTCAATTTACCCTCAAAAAACCCAGGCATCTGATGGACATCACTGGCTTGATAGTCAGCCTGGGGGCGAGTTACCCCAGGTGCGCCGCACCCCCCAATGGGTGATGGGGCAGCGCGATCGCAACCCCCATGCCACCTCATCCCAACCCCCAAAATCACTGCCTTTATTAAAGATTCAGTTTTTGTCTTTTGAATTTATTTATATAAAACCAGGTATTAAATCTAAATTGAGGAGATTTATAGGGCTTGAAACCGATTCTCAATCTCCAAGAAGTTTTATAGGCTAATTTTTAGCTTTTAAAGTCGCTTAAGGGCTCTGTCGACTTTTCTGGCCGCTTCCCCTTCCGAGTCAGGCTGCCCATAATGCTAACCAAGCCGAAAACCGCTACTGCTCCCAAGGCAGTGGCTACTGTCCCTGAACACCTAGGAACAGTCCTCCACCTCAAAAACTCAAGTCTGAAATTACGTCTGAAATTACCCCCGAGGAGACCTCAAGCTGTGAAACTCTCTGTCTATGGCAAGGGTGGCATTGGTAAGTCCACAACCAGTTGCAATATCTCTGTCGCGTTAGCTAAACGAGGCAAAAAGGTGCTGCAAATCGGGTGCGACCCGAAACATGACAGTACGTTTACCCTGACCGGTTTTCTAATTCCCACGATCATCGACACCCTGCAAGAAAAAGACTTCCACTACGAAGACATCTGGCCCGAGGATGTGATCTACAAAGGCTATGCCGGTGTGGATTGCGTTGAAGCCGGTGGTCCCCCGGCTGGTGCTGGCTGCGGTGGTTATGTGGTGGGTGAAACCGTGAAGCTCCTCAAAGAGCTGAATGCCTTTGACGAGTACGACGTGATTTTGTTTGATGTGTTGGGTGACGTGGTGTGTGGTGGCTTTGCTGCCCCCCTCAACTACTCCGACTACTGCATGATCGTTACCGATAATGGTTTCGATGCGCTGTTTGCCGCCAACCGCATTGCGGCCTCCGTGCGAGAAAAGGCCCGGACTCACCCCTTGCGTCTGGCGGGTTTGATTGGCAACCGCACCTCGAAGCGGGATCTGATCGACAAATATATCGAGCATGTCCCCATCCCGGTGCTAGAAATCTTGCCCCTGATTGAAGACATTCGGGTCTCTCGGGTGAAGGGCAAGACCATCTTTGAGATGGCGGAAACTGATCCCATGCTGCATTCCGTATCTCAGTACTACCTCAACATTGCCGATCAGATTTTGGCCCAGCCAGAAGGGGTGATTCCTAAGGATGCCGCCGATCGCGAACTCTTCTCTCTGCTGTCAGACTTCTACCTAAACCCACCGGAAGATGCGCCCCAGCAGCCTAAAGATGAGCTGGATCTGATGATGGTGTAGCGTCCATTGTCCGCAGGGCCGATCAATAGATCGGCCCTGCGGGTTATCCGTTCTGGCCGCGACTCCATCCGCCCCAGGAGATTTCTTCTATCATGAGGCGTTCTTACGCGACGGATTGAGATAAAGCTATGGCCTTTTTCGAAAACTTCACCTCGGTTATCCGCCAAAAGTGGTTGGACTATGTGCAAGCGAACCGCCCTTGGCTGACCTTGCAGATGCGTCAAACCTCGACCCGGACCCCCGATGGCGGTAGTCGCCCGTCGTCATTTCTCGTTTTAGGGGTGGTGAATGCCCTAGAACCGAAGCTTGGCAATCTGATGGTGCCCTTCTACCAATTGAATGCGGATGAAGATGCGTTGGTAGAAGTCCTGGGGTTGAACTTTGACCCGATGATGGCCATCGACAACGGCAACATTCCCCCAACCATCGATACCCAGGAAAGTGAAGAGACCCCGTTACTGCCTGACATGGCAGATCTTTGACTTTGCCCAACCTATTTGCCCTACGTAAAGGACTCTGACCCATGACCTTGGCTCAAGCCCAACCCCAAAGCCTTGAGTTTGATTGTGAGACTGGTAACTACCATACGTTTTGCCCCATCAGCTGCGTGGCTTGGCTATACCAAAAAATTGAAGACAGCTTCTTTTTGGTGATTGGGACCAAGACCTGTGGCTACTTCTTGCAAAATGCCATGGGGGTGATGATTTTTGCGGAACCCCGCTACGCCATGGCCGAGCTGGAAGAGGCAGATATCTCGGCCCAGCTCAATGATTACGAAGAGCTGAAGCGCCTTTGTTTGCAGATTAAGCGCGATCGCAACCCCTCCGTGATCGTTTGGATCGGCACCTGCACCACCGAGATCATCAAAACCGATCTCGAAGGTCTGGCCCCCAAGCTAGAAGATGAAATCGGTATTCCCATCGTAGTGGCCCGCGCCAACGGCCTCGACTATGCCTTCACCCAAGGGGAAGACACCGTCCTAGCGGCGATGGCTAACCGTTGTCCCACCAGCGCCGATGTCACCACCCCTGAAGAAAAAGAAGAGCGGGGCGGCATCCAAAAGTTCTTGGGTCTAGGGCGCAAAAAAACAGATCCTGCCGCCACCGATAGCGACGCAGACGACACCCAATACCACGACCATCCTAACCTGGTGCTGTTTGGGTCGGTGCCCGATCCCATCGTCACCCAAATGAACCTAGAGCTGAAAAAGCAAGGCATTAAGGTCGGCGGCTGGCTGCCCGCCAAACGCTATACCGAACTCCCGGTGCTGGATGAAGGGGACTATGTGATCGGCATGAATCCGTTCTTGTCCCGCACGGCCACTACCCTGATGCGCCGGCGTAAATGCAAACTCATCGGCGCACCGTTCCCCATTGGTCCCGATGGCACCCGCGCCTGGATCGAGAAAATTTGCTCGGTCTTTAATATTGAGCCCAAAGGATTAGAGGAGCGGGAGGCCAAAATCTGGGCATCCCTGGAGGACTATATCTCTCTCATCCGGGGTAAGTCCGTGTATTTCATGGGCGATAACCTGCTGGAAATCTCCCTGGCTCGCTTCTTGATTCGCTGCGGCATGACCGTGCCAGAAATCGGGATCCCTTACATGGATAAGCGCTATCAGGCGGCGGAACTGGCCTTGCTAGAGAAAACCTGCCATGAAATGAACACCGCTTTGCCCAAGATTATCGAAAAGCCCGATAACTACAACCAGCTTCAGCGGATTCAAGAAACCCGCCCTGATTTGGTGATCACCGGCATGGCCCATGCCAATCCCCTAGAGGCGCGTGGCATCAATACCAAATGGTCGGTCGAGTTTACCTTTGCCCAAATCCACGGCTTTGCCAATGCCCGCGACATTCTAGAGCTGGTGACCCGTCCCCTGCGGCGCAACAACAGTCTCAAAGAAATGGGCTGGGACAAGCTCATCCAGGAAGAAGCTAAGGTATAGCCCTATCCCATGGGCTGAGAAGATGCGTCCGATTCCCCCGGTGCCTGATTCATGGGCATTGGGGGAATTTTGTGGCCGGATTGGTAGCGTCCACTCGTGCCAGATCAGCCCGTTTGCCGCTTGATTCGACAACCCTCGGGGTGGGTTAATAAAGACGCCCCAGCCTGTTTAATGCGATGACCCTTGCGATCGACTTTGGCACCACCAATACGGTGATTACCCGATGGAACGGGGCAACTCAACAGCCGGAGGTGTTGACACTACCGGGTTTGGCTCAGATGCTGCCTAACAGTCCGGCTCTGGTGCCATCACTGCTATATGTCGAAAATGCCGCGACAAACCAGATGGTGGTGGGACAAACGGTGCGCGATCGCGGTTTGGATGTCGCTCAAGACCCCCGGTTTTCCCGCAACTTCAAACGGGGCATTGGCACCGCCATTCAGGGATTTTTGCCTGATCTAGATGGCCAAACCCTCAGCTTTGAACGCCTAGGGCAATGGTTTCTGAGCGCAGTCATTACAGCCGCCCAGGCCCAAGCGCCGGACACCGACACCCTGGTGTTAACGGTGCCCGTAGACAGCTTTGAAACCTATCGAAATTGGCTGGGACAGGTGTGTGACGCCCTAGCCATTGAACAAGTCCGCCTCTTAGATGAATCCACCGCCGCTGCCCTCGGCTATGGCATCCAAGGGCAAGAAACCTTGCTGGTGGTGGACTTCGGCGGCGGCACCCTCGATCTATCCTTGGTGCAATTAGCCGCCGCGCCCCAGCGACAACCCTTGGGGTTCCTCCTAAAGTGGGGTCAAAAGTCCATGGCTCAATCCTCTGGGCAGCGTCCCCAGACCGCCAGGGTGTTGGCCAAGGCGGGGGAAAACTTGGGCGGCGCGGATCTAGACAACTGGCTAGCAGACTACTTTCGCAGCCAGCAGTCGCTACCCATTAGCCCCTTAACCTTGCGACTGGTGGAGCGCCTCAAGATTCAGCTCTCTCGCCAAGACAGCGCCACAGAAGCCTACTTTGATGATGAGACCCTAGAAAGCTGGGAGTTGAGTCTGACGCGTGCCCAATTTGAGACATTGCTCACCGAGCGGGGCTTTTTTGAACGGTTAGACAGCCGCATGGCCCAGGTGTTGCAGCAGGCCCGTCGCCAGGGCATCGAGAAGCAAGATATTGATGCAGTATTGCTGGTGGGGGGGACAGCCCAAATTCCGGCAGTGCAGCAGTGGGTGCAGGGTTATTTTCCTGGAGAAAAGATCCGCAGCGATCGCCCCTTCACTGCCGTAGCCGAGGGGGCCTTGCAGATCCAACAGGGGCTGAAATTACAGGACTTTTTGTACCACAGCTATGGGGTGCGCTATTGGGATCGCCGCAACAATCGCCACGGCTGGCACCCCGTCATTCCAGCGGGACAGCCTTACCCCATGGAAACCCCAACGGAGTTGGTGTTGGGGGCATCGGTGGAGAAACAACCCAGTATCGAGCTGATTATTGGCGAGTTGGGGGACACCGATGCCACCACGACCACAGAAGTCTTTTTTGAAGGGGATCGCTTGGTGACCCGCCAGCGCCAGCAAGAGAACGCAGCGGTGCAGCCCCTCAATGACACCGCCCAAGGCCGCACCATTGCCCGCTTAGACCCCCTGGGAAACCCCGGCAGCGATCGCGTTCGAGTGGCTTTTAGGGTGGGGGGCGATCGCCTGTTGCGGATTACGGTGGAGGATATTTTGACCGGGGAAACGGTGCTAACGGATCAAGCGGTGGTGCAGCTCACCTAGTCTCTAATGGGGGCTGGGGGGCTGGGGAGCATATCGGTTCTGCTCCAGCGGCCTTAATCGCCAACCATCAAGTCGTTCAGGCGAAACCGGGCAATTTGGACAATTTCAGCCAGGGCCTGTTGCCGCTCTTGATCAGGGCTATGGTCTAGGCGATTGACAAACGCCGCCAAAATCGTCGCCTTCGTCTGTCCTTTTACCGCCATCACAAACGGAAAGCCAAACTTCTCTTTATAAGCCGTGTTGAGCTGATGAAACTGCGCGTACTCCTGCGCACTGAGTTGATCCAACCCCACCCCAGCTTGCTCTTGCACAGAAGCCTCCGCCATCTGTAGGCGACTACCCAGATCGGGATGCGCTTGGATGAGCGCCCGCTGTTCCGCTGCGGGCATCGCCATTGCCATCGCCACCATCTGCCCATGCAAATCGTTCACCGTTGCAAACGGACGCTGCCACCAAACCTGGCGGGCAATGTTAGGGGTCTCCTCAAACACCGGTCCCAAAACGGCAACAAAGGTCGCCTGATCCATCTGGTTAATTGCAGCCAGCGTGTAATTCATTGGGGGTCTTTAAACGTGCGTTGCTGTATGGCTTGGGTATCGGTGTCGAATACCAGGATGCCTTCATGGACATCATCAAGCTGGCCGAGTAAAGCCCCGTTGGTGCCCCACACCGAGGTCTGACCAGGGCAATCCATCCCATCCGCTAGCCCCAGGCAATTAGCCATCAATACCGCCATGGCATGCCCATGGGCAATCTCGCTGAGTCTTAGGCTGGCCTTTTTTACCCCCTCCACCGATTTCGCCACGCTGGTGAGATAAATGGCCGCACCGTTGCGGGCGGCATTGGCAGCATGCTCTGGCACAAACAGCTCGTAGCAAATCGCCAGCGCCACTTGGTTGGCAGGACCGAGCAAACCTGACTGGCGGGGACCTGGGACAAAGAAGGGGTCTTCATCGGTGTGGAGGTGCATTTTGGAATAGAGCTGTCGGGGTTGCTGGGGTTGGAACAGCATTAAGCTGATACAAATCCCTGCTGGGCTTTGGGCTGGGAGGCCGATGCCAAGGGTAATGCCGTGGGTATCGCTGACGGTTTGAAAGACAGCAAAGCGCTCATCCCCCAGCTCAACCGCCAAGTCTTTAGCCAGAGTGGGCTCATATCCTGTAATCGACAGCTCTGGGAACACCATCAGATCTGCCCCCAGAAGAACAGCCTGATCAATCAGTTGGAGATGGCGATCGATATTGGTGGCAATATCACCCGTGACGGGTCTGGTTTGCGCGACACAGATTTTCATGGGGCTTCCCTACGAAGCAACAACCGGGGCATGACCGGCAAAAATTTTGGCGTGCCGGCACCTCCTATTTGTATCGGATGGGGCGTTTGCTGACCATCATCCCCCGACATCAGGCCCGTTGCCAGTCCCTTGCGATAAAGTTGTGTCCACCCCATAGAAGTCACGGATGTGGGCATCTTCTACATCGATTAAGGCTCCTCCTCTAGGCAGGCCAAGATCGCCTTAGGATTCAGCTTTTGTTTAAACCAAACGATGGGGGCGGGTAAATTTTTGGTGGTGACCCCAGCCTTCTCTAGATTCAAGCGTTCAGAAATCGCCAGGATCAAGTCGCTGCGGTTGGCGCGGCGGACTTGGGCGAATTTTTTGCGGAGATATTCCGGTCGCCAATAGCCAACAATTTCTAGCAAGAACACACGGCCATCGGGATGCACCAGGCGAAAGTCGGGGATCATCACACTGCCAGGGATCGGAATTAAATCCACCTCCCGCTCTAGTTGCCAGGGCGTTTTTTTCGGCCAACGTTCGGCAAAGGAAGCTTCGAGCATGCTGTCGTAGGGTTTGCCGGGAGGGTAGTGGGAGACCAAGCCACAGTTGGTTTCGAGGCTGAACTGGCGGTCTTTAGGTTGTTTGCTATAAAAGTCTTGGGTTTGGAGGGTGGCGGTGAGACTCCAGCGGGTGACGTGCAAAATCGCGGGGATCAGCTTGGCCATGTCGAGGCCGTAGCGGGTGCTGGCCTTAAACAAACTGGTGGGGCCATCGATAGTGACCGTAAAACCATGGTCGGCGTCCCCTTCGATGTAGGTCATCAGCCGAAACAGCTTCAGATAGCGGAACATCAGTTTGTACTCACCGGGATCATTGCGGTGTACATTCAGCACCACCTGACTGGCTTTGTAAAAGATGCCCTGCACCTGGGAAAGGTTGTAGCGGTGGATCAGGGCCTCGGGGGTGGGGGCCTCAAAGGCGATTAGGATGTGGTTTTCTTTGAGGTCGGCGTAGAGCCCTTGGCTGACTTCGGTGGGGGTGATTGCATGGCCCAGTTCGGTGGTGAGTTGGGTGGCGAGGGTGTGGAGGTGGGCGATCGCTGCCGCTGGGCTGGGGGCTGACTGACTGGCCAGGGCAAAGGCCCGCTCCCGCAACATGGGCGGGTCCAGCGGGCTGACGGGCTCAAAGGTGCTGAAGCTGGAGCGCAGAATATGGGCCAGCCCCCGGCGGATGCGGTAGTCGGTGTCGTCCCCTTCGAGCACTTGCAGTTGCTGATTGAGGCTGCCCTGGGTTTGACCCACGAACTTTTGGAACTGCTCGATCAGCGCTGTGGCCATGGCCAAGGTGTCTTCATCCGAGGCCAAGCGTTTGGGATGGATGGAGTCTCCCTTGGGGCGGTGAATCAGTAGGTCAGACGGTAACGTAGGCGAATCTCCGGGTAAAGAATTTAAGGTTGGCTGGATTGAACGTCTTCTCTGGATAGGCCGATCTTTTCGCCCAGCTCCAACACGTTGTCGGTAAACTCATTGATGTTGCCAGAGAAGGTCACCGCGCCACCCGCAATTGTCGCTGCCGCTGTCCCCGCCGCCATCAAACGCTTCAGTCGTTTGCCTAACCGTTTAGGTTCCTGCTTATCAGGCTTCTTGAGATCCGCTTCCAGATCATCCAGCTCCATCTGAGCCTCATCCTTTTGCTCGGCAGGAAACCTTTGGGTCATCTCTCGCAAAGCAGCCAGCAATCGCAGAATATCGTCAGCGTTTTGGCTATAGTTGTTAACCACCCCGCCGATTTGATTACCTTTGACGGTTTCGGCAAACCCACCAGCAAATTGAGCACCTCGCTGGTCATACTTTGGACCTTGATTTTCAGCCATCGTTGCCATAATCCCCATTAAGGTGGCTTTCTCTTTCCGTTCTACCTCAATGGTTTGCTTGGCATCTTCAATTTGGATCCCTTGGAGTTGTAAGCGCTCTGCATACTGCGCTTCGAGAGCTGCCAACTGGTTGGCATAGAGTTGCTTAACCTGGGTTTCGATCTTGGCTTTGTCAGCCTCTTGATCAACTTCCAAACGAACGACAAATGCCTCTCCCTTCCGCTCCATGCCTTGAATGGAGATATTTTCATCAGGGCGCTGGTTGCGGAGATCTTGAAAGGATTGGAAAAATGCTTTCCAGTCAATACCCTCTGTAAAGGTGATGTCGATGGTTTCTAGGGCGCTGGCAAGAATTTGAAAGCGTTGGGTGAACTCACCAGGAGCGAAGGTGCTGTTGGGGTCAACGGGTAGGCGGCCTGAAAAGCCTTTTCCTTCAATAGTTCGAAAGATATAGTGGCAACATATGCCGTCTAGCTGTGTTGTATCACCGATATAGCAGTTTGCAATACACGCTCCAGTTAGTGTCGCCTGCGTGAAATCGGTATAAAGAACTCTGGCTCGAAAAAGATTGGCACTGCTTAAATCAGCTTTCCGAAGGTTAGACTCCCCAAGGTTTGCATCAATGAGACAAGCCTTGTGAAGGTTAACTCCCATGGCATACGCGGCGTTCAGGTCAGCCGAATATAAATTCGCTTCACTAAGATTTGCGTTCTGAAGGTTAGCAAAGAAGAGGTTGGCTCTACTGAGGTCTGCATGACTTAGATCTGCAAAACCTAATTTACACTCACTTACATTCGTCTCGGTCAGATCAGCTTTGCTGACGTTTGCCCCTCTCAAGTCAGCTTCACTGAGGTTAGCTCGGCTAAGATTAATTCTCTGATCAGGTTTATCCCTTCTAAAGCTGTTCCAGCTTTTCACACTCTG
>CAYGVA010000032.1:0-29376 GCA_964353225.1 uncultured Leptolyngbya sp.
CCTGTGATATTGGACCGACTGAATGACTAACGCCTAGTGGTGTTTAGTAGTATCGAATGCTTGTTAAGCTCCTTTTCAAATACTCTTTAAAGCCATTAATAGCTATCCTTCTTTTCGATGTGGGCTCGCATCTCATTGAGGTCAATGTACCGATCTGTGGCATTGCGAAGTTCGCGGGCAATCATGCCCTCTGTGGATACCACGGTAATGTGGGTGTTTTTAGAACGCAATAACTCAATTGCCCGCTCAAAATCACCATCCCCACTGAATAGAACAACGCGATCGTATTGTTCTGCTGTGTTGAACATATCTACAACAATTTCGATATCAAGGTTCGCCTTTTGTGAGTAGCGCCCTGAATTGTCGTCGTAATACTCTTTAAGAATTTTAGTGCGAACGGTATAGCCCAAACTAATGAGGGCATCTCGAAATCCCCGTTGATCTTGGGGATCTTTCAAGCCTGTATACCAAAAGGCATTGACGAGAGACAAGCCCACATCTTGAGCTAAAAAATATTCCAACACCCGTTTGGGATCAAAAAACCAGCCATTCTTTTGCTGGGCATAAAACATGTTATTGCCATCTACAAAAATAGATAGGCGTTTCATTTGAGTAGGCATAGAAATTTTTGATCTTCAGAATCTACAAGGAACAGGGAAAAGCTGCCAATATTGCCTTTCCACGGTCGGAAAGGTACATCAGACAGAAAAAATTCATGGCCAGGAACTGGACAGAATATATAAGATGAAAGAGCATAAGAACATGACATTTTCTGAAATGTTTATCAGAAAATGTACCTCTCAGGAACCCTAACATCGTCAAGAGCTCCAATCTCTAATTTTTAAGTTGCACTCAGCTTTTATAGAAGCAGACTATTTATCCTTAAAAGAATTAAGGAAATGACTCATAGCAACCATTAGAGAGAATAAGCATATATCAGTATTATAAGGCCTTAGCTTAAGATAATGTGGCACTATCTATATCCAGGCTGATCGGGGAGACTATTGAAAACAGTAGAAGTATTTCTTTCGGTATTTTTACTGTTAAACCATAGGTTAGAACGCAACGATTTGAAGCGCTAGGGCGCTTCTTTCTCAGCACTATCGAAAGCCTTGTCTGGGAATTTGTAAAGCTTAAAAGCCGTAGCTTCGGGCAGATGTTTGAAGCTGCTATAGATTCAGTTCCTCTAGGCTGCGAAGCGTATGGTCAAAAAGTGTCTTAGGCTGGAACTCCGAGCACTGGGTTTGTGCCAGAGAACCATGCTTAGGCATGGGAAAATATTGTATACGGCCTTGAGCGACTAGACCAATGGAACAATCCCTAACTCAAGCGGGATGGCATCTGCCCAGCAGAGCGTCATTGTGCTGCTCTGTAGTTGATCGTGCATCCCTGATTTCTTAGTCGAACCAACCAATGTCCATGTCCGAGACCATGCTGCGCTGTTCACCCCGCTGAATCGCATACTCGGGAATATGTTTGGCTGGAGCCCGACGCGACATTTTGACGGCTAAGGGCGCTCGTTCAGGGGTGGGTTCAGCCTTGGGCTGAGGTTCTGGCTGGCTCATCTTTAGGATGACTTGCTTGGCTTCTTCGAGCTCAGCGGTAAGTTTTACCAGTTGAGCATCCTTTTGCTGGACTGTGCTGTCCGTTTTCTCTAGGGTGTCCTTGAGCTCAAATAGCCGTGACTGTTGAGTTTCTAAGTCCCCTTGCAGACCTTTGATCTGATCGAGCAGTTTGGACTCTTGAGCCTTGATGCTGCCTAGGTCGGTCGTGAGCTTTTTAACCTGTTGCTCTAAATCCGCTTTGGTTGGACCACGACGGCTGGAAGGACGGCGAGCTGCCTTTTGGGCCGGTTCGGTTGGAGGCTCAGTCTCTGGGGGTTGAGTCTCTTCTCGGAGTAAATCAGACAAGTTTTTTTTGGTCATGGCAGTCTCCAGATCTGTTGGATTTCATCGATAACGCTACGGTAATCGGCTTGGGCCTCACGGGCATTTGGCCCGCGCCATTGACTAATGGGGACCCCAGCTAATGCCGCTTGCTCGTGGGCTTTATAGCTACGAATAATGGTTTTGCAAGTGGGGATGTTGAGGCTGGTAAGGGTCGATTGGGCATCCCGGACTTCTTTGAGGCGACGGGAATCGACTCGGGTGAGTAAGACTCGATGTTCGACTTGGGCTGGTATCACTGCAGTTTTGATGGTGTGAATCAGCGCTGAGAGATCCATGGGGGCGGGCGGAGTCGGTAGCAGCAGGCAGTCGGCAATGGGGAGGACCGCCGTTAGGGTGTGGGAATTGAGGGCGGGCGGTGTGTCTACGATGATCCAACGATAGTGAGGCACTGTCCTCAGTTTGCCTAGCAGTGAGGCGTCTGTCTCCTGGGTGACATCAAACGTCATGGGCTGCTGGCTCCGCTTTACCCACCAGGTGGCTGAGGCTTGGGGATCGGCATCTACCAGCAAAACGGGCTGGGTCTCGGCGAGTAGGGCTGCCAAGTTGATGGCCGTGGTGGTTTTACCCACTCCACCCTTCCCGTTAAGAATGGCCAAAACGCAGGGCTGGCTTGGCGTTTGGGATGGGGGTTTGACGGTACTTTTGTGTTGCTTTCGGGGGGGCATGGTTGAGGCAATGCGTTGGGTTTTGGCAACCCAAGCAAGGGGGCACAGGGCTAAACCTGGGTGAGGGTATTGGCGATCGCCAATAAATCCATGGGCTCATTGATCAACCAGTCAGGGTCGGCGGCGGCCAGTAAATCCTGACGATTGAAGCCCCAGGTTACCGCAGCCACTCTAATCCCAGCAAATCGGGCTGCCTCAATGTCCCGAACTTCGTCCCCCACATAAATCACTTGACTGGGCTGCCACCTTTGCCGCTGCATTAAGCGGCGAATCAACCGCCCCTTGCCAAACAAGGTGCCGCCCCCAACGATATCTACAAAATACTCATCCAATTCGTGGGTCGCCAAGAACATCTGCACATTGGCCGGTGTATTAGAGGTGGCAATGGCTAGGGTGTGATGTAAGTCTAAATCGGCAAGCAATGCTGGGATGCCGCCAAAGGCAGGAATACTCGCGCTCCTATGCCGCAACTCTTGTCGGAGTTGTCGCAGCAGTGCCGGAATTTTGAAGACGGAGATTTGAGACTGCCCAATCAGTTGACGGGCATTTAAGCCCTTGAGTTGCTCTAACTGTTCAAGCTCGGTCGGCACATAGTTGAAAACAGGGGCTAAGTCATTGGTAATAGAGACAATGATCCCCAAGCTATCGGCCAGGGTGCCGTCAAAGTCAAATAAAAATACCGCCACTAACTGACCAGTTCGTCAAAACAGTAAACAACGACTCCGGTGTGAGGATGGTTATCGACGGCTACGTAACCTTTCTTGACCATGTCTTTGAGGAGCGCTTCCGATTCTTCGAAGTCCATGCCGGTTTCCATCACGGCTTGGGTCACCGAAAGTTGTCCTCGATGTTTGCTGGCTGCGGTTAATAGGTTGATGCGTTTTTCTTCGGGGGAGGGAGAGGCGATGGTTGCGGTGGGGGAGGCTTGATGGTTGGGCGTGCCACCGGGTCCAAAACCGTACTTTAACCGCAGTTTGAGTTGATGCTCTTCGGTCATACCCGGTACTAAGAACACATCAATAAATTGGCCAACCCCAAAGACGCCTAGGGTGCAAAACCAAAAAAGACCTGAAACAATCTTGCCGTTGTATAGCCGGTGTAGTCCTGAAAAGCCAACGAAACCGGCGAGCCAAAGAATATAGGCGGTCACCAGCCGTTTTTGATCTGACGATGCTGTCATGGAAGCCCTCCGCTGCCCCAATGCCTCAATTAAGTTCAATTATAGGCAGGTGTCCGCAGGTCAACCCACCGGACTTTTCACCAAGGTGAGGGAGGATTGCCGTCCTAACGGGCAAGGAACTTTTTGGGGATGCCGGCAACTCAAGATCGCCATTGCTCAGCCAAAGCGTAGGCCCATGCAGGGGCGGGCAATGCTCATAGCAGATGAGTGCGCCAGAGCTTGGCCCGGCAGATCAAAGGACTGAATTGGGAAATGAGTTGCTTTTGTTCCCAGGAGGGGGGGCGCTGCACAAGATCAAACTTAGCGATCGCGGCGGCAATTTTGCGGGCATCGGTTTTTGGAATACCAACCTTGATCAACAATTGCCAATAAGCCACACCAATGCGCTTAATATCCGTGTTGCGATTTTGGATGCGGGGGAGCGTTGCGGTCAGGGTCATGATCAACGGGACGAAGAAACTTTATAGGTATTACTATCCCGCGTTTAACCGAACATTTCCGTGATAAGCAAGGGGTGCCGAGGTGATGTTAGCCAAGTCTCTGAGTGATCCTACGTAGGTCGCCATCGTGATCCCCTTAAGTCACAGTTGTGACTATCTTTTGCTCCAGGCGTGACTCAGATCAGTAGCGCTTGATGGGGGTAAAACGCTTGAATCTTGGCATTTTGCCCACCCTCCTTCACCAGAATGTTCGATAATGGGGAGGCTCCATTAGATTGGGTAACCAGATGAAAGCAGTCTCATTGCCCCTGCTTCTCCTTATTTTTTGGAGCTACGGCGTTTCGAGCAGCCCTGCCCAAGCCCTACCCCCACCTGAGGATATCCCCGAAGAAATTCTGCGCACAGAAATCATTATTGAAGGGCGATCTCCCCTGACGGGTGAGCCCCTTACCGCTTCCGAATACGCCCAATTACAGGAGCAGCTTCAGCAAACCGATGTGCAGTTAGTGCCAGAAAATCTGCAGCAGCTCATATTTTTACTCCAAATCCGTCGTGTCCTTAAGCCGCTCATCCCAATTTTGCCGTAATCCCCATGGCATCATCTTCAGAGCGCTACATTAATTGCTTTTGAGAGGAAATCGGATTTCAAACGCAGCCCCGTTTAGAACGTTAAGATGCGTTACTCTGTTTTGCAGATAGTAAAACAAAGATATAAGCACCGGTTTACGTCTTTTCATTGCTTCTGGCTTTAAATAACGCCGTATAAATCTCTATTTAGGTCATCTATGGCTGTAACGGTTGCTCCCGAGCAAATCAATCGCATCGTTGGGAATCAGCATCACAATCCCTTTGAGGTGCTAGGACCTCATATGATTCAGCAGGATGGTAAAACCGTCTGGGCCGTGCGGGCTTACCTACCCAATGCTGAAGCTGCTTGGGTGATTTTGCCGGAGGACCGCCAAGAATATCCGATGGAGAGCGGCAACGATCCCCATTTCTTTGAGTGCTTAATCGAAACAGAAGAGCTTGCCAATTATCAGCTCAAGTGTAAAGAGGGCGATCGCCACCAGGTGATTTACGATCCCTACGCCTTTAAAACTCGCCGCGTCACCGACTTCGACATTCACCTCTTTGGCGAAGGCAATCACCATCGCATTTATGAAAAGCTCGGCGCTCACCTGACTACCATGGAAGGGGTCTCCGGGGTGTACTTTGCCCTGTGGGCACCCAATGGCCGCAACGTCTCAGTGCTGGGAGATTTCAATAACTGGGATGGCCGTAAGCACCAGATGCGCCTCACCGGTGGTGGTATCTGGGAACTGTTTATCCCTGAACTTGAGATTGGTGCTTCTTATAAATACGAAATCAAAAACGAACACGGTCATATTTACGAGAAGTCTGATCCCTATGGGTTTCAGCAAGAAACCCGGCCTAAAACCGCCTCCATTGTCGCCAACCTAGACGAATATAAATGGAGTGACGCGGATTGGATGGAGGAACGGCGCAACAGCGATCCCCTTACCAAGCCTGTGTCGGTGTATGAAGTCCATATCGGCTCTTGGCTCCACGGCTCATCGGCAGAGCCCGCCCTTCGAGCCGATGGCACCGTAGAGCCCGCCGTTACCGTCGCCGAACTCAAGCCCGGTGCCCGTTTCCTGACCTACCGAGAATTAGCCGAGCGTTTGATTCCCTACGTCAAGGAGATGGGCTTTACCCACATCGAGCTGCTGCCCATTGCCGAGCACCCCTTTGATGGGTCTTGGGGGTATCAGGTGACCGGCTACTATGCCGCCACCTCTCGCTATGGCAGCCCCGAAGACTTTATGTACTTTGTAGACCAGTGCCACCTCAACGGCATTGGCGTACTGGTGGACTGGGTTCCGGGCCATTTCCCCAAGGATGGCCACGGTTTGGCCTTCTTTGACGGTACCCACCTCTACGAGCACGCTGACCCCCGCAAGGGTGAGCATAAGGAATGGGGCACCCTGGTCTTTAACTATGGCCGCAATGAGGTGCGTAACTTCCTGGTGGCCAACGCCATCTTCTGGTTCGACAAGTACCACATCGATGGGATACGGGTGGATGCAGTCGCTTCCATGCTGTATCTAGACTATTGCCGTGAACCTGGCGAATGGCTCACCAATGACTACGGCGGTCGCGAAAATATCGAAGCCGCTGACTTCCTGCGTCAAGTCAATCATCTGCTATTCAGCTATTACCCTGGGGTGCTCTCGATTGCCGAAGAGTCTACCTCTTGGCCGATGGTATCCTGGCCCACCTATGTGGGGGGCTTAGGCTTTAACCAAAAGTGGAATATGGGTTGGATGCACGACATGCTGGACTACTTCAGCATGGATCCCTGGTTCCGTCAGTTTCACCAAAACAACGTCACCTTTAGTATTTGGTACGCCTTTAGCGAAAACTTCATGCTGGCCCTCTCCCATGATGAGGTGGTCCATGGCAAGAGCAACATGCTGGGCAAAATGCCAGGGGATGAATGGCAAAAGTTTGCCAACCTGCGGTGTTTGTTTGCCTACATGTTCATGCATCCGGGTAAAAAGACCCTGTTTATGAGCATGGAATTTGGCCAGTGGAGTGAGTGGAATGTGTGGGCTGATCTGGAATGGCACCTGCTCCAGCATGAGTCCCATAGCAACCATAAGCATTTCATTGGTGAGCTGAATGCTTTCTACAAGCGCGAGCCCGCGCTTTATACCCAAGACTTTACCCAGGAAGGGTTTGAATGGGTGGACTGTAGCGATAATCGCCACAGCGTAGTGGCCTTTATCCGGCGAGATAAGGAAAGCAATGACTTTATTTTGGTGGTGTGTAATTTCACCCCGCAACCCCATAGCCATTACCGCGTTGGTATTCCTGAGCGGGGCTATTACCGAGAAATTTTCAACAGTGACTCCCGTACCTTTGGGGGGAGCAATATGGGGAATCTGGGGGGCAAATGGTCCGATGATTGGTCTTACCACAACCGGACCTATTCCCTTGATTTAACCCTGCCGCCTTTGGGGGTCGTGGCCCTTAAGCTGGATCGAGGCTATACGCAAGCCATTGAGGCCGGAGAGGTGATTTCTGTTGATTGAATTGCTCATCCAGCAGGTTAATCGCTTAGAAATACGTCGTTGATGTGTTGAGGTTTGCTGGCCTAATGCCTGTCGGCGGCCCTCAGCCTTTGCCAGCGTTGATGAGCTGTTGATGCATGACGGCACGTTAGTTCCAAAATCTGACCGCCCAACCGGTAAAGCGGTCGGAACGGCCAACTCTAGCGGTAGGATCTAAGGTGTTGGCGGCGAACGTAGGGGCAAGAGATAGATCATGGTGACCCAGCTCAATTCCCCTAGTACCCAGCGCGATTGGCGGCCGATTGTGCGGGATTTTGAATTTGCGCTAGGGGAGCGGTCTGTTACTCGCCGCAAGGAAGAACTGCTGGTCTATGAATGTGATGGCCTCACCAGCTATCGCCAGCGCCCTGCCGTGGTAGTGTTGCCTCGCACCACGGAGCAGGTGGCGGCGGCGGTGAAAATTTGCGATCGCCACAACGTGCCTTTTGTGGCCCGTGGTGCGGGCACGGGCCTCTCGGGTGGGGCGCTGCCTTTAGAGGACGCCGTCCTGATCGTCACCGCCCCGATGAATCAAATTTTGAAAGTAGACCTGGATAATCAGCGGGTGACGGTGCAGCCCGGGGTGATCAACAACTGGGTGACCCAGGCGGTGAGTGGGGCTGGGTTTTACTACGCCCCTGATCCCTCCAGCCAGAGCGTTTGCTCCGTCGGCGGCAACGTGGCCGAAAATTCTGGTGGGGTTCACTGCTTGAAATATGGGGTGACCACCAACCATGTGCTCGGTCTAAAACTGGTGCTGCCCAACGGCAACATTGTGGAAGTCGGCGGCACCGTTGCTGAGCAACCGGGCTATGACCTTACCGGTTTATTTGTGGGCTCCGAAGGCACCCTGGGCATCGTCACTGAAATCACCCTGCGAATTCTCAAAGCCCCAGAGGTGATTTCGGTGCTGCTAGCGGACTTCACCTCGGTGGAAGCGGCGGGGGCGGCGGTGTCGGCGGTGATTAGCGCGGGCATCATCCCAGCGGGCATGGAAATGATGGATAACTTCAGCCTCAATGCCGTAGAAGATGTGGTCAAAACCGACTGCTATCCCCGCGATGCGGACGCGATTTTGCTGATTGAAATCGATGGCCTACCGGCAGCGGTGGCGGCCAGTCGCGATCGCATCGAAGCCCTCTGCAAAGCCAATGGAGCCCGCCAGGTGACGGTGGCAACGGAGCCCGAAGAGCGGCTGCGGCTATGGAAGGGGCGTAAGGCTGCCTTTGCCGCCATGGGCAAACTTAGCCCCGACTACTATGTGCAAGACGGGGTGATTCCCCGCACCCAGTTGCCCTATGTGCTCCAAGAGATTGCCAACCTAGGCGAAAAACACGGCTATCGGGTGGCCAATGTTTTCCATGCGGGGGATGGCAATTTGCATCCGCTGATTCTCTACAACAATCAAGTACCAGGGGAACTGGAGCAGGTGGAGGCCCTGGGGGGCGATATCCTCAAGCTCTGTGTGCAGGTGGGGGGCAGCATTTCGGGGGAACATGGGATTGGGGCGGACAAGCGCTGCTATATGCCGGAGATGTTCTCCGAAACAGACTTGGAGACGATGCAGTGGGTGCGCACCAGTTGGAATCCGAAGGGCTTGGCGAACCCCACCAAGATCTTTCCCACCCCCCGCACCTGTGGGGAAGGGGCAACATCATTTGTCGGCGAACAGTTAGAGGGCATGGAGCGATTCTGAGCACCATCTCCTGAGCGGCTGTTTTAGCATTGCTGCGCCGTTGGAACGGCCCAGCCGGGTCAATCAAATCAGCTCGCTATGACAGTGTGATCAGTGAACATCCTCCCTTTCCCAAGGCCAGAGGAGCTCAGTTGCCATGACAGTTAAGACTATCGGTAGGTAGCCGTTCTATAGCGCTAAAGGATTCAGATATTTCTGAGTGCGCTGATTTTTAGCACACAAGCAAAGTAGTTCACCGCCTTGCCCTAACCGAACTAGCGACTGCCCATACCGCGATGCCAGTTATGGGGCCATAGGTTGTGCCCATAACCGGGCAAGTGTAAAGAAATGTAAACCAACCCCCAATTATTCAAAAATGAAACGATTATGAAAAATGAAACGATTATGAAATGGTGTATGGGGTGCCATGGCAAATCGCCTTTTGACCCAGGGGATCACCCTGGCCGCTGGCGTCATCCTGGGCGTTAGCTTCGGGAGTTGTACGCCTGAGAATGTGGTTTCTGTCGAATCTGAAACCGCGACTGAGGCTGCCGCCGACCCAGGGGAGAGCCGTGACAAAAAGCAGGTGCTTACCACCTTTACCATCCTGGCAGATATGGCCCAGGTGGTCGCTGGGGACAAGCTGACGATTGAATCCATCACCCGAATTGGGGCCGAGATCCACGGTTATGAGCCCACCCCCAGTGATTTGGTCAAGGCTCAAGATGCGGATCTGATTTTGTACAACGGTATGGATCTAGAGCGCTGGTTTGAGCAGTTTTTGGGCAATGTTCAGCAGGTGCCAGCGGTGATCTTGACCGATGGCATTGTCCCGATTCCCATTGCTGAAGGTCCCTATGCCGATAAGCCCAACCCCCACGCCTGGATGTCGCCCCAAAATGCACTGATCTATGTGGAAAATATCCGCCAAGCCTTTGTAGCCCTGGATCCCCATAACGCTGCCACCTACAATGCCAACGCCGCCGCCTATAGCGAGCAGCTCCGGGCGATCGATCAAGCCTTGCGGGCTGATTTAGCCCAGGTACCTGAGGCACAGCGGTATCTGGTGAGTTGCGAAGGGGCCTTTTCATACTTGGCTCGGGATTACGGCTTGACCGAGATTTATATGTGGCCGATCAATGCCGAGCAGCAGGCTACCCCCAAGCAAGTGCAGGGGGTGATTGAGCAGGTACAGACCAGCGCTGTACCGACCGTATTTTGTGAGAGCACCGTCAATGACGAGGGCCAACAGGAAGTGGCGAAGGCTACCGGTGCCACTTTCGGCGGCAATCTCTATGTCGATTCCCTCTCCACCCCTGATGGACCGGTCCCCACCTTCCTTGATTTGTTGGCCTACGATGCCCGCACCATTGCCGCAGGGTTATTGGGGGAAAGTCCGCCTTAGCTGCAATTCGAAATACCCTACCCTTCGGGAACCCTTTCAGGCAACGGGAAGGTCAAAGCCCTGAAGAATCCAAAACCCAAAATCCAAACCTCAACCGCTCCTCCATTTCACAGCCATGATGCCAACCGCAATTCAAACCACCGGCATTGCCATTCAGGGCCTCAGCGTCACCTATAGCAATGCCCGCCTCGCTCTTTATAACGTCAATTGTCGGGTTGAGCCGGGGACCATTACGGCGTTGGTGGGTCCCAATGGGGGAGGCAAATCCACTTTGTTCAAGGCGATTATGGGCTTTTTGCAGCCCGGCCAAGGACGCATTCATATTGATGGCGACCCGGTGCAGCGCGCCCAAAGGCGGCAGCTGATGGCTTATGTGCCCCAGTCGGACGAGGTGGACTGGCATTTTCCGGTGAGTGTGTTTGACGTGGTGATGATGGGGCGTTACGGCTACATGAATCTGCTGCGCATCCCCAGTGCCAAGGACCGGCGGTTGGTAATGGAAAGTCTGGAGCGGGTGGGCATGGTAGATCTGCGTCACCGCCAAATTGGGGAGCTATCGGGGGGGCAACGGAAGCGCGCTTTTTTGGCGCGGGCCTTAGCCCAGGAGGGCAAGGTGATTTTGTTGGATGAGCCCTTTACGGGGGTGGATGTCAAAACGGAGAAGCGGATCATCGATTTGCTGATCCAACTGCGGCGGGAGGGGCACACGATATTGGTCTCGACCCATGACCTGGCTTCGATATCGACCTTTTGCGATCGCGTCATCCTCCTCAACCAAACCATTCTGGCGGCAGGTCCGACAGCAGAAGCCCTGACCGAAGACAACCTCACCCTCACCTTTGGTGGGCTCCCCCTCAGCAGCCTGCGGCAATTGACCGCTGGATCAGGGCTGGGCTCCCCACTGGCCTCGGCTGAGGTGCAGCCATGAGCGGTGGGCTAGGTGCAATTGCCCTCTGGGACTGGTTGGTTGCACCCTTGCAGTTTGGCTTTATGGTCAAAGCCCTGTGGGTCAGTGCTTTTGTGGGGGTGGTCTGTGCAGTGCTGTCTTGTTACATCACCCTCAAGGGCTGGTCGCTGATGGGGGATGCGGTCTCCCATGCGGTGGTGCCGGGGGTAGTGGTGGCCTATGCCCTGGGAATTCCCTTTGCTTTAGGCGCGTTTGTGTTTGGGTTTGGGGCGACGGTGGCGATCGGCTACGTCAAGTCAAAAACCCGCCTCAAGGAGGACGCCGTGATTGGGGTTGTATTCACCGGTTTCTTTGCTTTTGGTCTGGTGCTTGCCACCAAGATCCCCAGCAATATTGATCTGTTCCATATTCTGTTTGGCAACGTGCTGGGCATCTCCCCATCAGACATTGCTCAAACCCTGATCGCGGGTTTTACCACCCTGGTGATTATTTTGCTGCGCCGCAAGGACCTACTGCTGTTTTGCTTTGACCCCAACCATGCCAAGGCGATCGGTCTCAATACTCAGTTTATGTACTACACCCTGCTGTCGGTGCTAGCCCTGACTATTGTGGCGGCCCTGCAAACGGCGGGGATTGTGCTCGTGGTGGCGATGTTGGTTACCCCAGGGGCGATCGCCTATCTTCTCACCGATCGCTTCGATCACATGTTGATGATTTCCGTTGGCAGCAGCGTTCTCGCCTGCATCCTCGGCACCTACATGAGCTACCACCTGGATGTCTCGACGGGGGGCAGTATCGTGGTGCTGCTGACGCTCATATTTACTGTGGTAATGGTGTTGGCCCCCAAATACGGCATTTTGGCCCAGCAGCGCCACCAATCCCAGGCAATCCCGCCCCACTAGCCTCACAGCATTACCCTAGCGAGGTCAAAAGCTTAGCCAACCCGGCCTTCTGAACGACATAAACGTGCCGTATTTTTCCTGACGGTACGGAAACTTTGGCGTCAGAAAACGCAATCACGGGTGTCACAAACTTGAGAGCTTTTTGCTGTTTGACTTGAAAAGCTTGTTTCATCACCTGCTGAAGAAAATCCTTCTCAAACGGGTACTTTTTGGGGCCGACCAAACGATATAGCCGTTGCTGGTCGGTAACGACAGTGCCACGATGGGATTTAACGTCAACGACGTACGCTTTGCCCTGGGGGGAAAGACAAACAATATCGGCATCTCCGAGACGATTGCCTAACCGCATCCCATACTCAATCTGCCAACCCGATTGCACCAAAATAGAGAGGGTCTCGGCAACATCTTCTTCCCCTTGAGCCCCCTGTTCAGCCCGCTTGGCCTGCTGCCATAACGTGGTGCCATTGAAGACTAAACCCGCAGTCGTCATAGCCAGCATCAAATATAGAATCGGCGGTAGGTTGAGGCTCGATGGAGTTTGGGAAGGACTGATGCTGGCCAGTTGCTCCAGCAGATCCCCAAATATTTGGATGAGGAAAAATGGCACCACTATCACCAGTGCTGCAGAGGCAAAAGACTGGATGGCCTTAATCTTCCTTTTGGTGGCTAATTCGCGAATATTTTGACCAGCACTGCGATGCGATCTCGACATGGTTAGATGATTCCCCAGGCTTCCAATGAATAATGTGTGGAAATTACACAAATATTCTTCTTTAAGAAAATATTTGCACTTATCTTATCGCAATCACCTGCCTTATTAAGGTCAGACGCCTAGGATTATCAGTTGGGTCAAGGCTGAATGTGTCAAAGTATGCTCAACATAGTTTCATGGAATTATCCAGTTATTTCTGGTTTGATCGCCTTGATCGATTAGTTTTTCGATGAAATTATGGACGAATAGAGTTTGTTTTAAGTTGATTTTTAAGCCAGTACTTAAGCAAGATTAAGGTTGGTCTAAGGAATAATCAGGGGCGTTTAAGGTGGCTTCAGCACCATAGGATTGTCGATATTAAATCGATAGACATGTTTGGCAATTAAGGAGTAGCATCATGAAACGCTTTACCCTCTCCATCACAGCGTTCGCTCTAGCCTCCGTTGCAGTTTTGCCTTTCGTTTCCAGCGCCCCTAACTTCGATGGGCTACGCTCAGACACCCTAGACAAAACTGCCGTTGACTTCGACGAACTCCGTCGAGAAAACCTAGATAAAGACGCTGTTGCGGTTGATTTCGACCAGCTTCGCCGCGAGAACCTAGATAAAGATTTTGTCGCCGTAGATTTTGATCAACTGCGTCGCGAGAATCTGGATAAAGACGCTGTTGCGGTTGATTTCGACCAGCTCCGTCGGGAGAATCTAGATAAGGACCTGATCGCAGTTGATTTCGACCAGCTTCGCCGCGAGAACCTCGACAAAGATGTCGTCATTGGCTAATTCGCCAAATCCTATCTCAGATACGTCTCGATCAACTCTTGGGGCTCTGATTCAAGGTGAGTCAGAGCCCCTGTCACGTGAGTGCTGCATCGCGTTAGAAACGGCATCGACCTTATATCGCCATAGGCATGATCCCCTCATCAACCGTCATGCCCGAAAAACGGACCTGCAGAGTGGTTGATGGGTATCAACCCGCTGACCTTTGATACCCTGAACATCTCGCCACCCTTACGCCATGTTGAATTCCCGCATTCCCCCCGGCCCCCTGCGTCAGAAATGGAGCCACTTTAAAGAACACTGCCAACTGGTCAGTCCCAAGAACAAACATCAGCACCCGATCATCGTGGTGGGTACGGGATTGGCTGGGGCCTCTGCTGCCGCGACTCTAGCGGAGTTGGGCTACCCCGTCAAAAGCTTTTGCATCCAAGATTCCCCCCGTCGCGCCCACAGCATTGCCGCCCAGGGGGGCATCAATGCCACCAAAAATTATCCCGGTGATGGGGACAGCATTTGGCGCTTGTTCTACGACACCATCAAGGGGGGCGACTACCGCTCCCGCGAAGCCAATGTCTACCGCCTGGCGGAAATCAGCAGCGGCATCATCGACCAATGTGTGGCCCAGGGTGTCCCTTTTGCGCGGGAGTATGGCGGTGGTTTAGCCAATCGCTCCTTCGGCGGAGCGCTGGTGTCGCGCACCTTTTACGCCCAGGGGCAGACGGGACAGCAACTGCTGCTGGGGGCCTATAGCGCCCTAATGCGCATGGTGAAGATGGGGCAGGTGGAGGTGTTTGCCCGCCGGGAAATGCTGGATTTGGTCATGGTGAACGGTCAGGCGCGGGGCATTATCGTGCGCAACCTGGTCACCGGGGAACTGGAACGCCACGCTGGGGATGCGGTGCTGCTGGCCACCGGCGGCTATGGCAATGTCTATTACCTCTCCACCAATGCCAAAAATTC
Organism: uncultured Leptolyngbya sp.; assembly: GCA_964353225.1. Lineage (GTDB taxonomy): Bacteria > Cyanobacteriota > Cyanobacteriia > Phormidesmidales > Phormidesmidaceae > PCC-6406. The sequence goes on from CAYGVA010000032.1 coordinate 14,684, forward strand.
GAATGTGTCGGCGGCTTGGCGTTGCCACAAGCGGGGAGCCCACTTTGCCAACCCTTGCTACACCCAAATTCACCCCACCTGCATTCCCGTCTCGGGCGACTACCAATCGAAGCTCACCCTAATGAGTGAAGGGCTGCGCAACGATGGCCGGGTGTGGGTGCCCAAAACCCCAGGGGACCGCCGTTCCCCCAGCCAAATCCCTGAGGGCGATCGCGACTATTACCTAGAGCGCCGCTACCCCCGTTTCGGCAACTTAGTCCCCCGCGATGTCGCCTCCCGCAATGCCAAGCACATGACCGATGAAAACCGGGGAGTGGGGGAAAGCGGGCTGGCGGTATATCTAGATTTCCGCGATGCGATCGCCCATCAAGGGCGCGATGCGATCGCCGCCAAATACGGCAACCTGTTTGACATGTACCAGCGCATCGCCGGAGAAAACCCCTACGAGACCCCGATGCGGATTTACCCCGCCGTGCATTACACCATGGGTGGCCTCTGGGTGGACTATCACCTGATGACCACTATTCCGGGGCTATTTGCCCTGGGGGAAGCCAATTTTTCAGATCATGGGGCGAATCGCCTCGGGGCCAGTGCCCTGATGCAGGGGTTGGCGGATGGTTATTTTGTAATTCCTTACACCCTGGGAGATTATCTTGCCAGCGCTGAGCTACCCCCCGTCAGCATTGATCACGAGGCGTTTGCAGAAGCGGAAACCGCTGCCCGAGATCGCCTCACCCACCTACTCTCGATCAAAGGGGAGAAAACCGTGATGGAATTCCACCGGGAATTGGGGCGGCTGGTATGGGACCAGGTGGGCATGAGCCGAGATCGGGCCGGGTTGGAAGCAGTATTGGGTCAAATTCAGGGGTTACGATCGGCGTTTTGGCAAAACCTACGGGTACCGGGAACTGCCAACACGATGAACAAAAATCTGGAATTTGCCGGACGGGTAGCCGACTTTATGGAGCTGGCGGAGCTGATGGCGCGGGACGCCCTGCATCGGGAGGAGTCCTGCGGCGGCCATTTTCGGGAGGAACATCAAACCGAGGAGGGAGAAGCAAAGCGAGATGATGATCAGTTTGCCTATGTGGCGGCTTGGGGGTATCAGGGTATAGACCAGCCGCCTGAGCTACAGAAGGAGGAACTGCAATTTGAGAATGTGCAGTTGAGCCAGCGTAGTTATAAGTAGGAGTGGTTTGTGAAGGGCACAGCAACCGGTTAAAACAGCATCATGGGAACTCAACCGGTCTGTTTTTTGTACTTGAAGCGGTTTAGTAGTCGCTGTCAGCCACGCAATAGCCTTTGCATCGGATGCCATTTGTAGCCGTGCGCTGACAGTGGGGGCAGAGAATGGTTTCCTTTGCCACATCAGGGTTGCCTTGTGGATTGCGTGGTGCAAGGGTATCTTTTGCGATCGGACGTTTCCAAGTCATTGGGGGAGAAGGGAAGGGGGAAAGGTGCAGCCACCGATTCAAATAGGTCGGCGTCTAGACACTGGGATTGATCGGTTACATGGCCATATTCTGCGCCACGCTGATGGCGAATACCCCAGTAATGATGGTTGTGATAGGGTGCCAACTAAGATATTATAATGAGCCTGCGTGTTCAGAGCCCTTTGGGGGCGATTAGCTCAGTTGGTAGAGCGCCTGCCTTACAAGCAGGATGTCACTGGTTCGAGTCCAGTATCGCCCATCGGTCTGATTCACGCCGTGCTGGGTAATCAGGTTTTGTTTTGGTAGGCCACTTCAGCAGGGTCTCCTCGTTTTATTCGGAGTAAGTCATGACTCAACGACCATTTGGCGGCACCGTCCGTAAGCGTAAGCGCACCTCTGGATTTCGTACCCGTATGCGTACCCCCACAGGACGTCGGGTGATTGCCACCCGCCGCCGTAAGGGGCGGTCCCGCCTAGCAGTTTAATGTTGCTTTCAGCATTGCACTCCTCGATTTGTTAGTTGGGGGGTGCTTTAGTTTTGGCCCTACCTAAGCGCCACCGTCTGACCCGGAACCGTGATTTTGTGGCGGTACGTCGATTTGGCAAGCGCGCGAGTACGGCTTTCTTAGTCGTAGGTATCCGTCCCCGAACGATGGCAGCGGGCGCTTCTCTCCCTTGCCGTTTTGGGATTACTGTTAGCCAAAAAGTGAGCAAGCGGGCTGTCGTGCGTAATCAACTGAAACGACGCGTCAGCGCTGCTATTCAAGGCTTATTGCCGCGTCTAAAAGGTGATTTAGACGTTGTGGTTGTGCTGCGATCGCCCGCGATTGAATGCGATTATGAGAAACTTTTGCAACAATTGAAACAGTTGTTGCTTGAACTTGAGGTGTTAGATGGGGATCCGTGAGGATGTTTACTATGAAGGCGGTCCTCATATTGGGGATTTGATCCTAAATTCGTTTTTGGCCCTGACAGTTGTTTGTATCCCTTTAACGGTAGGTGCGATTACACGGGCCCTGTGGTTGCGGTACCGCATTACCAGCCGTCGGATTTCCGTGACCGGTGGATGGATGGGACGCACCCGATCCGATATTATCTACAACGAAATCAAATCAATTGTGACGGTACCTCGGGGGCTGGGGCTGTGGGGCGATATGGTTGTCACCCTCAATGATGGGAGTCGGCTAGAGTTTCGAGCCCTGCCGAAATTTCGAGAGGTGGCCGACTACATTAATGAAAAAATTGGTGCGAATGCCACCAAGGTTGCCGCTTAGGATCTGAGCGGGTAGCCGTGGCTATGAACCCTGGCTCTAATCGGGTTTGCCCTCCATTCTGTGCAGAGGGCATATGCCGGGGCTGGGGTTACCCGTACCAAAAGGAATATCCCAAGACGCTACGCTTTTAGATACAGTAGGGTCGGGTTTGATTTTGATGTTGAAAATACCAGGCTGATTGAGGTAGAGCGCGCATGGATTTTGGGATCGGGTTTATTACCAACAACATCATGCTGCCAATCCTAGATTTTTTCTACGGGATTGTGCCGAGCTATGGGTTGGCAATTGTGGCGTTGACATTAGTAATTCGGTTTTCGCTATACCCCCTTAACGCGGGCTCCATTCGGAACATGCGGCGCATGAAGGTGGCTCAGCCAGCCATGCAGAAGCGGGTTAAGGAAGTTCAGGAACGCTATAAGGATGACGCGGGCAAGCTTCAAGAGGAGATGAGCAACGTCTACAAAGACTTTGGTAACCCTCTGGCAGGGTGTTTCCCGGTCGTCTTGCAAATGCCCATCCTATTTGCATTATTTGCGACCCTGCGGGGCTCGCCCTTTGCAGATGTTGCCTACCCGATCAACATTAATATCCTGCCGCAAGATACGGTTGAGCAGGTTCAACCCCAGGCATTCTCTACCGGCCCCAAAAGTATTTATATTACTGACGGGGCTCACTTCCCGGTGTCGGCAGTGCTGCCTGCGGGCAACCGCTTGGTTGTCGGCGAAGAAGCCGATGTCTCCTTTCAAACTGATCAGGGCAGAACCTTGGCTCAGTTGAGTGAAGATTACGAAGATGTCGCGCCCCTACAGACCTATTGGGAGGTCACCAAAGGCCAAGAGTTAGTGGATGTGGATGCCAATGGTCACATCACTGCCATTGCCCCTGGCGACGTTACTGTCCAAGCCAAGGTGAATGGACTGGCTGCTAACAAAGGCTTCCTGTTTATTCATGCCTTGGGTCGAATTGGGGTCACCGGTGATGATGGTGCGATCCATTGGGACATCTTGATCATGATCCTTTTCTTTGGGGTCAGCCTCTACGTCAACCAATTGCTGACTGGGCAGGGTCAGACTGGAGGGGATAACGCGCAACAAAATGCGATCAACAAGTTCACCCCGATCATCTTTTCGGGCATGTTCCTGTTCTTTCCCCTACCGGCTGGGGTGTTGATGTATATGGTGATTGCCAATATCTTTCAGACGGTACAAACCTTTATTTTGTCCCGAGAGCCCTTGCCCGACAACCTTCAGAAGATTGTTGACGAACAAGCGGCTAAGTCTTCCGTCGGCGGCGACGGCAGCGACGGGCGTCAAACCCTGCCCTTTGAACCGGGTCGCACTAAGAAAAAGGAAAAGGCCTCTTGAGCCATGGGCGAACAAAATCAGCAAATTGGAATTCAGTGGGTCAAAAATCTCCTGACATTTCAGGGGGTGTCTACCCAGGTCACTGCCGAACTGGTCGCCGATGACGAAGGCTCTAGCTGTTGGCTGACTATTGATGATCAATCCCTAGCGCCTGAGCAAATTTCCGGTCTTCTAGGGGAGAAGGGCCAAGTGCTAGATGCCATGCAATATCTAGCGAACACCACCCTGAATCTGGGACGCAGTCCAGAGGATCAGCAGGCTTACACCCTAGAGTTGGCGGGACACCGAGCACAGCGCTATGCAGAGCTTGAGGCTATGGCTGCCGAGGCCGCCAAGCAAGTCGAGATCACGGCAGGTGAGCATGAAATTGTCGGCCTATCTTCGGCAGAACGGCGGCAGATGCACCAACTGTTGAAAGCCTATGACGGGTTGGAAACCTTTAGCCGTGGCCGAGAACCCGATCGTCATCTGATTGTGCGTCCACTGTCTGAGGGCTGACCTCTGGCAATGGCAGGATGAGCGGGTCATGCAGACGAGATTAGGAAGGGTTCGATGAAAGCGATTTATGTTCCCCATCTGCTGAATGCAGTGCATCAGACCCGGTCGTTTTCCTTTGAGACCCAGTTGCCTGCTTTGGAAACGTTAGTCCCTATCCGTGGTGAACTTTCCGTGAGGCATTGCAAAACCTATTTAGAGGTTAAGGGCATCGCCGATACGATTGTCACCCTGACCTGCGATCGCTGTTTGCAGTGCTACAATCACCGCCTCTCCCTAGATACTGCAGAATTGATTTGGTTAGAAGAGCCCACTGTTGCCGATCAGGATCCCCTAGAACGAGAAGTGGGGGTCGAAGAATTGGTCGAGACCCTATCCCCCCAGGGCTATTTTGAACCCGATACCTGGCTTTATGAGCAGCTTTGTCTAGCATTGCCGCAGCGTCAAATTTGCGACGTAGCTTGCCAAGGAATCGTAGTGGCGGATGATCAAACTCAACAGTCTGATGCCGTGACCGATCACCGTTGGGCTGCCCTCGCTGCTCTTCAGGGCCAGCTTCCAGATGCTCAGTCGCAATGAGCATCTACGGTCATGCAGCAGTGCCAATCGGCAATGGGCTTTGTCGATTGGCTTACCGTTTTATAGATACTAGATTGGCGTTATGAGCTTCAATAATGAACTAACGCTCTGTCTGCGGGCTCGGTATCCGATCATTTATGTCACCACCCAGGAAGAAGAACGGGCAGAGCAGGCGATTGTCGATTGCGCCAAGCAGGCGGGCAGTCGTGGGGTTTGTTTTTGGGATTTTGTGGATGGCTATCAAGGCAATCCTACCGATGCGGGCATTGCCCGCCGTAACCCTCTGCAAGCCCTAGAGCACATTGAGAAATTGCCAGCGACTAGCGCCACGGTGTTTATCCTGCGGGATTTTCAGAAGTTTTGGGATGATATTGGTGTTTCTCGCAAGCTGCGTCAATTGGCGCGAAAGCTTAAGTCACAACCCAAGAACTTGATTCTCTTGGCCCCTCAGGTCTCCGTGCCCGAGGAACTCAGCGAGGTGGTGACCGTGTTGCCCTTTGCGCTCCCCGACAAGACCACCATTCAAGCTGAGTTAGGGCGCTTACTTAGCGCGAGTGGCTCTGCCCTGCAAGAGCGAGAACTAGATGAGCTGACCCGTTCTTGTCAGGGGCTATCCATTGAGCGGATTCGACGCACGATCGCTCGGGGTATTGCGACCCATGGTTGTTTTCAGCCCAGCGACGTTGATTTGATCTTAGAAGAGAAGCGCCAAACCATTCGTCAGACCCAAATCCTTGAATTTTATCCCGCCAAGGCGCGGATCTCTGACATTGGTGGCCTCGATAATCTCAAGGATTGGCTATTGCGTCGAGGCAATGCTTTTTCTGATAAAGCCCGCCAATATGGCCTCCCCCATCCCCGAGGGTTGTTGTTAGTCGGTATTCAGGGAACGGGTAAATCCCTAACGGCAAAGGCGATCGCCCATCACTGGCATCTACCCCTGCTACGACTGGATGTTGGCCGCCTGTTTGCAGGCTTAGTCGGAGAATCAGAATCTCGTACCCGCCAGACCATTCAGATCGCCGAAGCCCTAGCCCCCTGTGTGCTGTGGATTGATGAGATTGACAAAGCCTTTGCTGGCATGGATAGCCGAGGCGATTCGGGCACGACCAGCCGGGTTTTAGGAACCTTCATTACTTGGCTGGCAGAAAAGACATCGCCAGTGTTTGTGGTGGCCACGGCTAATAATATTCAGGCGTTGCCTCCAGAAATGCTGCGGCGGGGGCGCTTTGATGACGTTTTCTTTGTGGGGCTGCCTAGCCAAGAGGAGCGGCAAGCAATTTTTTCAGTTCATTTATCGCGGCTCCGTGCCCATAACCTTCAATCCTATGATTTGAGCCGTCTTGCCTATGAGACCCCCAATTTTTCAGGGGCAGAGATTGAGCAAACCTTGATTGAGGCCATGCATATCGGCTTTAGTGAAGATCGAGATTTCACCACCGATGACATTTTGGCAGCAGCCAGCCAGATGATTCCCCTGGCCCGCACGGCCCAAGATCAAGTGGAAGCGCTCCAGGCGTGGGCGGCCTCTGGCCGGGCGCGCCTAGCCTCCCGTAGCCATGGTTTGAGCGATCGCCTCAAGGACCGACTCAACCCTGAATAGGGGTAATAGACCATTACAGCTCACCAAAGATTCCCCTTTGCTTTCTTGAAACGGTGTTATAACCGGATGGCATATCGAGTCTAGGACACCATGAAAGGATGTTTAGTGGGGTTTTCCAAACTAGTGTTAGGGCTTTGCCTAGCCCTATTTCTGCTATCCCTAGCTGGGGTGGCGACGGCCCGCTATTTTATGACTCGATTGTCAGTGCTTCCCAGTAAGCCGGTTTTTAGCAACGAAACCGTGGCCGCTGCCCCTGGAACTCAACCGGCGGTGTCAGAGGTAAGTGGCACAGAGCAATCCGTCCCTACCCCTTCTACCCCCACCGAGCCAGCGCCCCTTGAGCGTCCCCCGAATAGTTACGATGCGGTGGTGGTTCAGCCGATTGGATTGGTGCTCAGATCTGGTCCTGGCCGAGAGTTTCAACAGTTAGGTGGGATTGATTACAACGATTCGGTGTTGGTCATCGAGACCAGTGGTGATGGGGAGTGGCTCAATGTTCGCTTGCCAGACACTGGGCAAGAAGGCTGGATTAAATCGGGCAATACCCAACCCCTAACGGCTCAGCAATCGGCCGAAAATTAGCTCAGGCTAGGCCCGCCCAAGGTGATGTGAAGCGCTGAAACCAGTCCCGGCAGACCCTTTTGGCAAGGTCAGATCTGTAAAGAAATAAGTCGCTATTTATACCTTAATTTAGAAAGTTGGGCGAGCCCCAGGGTCTGGTAAGTAACGGTGATACGTTGGTGCCACTTTACTATTCAGTGGCTAGAAAAAGCCGACAAGGGCGATGTACCAAAATCAAAAAACAGATTGGCTGGGTTCGATGGTCGTCGCCGGTTTGGGGGCTGGCATCATCACCTCTTTTGCTGTGGCTCAAGGGCAAAGTCCGTGGCTCGCCCTTGGTATTACCGCTTTTGCCGCGATCGCGGCAGTCCTGATCGAAAAAGAATTGGGCTAAGTATCGTACTAACCCGCTGGTTTGTCCTGCACAATCAGTACAGAGCAGGGGGCATGGTGCACCACATAGTTACTGGTGCTCCCCATGAAGGCTGCAGCCAAGCCCTTACGGCTCCGGTAGCCAATGATGATTAAATCTGCTTGCCAATCCTTAGCTTTTTGACAAATCGTTTTGCCGGGGTTTCCGAGCCCCCAGTCCCAATCGGTATTGATGCCTTGGGCGACGATTTGCTGCGTGTGGGTCTCTAACCATTTACGAACGGCTTCTGTGCGATCACCAATCTGCTGCTGGGCCACATCCAAGAACTGACTCAGGTTGGCTTTGTAGCGATCACCATAGTCCAGGTTAGATGCGGGGGGCAGGGGCAGGCAATGCAGCAACAGTAATTGGCTGGTTGCCGGCTGGGCTTGTTCACAGGCTTGGGTGATAATCTCTTCCGCTAGGGGCGTCTGGTCTAAGGCAACCAAGATCTTTTGATAGGCCGTCATTTGCTGCTTGATTTCATTACAGTGCTAACTTCACTGTAGTAATGGGGGGGCATTACCAAGGCGAAATGCGACTAAATCGCAAAGAAAGCGCTTTTTTCTAGATGCTTTTGCTATCAATGGCCCCAGCAATTGTGAGTGATTGTAAACTTTGTCCATGCCGGTTGATCGCTCGGTTGATGGTGGTGTTTATTGTCTGCAACCCTGTCATCCAGCCTTTGAGGGGGTGACACCGGTATGATCGCCCCTAATTCGCCCTATTTGCCCATCAATCTTGGGCAATGTCGTCCTGTTTGGCGTGATTTCGCTTTAATGATGAGCGTTGGCCCCTCAATCGTTGAACATTTATGGAAGCCGTTGAAGCCATCTTGAAATTTTGGTTTGGCGACCCCCTCGATCCATCGGGGGAGTATGGTCGTCAACGGCGCTGCTGGTTCCTGAAAGATCCTGCCTTCGATGCAGAAATTCGTCAGACTTTCTCGGTAACCTTTGAACAGGCCGCAGCAGGTCAGCTCGATCACTGGCGGCAGCATTCCAAGAGTTGCCTCGCCTTAGTTCTTCTTCTGGATCAGTTTTCTCGTAATTTGTTTCGGGGCGAGCCCCGGAGCTTTGCGACCGATGCCCAGGCCTTGACCGCCGCCGAATATGCCCTGGCCCATCACTATGATCAGCAGGTGTTGTCGGTAGAACGCCTCTTTTTTTATATGCCCCTAGAGCACAGTGAAAACTTGGACCACCAGCGCCGGTCAGTCATGCTATTTGAAGGCCTTGTCCAAAGTGCCCCAGAGATTCACACGACCCTGGACTATGCCTACCGCCATCGGGATGTTATTGCACAGTTTGGTCGGTTTCCCCATCGCAACGATATTTTGGGACGGCAAAGCACACCGGCAGAGGTTGAGTTTTTGAAGCAACCGAGATCGCGGTTCTAGGGTAGATGGTTACGGCCCTTTTCTTAAGTCACATACCCATGGGATTCAAACCAGGCGGTGGCCCGCTTCAAGGCTGCTGAGATTGGAGATTGGGGCAGATCCAATTTTTGAACGGCCTTAGTCGCATCAAAATACATTTTTTGCTGGGCCATACGCACCCCATCTAGGGTCGGGTTGATTCTCTAGCGCCAATCGGACGGGTGGCGTTCACGATCACCACATCCTGACCCGCTTGGGCCGCCTTGATGGCCGCTTACTCCGCCCAAAACTTAGACTGTTTGTAATGGCCCACTAGTTTTTCTACGGGTGACTGGTGGGTTTCATCCACGGCTTTATCGGCACGGTTGCTCTGCATGGCGCGAGTGGATTTTCGTCCAGACGATCGCCTGTGGGCCATTCTTTTTAACGTTTTGAGCGGCAGCGATCGCAATGGCCGCATCGGTCTAACCGTTGGGCCTCCCCGCGAAAGCCAAACTGGCTCAATAGATACTGCCAGCGACAAGTGTTGCCATGGAGATATTTTTTCATGGCCTGGTCATCACGGGTTTGAGTCGGGGATGTTGTTGCGGTGGATTTGCCCTGGGGCGTTACCAATCGATAGTGGAAGGGATCGAGCCATCGCAAGCGACCTTGACTATGGAGGTAAGACAAGGCGATCGCCCCGCCGCGAAATTCCCTTTGGACTGCGGCAACATCCCCTTCCTTCGGAATCAAACGGCTGAGTTGGCTGGCCTGCTGTTGTAGTTTCTGGGCCTGTTGGCGAAAGAATTGAGATCGCTGCTGGTCTGAGGGATCAAACAGTCCCGTCGGCTCACTGGCTAAGGTTAAGGCCGTGGCCGGTTGCCCATCGCGTCCGGCCCGACCCACCTCTTGAATGTACTCCGCCAAGAGACAAGGGGCGTGAAAGTGAGCGACCCAGCGCACATTAGGCTTATTCACCCCCATGCCAAAGGCATTGGTGGAGACCACAAACTGGAGTTGCCCATGTAACCATTGGGCTTCGAGCTGCCGTCGATCATCCCCCGGCAAGCCGCCATGGTAGGCCGCGACCGCAAACCCCTTTGCCCCCAATTCCTGGGCGAGGGTCTCACTGGCCCGACGGGTTCGCACATATACCAACCCCGATTGGTCCCGCTGTCCTTGAATCAATCGCAATAGCGCCTGCTTTCTCGCCCTTGGTGTCCATACCGTTTGAACCCCCAGCTGTAAATTGGGGCGGTAGGGGCTGAGTCGCACCACCGTTGGTGTCTGTAACCCAAGCACAGCACGCAACACCCGTTGGGTGTTGGGATTGGCGGTGGCGGTAAAGGCAGCAATGGGAAATATTGTGCCCGCCGGTTTATTCGCTAGCAAGGCTGGGCGCACTGCCCCCAATCGTCGATAGGCTGGCCGGAACGTATCGCCCCATTGGACTAAGCAATGGGCCTCATCCAGAATCAAGCCGTTGATGGTGAGTGCAGGCTGAGTCAACTTCTCCCATACGGGGGGACTGAGCAGTCCCTCTGGGGAGAGGTAAAGCAATCGCAACTGTTGGCGAGCTAGGGCCGCTAAGGTGCGGTAGCGATCGCCCGATGACAGTTCACTATGGATTGCTGCCGCTGCCAACCCCTTTTGCCGCAACTCCTGCACCTGATTTTCCATTAGGGCCACCAGGGGAGAAACCACCAGAGTGACCCCCGACTGCAACAGGGCAGGCAGTTGAAAGCACAGGGACTTACCACCCCCCGTCGGCAAGATGACTAGGGCATCCCGTTGTTCCAGCAACGTCTGGATAATCTCACCTTGAGGGGGGCGAAAATCTGTATACCCCCAGATCTGCTGAAACTTCGTCTGAATCTGTTGCCAATCAGATCCAGGGGAGGAAAAAGAGGCCATGGATGATCACATGGGACGGATACGCCGATAGCGCTGGCGTAAATGACGAATGATAGGCAGCCCCACGCCATAGCTCAGGGCACTGCAAATACTGCCAGTGATACAGCAGCCTAAAAATAACGCTCCAGTCACATCCGCCCCGGTTTCTAGCAGGGTTTTGAGTGATTCTATGTCAGTAAATGGCTTGTTATCACTGTTGCCTAAGAGCCAGCGCCCCACCTGGTAATTAAAGGTATAAATCGGAATATAAGTGAAAGGGTTGCTAATCCAAGTCCCAGCTGCCGCCATGAGCTTGTTGCCTCGCACCACCGAGGCAATCACAATGCCAGCAATGGTTTGAAAGCCAAACAACGGAAACAACCCAGCAAAGACCCCTGCTGCTAAACCCCGAGCTAATTCGGTGGGATGGGCTCGCAGGCGTAAAAATCTAAGGTAGATATATCGAAATTGTCGCTGCCCTCGCTCAATCCAGGATCGCGAACGGATCACAGGGGGGGATTTAGAGGGCTCTGAGGGATTAGGCGATGACGATGGAGGCACTACAGCAGGAGATAAGGGTGTGTGGAGCTCGCTTAAGTTTCATTCTATCTAGCCCACAGGGGGGAATGCCTGGGCGAAACTAAGTAATAGTGGGTAATCTCTTAATTTTTTTTGAATGGTGCGCCACGACTAATCTATGGGTTTGATGCGTTCTCAAGGCGAAACCATTGCTGCGATCGCCACCGCTATTGTGCCCGCCCAGGGCAGCGTGGGCATCGTTCGATTGTCTGGGGCAACGGCGCTCTCCATTGCCCATACCCTATTCCAAGCGCCGGGGGCACAGCCTTGGGAAAGCCATCGCATCCTGTATGGCCATATCTGTAATCCTGATACCCAGACGATTGTTGATGAGGCCCTCTTACTCATCATGCTTTCCCCCCGTTCCTATACCTGTGAGGACGTGGTCGAATTTCAATGCCATGGGGGGATCATGGCGGTGCAGGAGGTCTTACATTGTTGCTTGGCCCAAGGGGCCAGGCTGGCTCAGCCCGGAGAGTTTACCCTACGTGCTTTCCTAAACGGGCGACTGGACTTGACCCAAGCAGAAAGCATTGTTGATCTGGTCAACGCCCAGTCTCACCAAGCGTCTCAAACTGCCTTAGCCGGTTTGCGCGGTAAACTCACCCAGCCCATTCGCCAGATCCGATCAGACTGCCTAGATATTTTGGCTGAAGTCGAAGCCCGGATAGATTTTGAAGATGATTTACCCCCTTTAAATCAGGAGGTGATTAGTCAACAGTTGGACCAAATCCTGCAAACGGTGCGCCACATCTTAGACACTGCCCACCCAGGAGAACTGCTGCGCTCTGGCCTCAAGGTGGCAATTGTGGGACGCCCCAATGTGGGCAAGTCGAGTTTGCTCAACGCCTGGAGTCGTAGCGATCGCGCGATCGTGACGAATTTGCCCGGCACCACCCGTGATGTGGTGGAATCTCAACTGGTGGTTGGAGGCATTCCCATTCAGGTCTTAGATACAGCGGGTATTCGCGACGCGACGAATCAGGTGGAACAAATTGGAATTGAACGATCCCGTGCAGCCATTGAAATGGCTGATTTAGTCTTGCTAACCCTTGAGGCCACCGCTGGATGGACCGCGACTGATCAGGCCCTCTATGAATCAGTCCACCATCGCCCTTTCATTTTTGTGGTCAATAAGGTCGATCTTGTCGACGATCCGCTGCAGCTTTCCCTACCTAAAAACCCGGCTCCTAGGGTATATACCGCTGCGGCCCAGCATCAAGGGATCGAAGCGCTAGAGCAAGCTATTTTAAACACTGTGCATAGTGACCGCCTATCTGCCGCCGATCTAGAAGTGACCGTGAATCGTCGCCAAGCTGCCGCCCTAGTGCGAGCGCGCACCGCCCTAGAACAAGTCCAACTGACCATCAGCAATCAGCTACCGTTGGATTTTTGGACCATTGATTTACGAATCGCCATTCATGATTTGGGCGAAATCACTGGCGATGAAGTCACAGAGTCCATGCTGGATGAAATCTTTAGTCGTTTTTGCATTGGCAAATAACCTGGGCGCTCCGACCTTCTGCTAGGAGGCTTTAAACCAATGGGTTTCTCCATCAATGGCATGTCGAATCACAACGCATCCTAACAATCCTTTGCAGTTCCCTACTTTCTGCAACCAACCCCGTCACAATTTTATTGGTAGCCTCTGATACAAAAGCTTCTTGTTTGCAAGGCGCTTAAAGGAGTCTTCTTAGGCAGTGCTATCCGCAATATTTCACTCACTTCCCATCGAGTTGTGTCACCTCTGACGGGAAATCCAGTCCTCACTAGAGAGGGACATAATGATCGACACTCTCCTGTCTGATGCCAGCTACCGGCTTGAACAAGCCCTGAAGCATGTTTCAATCTCTGAAGATGCCACCGAACGATTGCGCTTTCCAAAAGCCAGCCTGCAGGTTTCGATCCCAGTGAGAATGGATAATGGCGCTTTACGAGTTTTTGAAGGGTATCGCGTTCGTTACGACGATGCCCGAGGCCCTACCAAAGGGGGAGTCCGCTTCCATCCCAGCGTCACCCTGGATGAAGTTCAGTCCCTAGCGTTTTGGATGACGTTTAAATGTGCTGCTCTCAATCTCCCTTTCGGCGGTGCCAAGGGGGGAATCACCTTGAACCCCAAGGAGTTGTCCAAGTTCGAGCTAGAGCGCTTAAGCCGGGGCTACATTAATGCGATCGCAGACTTTATTGGCCCAGATGTCGATATCCCCGCACCCGACGTATATACCAATCCCATGATTATGGGGTGGATGATGGACCAATACAGTATTATCCGCCGCAAGCTCTGCCCTGCCGTCATTACAGGTAAACCGCTTGGCCTAGGAGGAAGCCAAGGACGAGATACCGCTACGGGTACAGGAGCTTTCTACGTCGTAGAAGCCATGATGCGAAAATTTGATAAACCCCCACAAGCGACCAGCGTCGCTGTTCAAGGCTTTGGCAACGCCGGTAGCATTATCGCCCGAAGACTCTTTGATGCAGGCTACAAAGTGGTCGCTGTTAGCGATTCTCAAGGAGGCGTTTATTCTCCCCATGGCCTTGATGTGCCTAGCATCCAGCAGTACAAAGCATCTACCCGCAGTGTAAAAGCAGTGTATTGCCAAGGCAGCATTTGTAGTCTGATCAATGACCACCAGACCATTACTAATGACGAACTTCTGGCCCTCAAAGTAGATATCCTGATCCCTGCTGCTCTAGAAAACCAAATCACAATAGATAACGCCTCAGCAGTGCAAGCCCAATTTATCTTTGAGGTGGCAAACGGTCCCATTACCTCTGAGGGCGATCAGATTCTCAACGATAAGGGTGTTCGCGTTTTTCCAGACATCTTGGTTAACGCGGGTGGCGTTACGGTCAGTTACTTCGAGTGGGTCCAAAATCGTAGTGGCCTCTACTGGTCTGAGCCAGAAATCCATCAACGCTTGCGAAGCAAAATAGTTGAAGAAGCCGAGAAAATCTGGCATATCTCCCAAGACCTAGAGATTCCCATCCGTACCGCTGCCTACGTGCATGCACTTGAGCGACTGGAACTTGCCCACAGCGCTAGAGGTACCCGGAACTTCTATATTCACTAGGAGATGTTCAAGCTTGAGCTCGCTCATTACCCGTAAGGCATTGCAGAGACAGCCCATTCACCGATACCA
>CAYGVA010000033.1:0-29318 GCA_964353225.1 uncultured Leptolyngbya sp.
CCACCGTCCCCTCAAACACCTTTCCCACCTGGGCCGACAGCAAAATATAAGCGGCCCAGCATCCGCCCGCCCCCAGGGCCAACCCCATGCCCAGGGGGTTGAGGCCAGACTGATCCAAAGGGTTCAGCAACACCACCCCCGCGATCGCCATCGCCCCCCAGAGCCCATCACGCCAGCGGCGGGCATGGCAGAGGGCGACCCCCAACGGCCCCATAAATTCCAGCGTCACCGCCACCCCCAGGGGAATATAGGCCAACGCACTATAGAGCAACATGCTCATCATCCCCATGGCCAATCCCAGGGCAGCGAGCAAACGATAGTCTTGCCAAGTACGGTGTCGCCATTGGGGGCGGGTGATTCCCACCATTAGGATTGCCCCCAGGCTCAGCCGCAGGCAGGCGACCCCCACGGGGCTCACCTGGTCAAACAGACCCTTGGCGACTGCGGATCCCACCTGAATTGAGGCGATGGACAGCAAGACGAGCAAAATCGGCAATCGCCCGCCCCGTTGCAACTGTTGGTCCCGCACGCTCCTCCCTGGGTCGATACCGACCGAATAGACTGCCGAAACCGTAAACTAATGTAAAGACCTTACCCCCTAGAGATCCTATCCCCATGGCCATCACCGCTGACCTCCCCGTCCAGGATTGCACCTGGCCTTGGCAGGGGTTACCCATTCGCTACCAGACCGCAGGCACCACCGGTGCGCCCCTGGTGCTGATTCATGGTTTTGGTGCCTCTAGTGGGCATTGGCGCAAAAATATCCCCGACCTCGCGATCGCCCACCGGGTCTACGCAATCGACCTGCTAGGATTTGGCAAATCGGTGAAGCCCCCCCCTGGCGAACCTCTACCCTACACCTTTGAAACTTGGGGGCAGTTGGTGACCGATTTTTGTCAAGAGATTGTCGGGGAACCCGCCTTTCTGGTGGGTAATTCCATCGGCTGCATTGTGGCGATGCAAACGGCAATCACCTCCCCCGCCCAGGTCCGGGGACTGGCCCTATTAGATTGCTCCTTACGGCTCCTGCACGATCGCAAGCGGGCCACCCTGCCCTGGTATCGCAACGCCCCGACCCCATTGGTTCAATCGATTTTGGGGGTGAGGGCGATCGGCCACTTCTTTTTTGCCCGCCTCGCCCAACCCAAAGTCGTGGGCAATATCTTGCGCCAAGCCTATGGCCGCAAGGCAGCGGTGACCGATGAGTTGATAGACATCCTCCTGGAACCCGCCAAAGATCCAGGCGCAGCCGACGTGTTCTTGGCCTTTGTGCGCTATTCCCAAGGGCCATTACCAGAGGATTTATTGCCCCACCTCACCTGCCCGACCCTGCTGGTGTGGGGCGAGGCGGATCCCTGGGAGCCCATTGATCAGGGACGAGCCTGGGAAACTTACCCAGCGGTAGAAAAATTCATTCCTTTAGCAGGGGTGGGCCATTGCCCCCAAGATGAAGCGCCAGAGTTGGTGAATCCCATTCTGCGCGACTGGGTTAAACAGCACAGTTAAGCAACAATCTACGCCAAGCCAGCGGAGATTATGCTGGCACCACCACGGCCTCTGCCCCACAGAGGCCAAAGGCCGTATGAATGGCCTTGAGGGCCTTGACCCCGTCGGTCTCAGCGACCAGACAACTGATTTTGATTTCTGAGGTGGCGATCATTTTAATGTTGATGCCCTCTTGGGCCAAGGACTGGAACATGCGGGCGGCCACGCCGGGGGTTTCTACCATGCCAATGCCCACCACGCTCACCTTGGCGATCGCCTCATCCACAATCACCTCTCCCCAGCCCATGGCAGCGGTGGCGGTATCAATCACGGTACGGGCGGTAGCGGTGTCGCCTTGAGCAACGGTAAAGGCAATATCACGGGTGGGGGCACCGTTCACCAGGTGGCAGCGCTGGGATTGAATAATCATGTCCACACTGACCCCAGCATCGGCCAACAGTTGAAAAAGGCGGGCGGCCATGCCAGGGCGATCGGGCACCTGGCGAATGGCCACTTGAGCCTGCTGGCGATCGAGGGCGGCTCCCCGAACTTCGGGGGCATCGGTAACATCCTCGGTGCTTTTTTGGCGGGGGGAACAGTTGACCTGAAAGACCTCGCAGAGGGCGGCAATGGCGCGATCGCATTGCGCCACTTGCACGGTGCAGCTGACCTTCACTTCCGAGGTGGAAATCATTTGAATGTTGACCCCCGCCGCCGCCAGGGTCGAAAACATCTTGGCGGCGACCCCCGGACGGCCAATCATCCCGGCCCCAGCAATGCTCACCTTGGCCACCTGGGTATCGACAACAACTTCGGCTTGGTCGGTATCCGTGGGGTGTTCCCGCAGGGCGGGGGCGATCGCGGCGGCCACCGCCTCCGCCTGCTGCACATGGTCGCGGTTGACCGTAAAGGCAATGTCATTGCCATTGCCTTCATGGATGGACTGGATAATCAAATCCACGTTTAGGCTTTGGGTGGCGATTTCACCAAATAAGCGACCGGCAATGCCAGGGCGATCGGGGATGCGCAGCAGCGCCACCTTGGCCTGGTGGGGATCAAACTCGACCGCATCCACCGGGTGAATCAGCTCTAGCCCCTCTAGGGATCTCGGCTGGGGAGCCGGGGCGGTGACGCGGGTGCCCGGATCATCACTCCAACTAGAGCGCACCACCAAGGGAATGCCATAGTTGCGGGCAATTTCTACGGCGCGGGGATGCAGCACCGTGGCCCCCAAACTGGCCAGCTCCAGCATTTCATCGCAGGTGATGTGCCGCATCAACTGAGCCTCGGGCACTAAGCGCGGGTCCGTGGTCAGAATACCAGGGACATCGGTGTAGATTTCGCACTGGGCCGCCCCTAGGGCCGCTGCTAGGGCCACCGCTGAGGTGTCGGAGCCCCCCCGCCCTAGGGTGGTGATTTCGAGATCGGTGCTTTGGCTCATGCCTTGGAAACCCGCCACCACCACCACCTTGCCGTCTTTGAGGTGGCGCTCTAGGCGCTCGGTGCGAATGTTGAGGATACGGGCGCGACTATGATCGGCTTCGGTGACAATGCCCACCTGGGGACCCGTAAGGGAAATAGCGTCTTGCCCCAGGGCTTGTAGGGCCATACTCAGGAGGGCGATCGAGACTTGCTCCCCAGTGGAGAGCAGCATATCCATTTCCCGACGGCTGGGGGCTGCCGTGATTTGATTGGCAAGGGTGACCAAACCATCGGTCGTTTTGCCCATGGCAGAAACCACCACCACCACCCCATGGCCTTGAGCTACGGTGCTTTGTACCCGTTTAGCAACGGTTTGAATGCGCTCCACTGAGCCGACCGATGTACCGCCGTATTTCTGAACAATCAGCGCCATAGTCCGCGCCCACCCTACTACCGTTATCGGCAGCCATTATAGATCTGCCTGTGGAGAGAGTTGGGGGTTATAAGGGGACCGTAACGTCTGAGGTGGCCAGACCAGAAATCAAACCCCTGGCACAGCCGCTTGATATCGCCATGGATTGCGGTTGTGCGATCTGGCATAGCGTGCCAAAACCCGCCCATATGAACTCATGCAACGGTTGTAAAGGTACTGGCAGATTGAGCTTGACCCAAGGTTAAAGACGGGTAGTGGCGGGCAAGCCAGGGCCAAGCCCGCCGTTCCAACCCCAAATCGGATGGGCAACTAAGGTAACGGCACCGCCATCTGGTGACAATATAGAAAGGTTGAAAAACGCCGTAGGGAAAGACCCGTGAACTTTCAGTCTGTAATTGCCACCCTGCACGACTTCTGGGGAAGCCGTGGCTGCCTCATCGTCCAGCCCTACGACACCGAAAAAGGCGCAGGCACCAAAAGCCCCCATACCTTTTTGCGGGCGATCGGCCCTGAGCCCTGGTCTGTTGCCTATGTGGAACCCTGCCGCCGCCCCGCCGATGGTCGCTATGGCGAAAACCCCAACCGCTACCAGCACTATTACCAATACCAAGTGCTGATTAAGCCCTCCCCCGACAATATTCAAGACATTTACCTCGACTCCCTCCGCGCCTTGGGCATCAAGCCAGAAGACCACGACATTCGCTTTGTTGAAGACAACTGGGAAGATGCCGCCGTTGGAGCCTGGGGGGTGGGCTGGGAAGTGTGGCTGGATGGCATGGAGATTACCCAGTTCACCTACTTCCAACAATGTGGCGGCATTGACTGTCGCCCGGTGTCGATCGAACTGACCTACGGTTTAGAGCGACTGACCATGTACCTGCAAGAGGTGGATGCGATCGCCAAAATTCAATGGAACGAGACCCTCACCTACGGGGATGTGCACCTCCAGGGGGAAATCGAGCAGTCCACCTACAACTTCGATGCATCCGATGTTGAGATGCTGTTCACCCTCTTTGGTCTCTACCAAAAAGAAGCAGAGCGGCTGATGGACCAGGGTTTGGTGTTGCCCAGCTACGACTATGTGCTGAAATGCTCCCATACCTTTAACTTGCTGGATGCGCGGGGCGTCATTTCTGTTACCGAGCGCACCCGCTACATTCGCCAGGTGCGGGGACTAGCCCGTCGGGTGGCCCAACTCTATCTCGAACAGCGGGAGGCCTTGGGATTCCCGCTGTTAGCCACCGCTGACGAGAGCGCTGCATAATCCCATTAAATATGGGATGTTAAGACTACTGTTGAGCGTAGTAAGGAGAATCGGCTGTGGGCGCACAACTGGCGGCTTTATTAACCCCCCTGAGCACACAACTAACGGCTTTATTGAAACCCGTAGCGACCTGGTTTGCCGGGTTTGGCATGCCTGCATTTATCGTCCATTGGGGTCACCCCGCCATGATGGGAATCGTGGTGTTTGTGATGGGCACAACGGCGGCCTACATGGGTTGGAAAATCCGTACCGGTGAACCGGGCGAAGACTCCGCAACCACCCGCAAGCTCCACAAAAAGCTGGCCCTGTGGATGACCACCTTTATTGGCCTGGGCTACACCGGTGGCGTGTTGTCCCTGGTGATGCAGGATCACCCCCTATTGGAGAGCCCCCACTTTTGGACCGGGACCCTAGCCCTCGGCTTGCTGGGGATGAACGGGGCGATCTCCATGAGTAAGTTTGGCGGCGGCAAACCGGCGCTCCGCACCACCCACGCCTACATCGGCAGCGTCGCCATGGTGATCTTACTGGTGCATGCGGCGCTAGGGGTAAAGCTGGGTCTCTCGATTTAGATCGACGGGTCGGCCAGGTAGTTCTCCTGGCATTGTCAGTTTATTTGTTGCTCTCCAGCCCCTTGCCGCCCGCTTTGGGGCGATGGAAAAAGGGGTTGGTCGGCATGGGCAATGGGTTAATGAACGCTTGGGTGAGGCCAAGTCTCACACCCTTAAACAAAAGGCTATTTACAGCTTAAATGGTTAGATAGCCTTTTGTTTGAGGCGCTGACAAAAGAATGGCCGGTTAAATCAACGATTCCTCAAAGGGCCTCGTAGCCTTGCCCTAACGGGACGGGCGACTGCTATAACTCTGGAGAGTCCCCTTAACGATCGCAATGCTGACAAAACTGGCCCTTTTGCTCACCCCAGCCCTGATCTGTGTGCCCACGGTCGTCGCCGCTGACGATTTCTACTGCTACTTAGAAACGGACGCAGGGCAAACCATTAGTCTGGGTGAAATTTGTGGGGGAGGGGGAACATCTGGGTTTGGTAATGATCCCTTTGCGCCCCAGCCCAAGATGCCGACGACTGATGCAGAGGCGGCGTTTCTCGCGGAGTATACGGTCGCGTTTTTTGCCCGAGATCCAGACCTGGCTGAGTATGCGCCCACTGCAACCGATTTGCAAGGGGCTGTTAGCGATCGCGCCGGCTTCGAAGAAATTTTGGACAATGCTTACCGCACCTGCCAAGGAGTCCCCCCCCTGTGGTTATATCCAGAGTTCACAGAATTGATTTTTCCAGGCAATACTTGGGCAGAGTTTGTAGAGGGGCTCAATACCTTTGAGCCCCTTTGCTCCGCCAGATAAGCTGCCATGGCCATAGCAGCCCTAACCCTGGCCGTTGCTAAAACAGGGTGCGAATCTGAATTAGGGCAGATCGGGTCCTCAAATTGAGGGTGTGATGTCCCTAACGGAGCCGGTCCTTCAGTCAGTTCGTCGGGCTCGAAGCTATGCCCCCTAATCCCACCCAAACGCTTAATAGCCCCACCGTTCGAGATTCAAGGCGCTATTTTTTAAGGCTGTTTATCCCCGCCAGCTTACTGCTGGCGGGAATTGTGGCATGGGGATACCGGGTGAAATTGACCGCATTTCGCCAATCGATGGAACTCAATCAAGCGGCGACCCTAGCGCAGCATACGCAACGCTTGACCCTCGACTTGAACGAAATCGCTTCAGATGCCCTATTTCTAGCCCAGCAGCGTGGGCTGCAAGACGGGCTAGAACAGCTCAATCGTGACCCTGGTACCGTAGCTGAGCCCTGGCGGGTGGCCATCACCCAAGACTATTTGGCCCTTGCCGAGCAGAAACAACGCTATGACCAAATCCGAGTCCTGGATCTCCAGGGTAAAGACGTCATTCGGGTGACCTTAAATGACGGCCAACCAACCGCAGTGCCAGAGGGATTGCGGCCAACCCAGGCCGACCCAGACTGGTTGCAGGCAGCGCAATCGCTCCAGCCAGGAGAAATCTTGATCTCCCCCCTCGATCACAATATCGAGCCGGACACTACCGAACAACCGCTCAAACCAATCATTCGCATGACGACCGCTGTCTTTGACCGTGCTGGCCAAAGGCAGGGCTGGGTGGTGTTGAACTATTTAGGGTCCATATTGCTAGAGCATCTGGCGACGACGACAGCCCCTAACCGCGCCCAGCCCCAGTTGCTACTGGTGGATGCCAATGGGTTTTGGTTGCAGTGCTTAACCCCCGAAGGGGAGTGGGGCTTTGTTTTTGCCGACCCTCAGGACCAAACCTTTGGGGCTCATTTTCCAGCGGTATGGGCGGCAATGGCGGCCCACGCACAGGGGCATCTCCAAACGCCCCAAGGCCACTTTACCTTCGCACGATTTTCGCCATTGCAGGCGATTAAGCAGCTCCAAAGGGGCGATCGCGCTGCGTCATTAGATGTCAGCTATACCGGGTCTTACCCCTGGACAATGGTCAGCTATATTCCCGCTGACATTCACGCTGTCAACCAAGGTGCCTTGGGGGTTTGGCTGTTGTCCTACGGCGGCGGGGTTTTATTGCTGGGGGTGGGTGCTGGGCTGATGACCCGTGGGTGGGCGCGGAACCGGCGATTTCAGCTAGCCCTGCAAGCGAGTGAGCATCGGCACCGCACCCTGGCCAATGCCCTGCCCGATTTAATTATTCATATGAACCGTGAGGGGGTTTATCTCGATTTCTTTAACCCGATTCATATGACCCGTTTTGACGACGTCAAACTGGGTTATGACTTTACCCATCAAGGCTTTCCGAGTGAGTTGGCCCAACAGCGAATGGACCAGATTCACCAAGCCTTGGCCACCGGCAAACAACAAATCTATGAGCAAGCGCTAGTGGTAGATAGCACCCCTCTCATTGAGGAGGTGCGGGTGGTGCCCGTCACCGCCGATGAGGTTTTGGTGATCGTGCGTGACATCAGTGAGCGAAAACAGCTTGAAGCCGAGCGAAAACGATCCGCAGCTTTTCTAGAACAGCTGAATCAAGACTTAGAACAGCGGGTGCAACAACGGACCCAGGCGTTGCTGCAATCCCAAGCCGCCTTGCAAAAAAGTGAGGCCGATCAGCGCAAGTTGTTTGACGCTTCCCCCATTGGTCTGGCCCTTTGCCGTATGGATGGCAAACTGGTATACGTCAACGCTGCCTACGCCAACATTATCGGATGCACCGTCACCGAGGCGTTGACCCTAAATCACCAGCAAATCATCCCCACAACCGACACCCAAGCGGCGCAAGCGCAACGGGACAGCCTAGAAAAAATAGGCCGCTATGGTCCCTTTGAACAAGAATATATCCATAAAAATGGCTCGCGGGTGCCCGTCAGGCTTTCTGGCATTGTGATTGAGCGAGAAGGGGAAAAATTCATTTGGTCCAGTGTTGAAGATATTCGCGATCTCAAACAGGCCGAAAAAGTGCGCACTGATTACAACAACGTTCTAGAAGTCAGGGTTTTAGAACGCACCCAAGCCCTACAGCAAGAAGTGCGAGATCGCCGTCAGGCCCAACAGGAGTTGTTAAAAAGTAAAGAAGCTGCCGAAACAGCCAACCGCGCCAAGAGCGATTTTCTGGCCAACATGAGTCATGAGTTGCGCACACCTCTGAACGGCATCCTGGGTTATGCCCAAGTGCTCAGCCATGCCACCCAATGGGGAACACAAGAACAGCAGGGCGTTGAAATTATTTATCAATGCGGCAATCACCTGCTGACCCTGATCAACGATGTTCTAGATTTGGCCAAAATCGAAGCCCAAAAGCTCAAACTGCAACCTGAGCCCGTTTATTTGGCAACGCTTGTGGACGAAGTAACCAACATCTGCCGTATCCAGGCGGAGGAAAAGGGAATCACGTTTACCGTCAAGCTGGATCCGACCCTGCCGCAGCTGATTTACATTGATGAGAAGCGTTTGCGGCAGGTCCTTTTCAACCTGTTGGGCAATGGGGTGAAATTTACGCCGCAAGGGACCGTCAGCCTGAGGGTAGATCGGTTGCCCGCTAAGACGACTGCCTCCGACAGTCAGCGCTTACGATTTGCCGTATGCGATACCGGTGTCGGCATTGAGGCAGCGCAGCTAGCAGTCATTTTTCGTCCCTTTGAGCAGGTCGGCAACGCCGACCTACAGACTGAGGGGACCGGATTAGGGCTGACCATTAGCCAACGGATCGTGGCCCTGATGGGGGGGCAGCTACAGGTCCGTAGCCAAGTTGGGCAGGGCAGCATTTTCTGGTTTGAGGTAACGGTACCCGTTTCTAACGCTTCGGCGGATGTTTGCCACAGCAGACGTTCCCAGGTGATCCAGGGCTATCGGGGGCCACAGCAGTCGGTGCTCGTGGTCGATGATCAGCCCGATAATCGCGCTGTCTGGGTAAACCTGCTGGAGCCGTTGGGCTTTACTGTGGCCGAAGCGGCCAATGGCGAGGATGCCCTCACTCAAATGCGGGCCTGTCCCCCAGAAGTGATCATTGTGGACTTAATCATGCCGGGGATGGATGGGTACGAGCTACTGAAGCAGATCCGTGCGGCAGCCACTTTAAAGTGGACGATCGCCATTGCCGCCTCGGCCAGTGTATTTGAGCGCAACCAGCAGCAGGCGATCGCGGCGGGAGCCGATGCCTTCTTGGCCAAACCGGTCCAAAGACAGCAGTTACTGGACGTGTTGCAACAATACCTAGCGCTGGATTGGATCTATGGGGAAACACAATCGCCCCCGTTCGCCGCAAAATCAGACCCATCATCCAACGATAGTATTGCCCCTCCCCAAACCGCATTAGAGAAGATGTTGTCCTGCGTTCACGATGGCGACATCCAAGGGGTGGTGCAGATAGCTGAACAATTGCTGATATCTGAACCCGCTGTCGCCCCCTTTGCCCAGCAGGTCTTGCAATTAGCGCGGGGCTTTGAGCTTGCTCCATTGCAAACCTTAATTGAGCGCTACTTGGCCTAGGTCTAGACACCAAAAGGGGGTTGCGGTAGTACCGCAACCCCCTTTCTAGGCTGTCATTGAAAGTTGCTGTCTCGCCCTACGCAGCCAGCAACTGGATGTTGTCGAACCGGAAGGTCTGGGATTCGGTGCGATCGCCCAAATCCGTTTCAATCTTGCGCTCCGAGAGGATCACATAATCCCCCACCTGGGTGTAGGTGTCCTCAAAGGTGCTGCGACCACCCTTCTGATCACCGGTTTTAGGATCGTGGTACACCGAGTCATAGCGATGGGAAAGGTAGCCCGTGCCGGTATCGTGGCTGCTAAAGGTGTGGATGGTAACCACCGTCCCATGGATTTGGCGGTGTACCATCGAGACTTCGTTATTTTTGAGATGGTAGCGATCCCCTTCGGCCTTGCCCCCCATCAAAATTTCTACCGAACCATCCTCAAGGGTTTTGCCATAGGTAAAGGTGTTGCTGCCGTGGGTGTCTTCAAAGGCCCGACGCACCCGGTGGATAGCCACCTCCCACAGTTGCCCATGGATGGCCTTTTGGGCGGCTTCGTCCTCAATGCCAGTCACCTCAGCCTTGAGATCAGCGCCGACCCGGCCCTGCCCCATAATGGTTTTCTCCCCTTGCACATAGGTGATGTCAGCGGTGTAACCTGGGAAACTGGCATCCCAGGTGTAGCGGTTTTCATAGGCGGTGCGAAAGCGATCTCGGGCGGAGACTTGAGTGGTGACCATAAATAGCTCCTTAATATTGAGAGTCGGTGGAATAGACTATTAGCCTATAGTAGCGCTCGGTTACTGCCCCCCATCGCTGGGGAACACCGGCCTCGCTAACCCCCCAATCCGAAAAAAAAATTGGCCAGTTGCTTGCCTCGTTAAAACGATCCTGTTTGAATAAGGTCAATCAAAATAAATTTTTATTAACCAAGGATTCTGCCCATGTACATCGTGCAAATCGCCTCAGAGTGCGCCCCGGTCATTAAGGCGGGTGGTCTCGGAGATGTGGTTTATGGGTTGAGTCGCGACTTAGAAGAGCGCGGGCACTGCGTTGAGCTGATTTTGCCCAAGTACAGCAACATGCGCTACGACCACATCTGGGGGCTACACGACGCCTACCTTGACCTCCAGGTGCCCTGGTACGGCAGCGTGATCCACTGCACGGTGCATTGCGGTTGGGTGCATGGGCGGCTCTGTTTTTTCATTGAGCCCCATTCCGAGGATATGTTTTTCGATCGCGGCATGTACTACGGCTGCGGCGATGACCCCATGCGCTTTGCCTTCTTCAGCAAAGCCGCCCTAGAGTTTTTGCTGCGCAGCAACAAGCGCCCCGACGTGCTCCACTGCCACGACTGGCAGACGGGCTTGATTCCGGTGATGCTGTTTGAAATGTATAAGTACCACGGCATGGCCCATCAGCGGGTGCTCTATACCATCCACAACTTCAAGCATCAGGGCCATGCCGGGGCCGAGATCCTCCACGCTACCGGCCTCAACCGCGAAGCCTATTACTTTGACGACTCCCGCCTCAAGGACAACTTCAATCCCTTTGCAATCAACTTTATGAAGGGGGGAATTATCTATTCCAACCATGTCACCACGGTGTCACCCCACCATGCCTGGGAAGCCCACCATGGCACCTGTGGCTTTGGCTTGGGGCATACCCTCCATATCAACCAACACAAGTTTTCTGGCATTCTCAACGGCATCGACTATGCCATGTGGAGCCCAGCCACAGACGAGCACATCGATCACCCCTACGGTCTCAGTACCTTTGAAGACAAAGCGCTGAACAAAAAGGTCCTGCAGGAGCGGCTATTGTTGCGGGCAGTGGATGACAAGCCCCTAGTGGCCTTTATCGGTCGTCTCGATGAGCAAAAGGGGGTACATCTGGTTCACCACGCCATGTACCATGCGCTGCAACGTAGCGCCCAGTTTGTCTTGCTCGGGTCTGCGACAGAGAAGAAGATTAATGATTGGTTCTGGCACGAAAAAGATCACCTCAACAGCAATCCCGACATTCATCTAGAGCTAGGGTTTAGCGAAGAACTAGCCCACGCCATCTATGCTGGGGCCGATTTGATCGTGGTGCCCAGCAACTTTGAGCCCTGCGGGCTCACCCAAATCATCTCGATGAAGTATGGCACCGTGCCGGTGGTGCGCGGCGTGGGCGGACTGCTCAATACTGTTTTTGATTGGGACTATGACACCACCCACCCACCCGAGGAGCGCACGGGCTTCGTGTTCTACGAAACAGATAACTATGCAGTGGAATCAGCCCTCAATCGCGCCTTTGATCTCTACTACAACGAACCGAAAATATTCCAGCAATTGGCCCAGCAGGGCATGCAATACGACTATTCGTGGAAGCAGTCGGGCGATCAATACGTCGCGCTCTACGATGAGATTCGTCATAAATAGGGACAATCAGAGGAGCAATCAGCAACGCTAAAACTGGTCCCCAACAAAATCCCCTGCCGATAGTGATCGGCAGGGGATTTTGTTGGGGGTTAAAAGCGACACCGAGGTCCTCGCAAATCCCTCACCTTAGCCCTCTCCCATAGGGAAAGGAAGAGGGGGGAACCGCTACCGCTGCCCTCAACCTACGCCACCAAGACATCTGGCAAAATTTAGACCTTCTTCAGCCAGCTGAACATGGCCCGTAGCTCCTTGCCCACCTCTTCAATGGGGTGCTCAGCTTCCCGGCGACGCATGGCGGTAAAGCCGGCGTTACCCGACTGGCTTTCTAAGACAAATTCCCGCGCAAATTGGCCGGTCTGAATCTCGGTGAGGATCTTTTTCATCTCGGCGCGGGTGTCGTCGGTGATGATGCGAGGGCCACGGGTGTAGTCGCCGTATTCGGCGGTGTTGGAGATGCTGTCGCGCATGGTGGCAAGGCCCCCTTCCACGATCAGGTCCACAATCAGCTTAACTTCGTGCAAGCACTCGAAGTATGCCAATTCGGGCTGATATCCGGCTTCGACCAGGGTTTGGAAGCCGGACTTGATCAGCTCGCTGAGGCCACCGCAGAGCACGACCTGTTCGCCGAAGAGGTCGGTTTCGGTTTCTTCGCGGAAGGTGGTCTCTAGGATGCCAGCGCGGGTGCCGCCAATGCCCTTAGCGTAGGCCATGGCGCGATCGCGTGCTTGCCCGGTGGCATCTTGATAGACAGCAAACAAACAGGGCACCCCTTGTCCTTCGGTGTAGGTGCGGCGCACCAGATGGCCGGGGCCTTTGGGGGCAACCATGACCACGTCTACATCCTCAGGGGGCACCACCTGACCAAAGTTAATGTTGAAGCCATGGGCAAAGAGGAGCACATTACCCGCTTCGAGGTTGGGGGCAATTTCGTTGGTGTAGATCTGCTTTTGCACCTCATCGGGGAGCAAAATCATGATCAGGTCAGCGATTTTGGCGGCATCAGCCACCGGCTTGACGGTGAGGCCTTCGGCTTCGGCCTTGGCAGTTGAGCGGCTACCTTCATAGAGACCCACAATGACGTTGACACCACTGTCTTTGAGGTTGAGGGCATGGGCATGGCCCTGGGAACCGTAGCCAATAATGGCGACGGTTTTACCGTTGAGTAAATCGAGGTTGGCGTCACTGTCGTAGTACATGCGGGCCATTGAAAATTCTCCTTCTGAGTTGAGCGGCAGGGGGGTGCTTTTAAGAGTCACAAGCTCTTCATTCTAGCAAAGGAAGGTGGGGTGACTTAGCGCCTAAAATCAGGCGATTTTCATATGACTAATAATTAAAGCTTTAGCCCCTGGCAGGTGTTACCCACAGCTACGGGGCAAAATAAGTCAACCTACAAGCCCTTTATACAGATCTCCGATGCCCATTTCAGCGCGGGCACTATCCTCCGCTAGCCTATCGTCGGCGATCGCCCGTGAACCTCTGGTGGTATCGCCCGAGACCACAGTCACGGCGGCGATCACCCAAATGAGCAGCACAAGAACCCATTGTGACGCCACCCAAACGGAGGATGAATCTCGGTATGACCCCCATCTAAAATCACGCGCTAGCTGCGTGATTGTGGTGGAATCTGAAGTGGTTGTTGGCATTCTGACGGAGCGGGATGTGGTGCGTTTGATGGCCCAGCAGCAGCCCCTCGACCAGATGACCATTCAGCAGGTGATGGTTCACCCCGTCATTACCCTGCGTGAGTCAGCGTTGACGGATTTATTCTCGATCGTCAATCACATTCAGCAGCACCACATTCGTCACTTGCCCATCGTCGATGACCACAATCGCCTGGTGGGGCTGGTCACCCACGAAAGCTTACGGCAGGTCTCCCGCCCCGTCGATTTGTTACGGCTGCGGCAAGCCTCAGAGGTCATGACCCAGGCGGTGATGAGTGCCTCCCCAAATTGCTCGATGTTGGATATTGCCCAACAGATGGCCCGCCACCATGTCAGTTGCATCGTGTTGGTGGAATCGGAGGGAAGGGGTCCTGAGCCGTTATCTATACCGGTGGGCATCCTCACCGAACGGGATTTGGTCCAATGCCAAGTGCTGGGGTTTGACCTAGCCCACTGCCCTGCAAAAACGGTGATGAGTGCCCCCCTATTTGCGATTAGCCCTGAGGACACGCTCTGGGCGGTGCAGCAAATTATGGATCAACGGTTTATTCGCCGGTTGGTGGTCACGGGGGGGCAAGGCCAGCTCTTGGGTCTTGTGACTCAAACAACGGTGCTGCAAGCCCTCAACCCTCTGGAGCTATATACCCTCGCGGAAGTATTAGACCGTAAGGTTACCGCTCTCCAGGCTGAAAAAGTGGCGATGCTAGAGCAACGTGCCACTGAGTTAGAGCAGGAGGTGGTGGCCCGCACGGCTGTCTTAGCGGCAAAGGTGGTGCAGGAGGCTTTGCTGAGCGAGTTGACGCGGCAAATTCACTCATCCCTAGATCTGCAAACCATTTTAGAGACCACGGTTGATGGGGTGAGGCAAGTGCTGGGGTGTGATCGCGTTGGCATCTGGCGGTTCGATCACGATTGGCAAACCCCTTTGGTGGCAGAGTCCACCGTCTCTGGCCGGTCTTTGATAGGGGAAGACATTACAGACCCCTGCATACCGGACGATGTCGAGGCTTATCGACAAGGACGCATTTGCATCGTGCCCGACATTGACACCGCCGACATGGCCGATGACCATCGGAGCCTGTTGAGACAACTGCAAATCCGAGCCAAGGTTTCGGTGCCGTTGCGATGCGGCGATCAACTGTGGGGATTGCTCAGCGCCACGGAAAGCCAGCAGGCCCGCCACTGGACCTCGGCAGAGGTGGATCTGCTGAAAGCGTTGTCGGCGCAACTGCAACTCGCCCTGCAACAAGCCACCACCCATGCCCAATTGCAGGCCGAGTTGCAAGAAAAAATACGGCGAGAAGCCCAAAGCCAAGCCATCTTAACCGCGATTCCAGACCTGATGTTTCGGGTGGGGGCTGATGGTTGCCATCGCGGCATGGTCACCGAAGTCCGCAGTTTTGATTTGGTGCCTCAATCCCTCGATCGCACTGGACAACCACTAGCGGCGGTACTGCCCCAAGCGGTGGCGGAGCGCCATGAGCAATATTTGCACCAGGCCCTAGCAACCGGTGAACTGCAAATCTACGAGCAGCAGGTCCAGGTGGGCAATCGCCTCCAGGATGAAGAAGTGCGAGCCATACCCTGCAGTGCAGATGAAGTGCTATTCATCATTCGCGATATCACAGAACAAAAACAAGCTGAAGCAGCCCTGCGCCAGAGTGAGAAAACCTATCGCACCCTGGTCGAAACCCTACCCGATCTGCTTATCCAAATGGATCGGCAGGGCAACTATAAGCAGATGGCAGGGGGGAGTGCCGTGCATGTCAAATATCCTGCCGCGCCATTCTCTGAAGTCGATATCTACGATATTTTGCCCACGGAGGAGGCAAACCGTCGCCTCGATCATGCCTATCAGGCCCTAGAAACCGGTGAGCTGCAAGTTTATGAGCAGCTTTTTGAGTTTGAAGGCAATTTGCTCAACGAAGAAGTGCGGATTGCGCCGCTGAATGATCAAGAGGTGCTAATCCTGATTCGGGATGTGACCGAACGCAAGTGGCTTGAGGCGGAATGGGAAAAAGTCATCATTGCTCTCCGGCAAAGCGAGCAGCTTCACCGCACCCTGGTCGAAACCCAGCCTGATCTGATCATGCATATGGATCAGGAGGGCAACTATAAGCACCGTTCCGGTGGAGATGCCTTTCGGGTCCTGAATTTAGCTGGGGGGGAAGTGTCAACGGTTTATGAGGTGTTGCCCCCAGAATTGGCAAAACAGCAGCTTGATTATGCTCACCGAGCCTTAGAGACCGGCCATCTCCAGACCTACGAGCACCAATTTGATTTGAGGGGGCGGCACTACTACGAAGAGGTCCGAATTTCGCCTTTAAATGAGCAGGATGTCCTGATTGTTGCGCGAGATATTGTCGAGCAGAAGCAATTAGAAGCAGAGCAGAGGCAGGCCGAGGCGGCGCTGATCGAGAGTGAGCGCCGCTTCCGTACCCTATTTGAGGACACCCCTAAGTTGGCGGTACGGGGGTATGACGGGGATCGCCGTGTTATTTACTGGAACCGAGCCAGTGAGCAACTGTATGGCTATAGCGCTGCCGAGGCGATCGGGCAAACTATTGAGAGCTTAATCGTTCCGCCCGAAGCACGGCCTCAGGTGATCGAAATGCTGGGCCACTGGGCAACCGGGACAACAGAGATCCCGGCGGGCGAGATGGAGCTGATCGCCAAAGATGGAACGAGGCTGACGGTGTTCTCAAACCACATCTCGTTTATCAATCGTGCGGGCGAATCTGAATTCTACTGCGTGGATATTGATTTGGGGCCGCTCAAGCAGGCGGAGCATGAATTACAAACCCTCAATCAATCCCTCGAAGCTACGGTGATAGCCCGCACCGCCGACTTGCAGGAACGGGAGCAATTTTTGCAAACGGTGCTCGACACCTTCCCGCTGTCTGTATTTTGGAAGGATCTAGAGTCCCGGTATCTGGGCTGCAACCGCAAGTTCTCGCAGCGTGCTGGGCTGGCCTCTGCGATCGACATTATTGGTAAGACAGACTATGAGCTGCCTTGGGCTGCTACCGAGGCAGATGACTATCGAGCCGACGATCACCAAGTCATCACCTCAAACACGGCCAAAATCAACATTATCGAAACCCAACTCCAGGCAGACGGCAATCAACTTTGGATAGAGACCCATAAGCTGCCGCTCCGCAATGTAGCCGGTGAGGTAATCGGTGTATTAGGCACCTATCAAGACATTACTGAGCGCCAGCAAGCGGAGACCCGTCTGCAAGCGAGTGAAGCCCGGTATCGGGCGTTGATAGAGGTGATGCCTGACTTAATGATTCGCCTCCGTGGCGACGGCACCTATCTCGATGTGGTCGGCGGCGAGGGCGTTCAATCCTTAAATCCAAAACCTTTTCAACGCGGGGCCAACATTTACGATGTCACGCCCCCTGACCATGCCCAAGAACGCATGGGTTATGTGCAGCGGGCATTGCAAACCCGAGAGATTCAAACCTATGAGTACAAGGTGCTCATCGGGGATGAATGGCATTGGGAAGATGCCCGAATTATGGCGATCAACGATGAGGAAGTGTTGGTTATTGTTCGGGATATTAGCGATCGCAAGCAGGCCGAGACCGCTTTGCAAGCCAGCGAGCAACGTTTTCGCGCTGCGATCGAGCATGCCCCCTTCCCGATCATGCTCCACGCTGAAGATGGCGAGATTTTGCAAATCAATGCCACCTGGACAGAGCTAACCGGCTATACCCATGCCGATATTCCGACCACCCAAGCTTGGGCAGAACGGGCCTACGGCGATCTCGCCGCCGAAATCCTAGAAACCGTGATCACCCCAAAATACAACCTGACATCACGACAGGAAGAGGGCGGCTTTGTCATTACGACCCAGGACGGCGATCAACGCTTCTGGAACTTTAGTTCCTCACCCTTAGGACAGTTGCCCGATGGTCGTCGCCTGGCGATTTCCGCCGCCGTAGATGTTACCGAGCAGCGCCAGATTGAAACGGCCCTACGGGACAGTGAAGCTCATTACCGCAGCATTTTTGACCAAGCCGCTGTGGGCATTGCTCGGGGCAACTTGAAGGCTGAGTTGATTGATGTCAATCCCCACTTGTGTGAGCTGCTGGGCTATTCCCGATCAGAATTACTCACCAAAACCATTGCTGACATCACCCATCCCGAAGATGTGGAGGCAAATCGACAACTGGCACAGCGTTTAATCGCTGGGGAAATCCCTCATTTTCTGATTGAAAAACGCTACCGATGCAAAGATGGCAGCCATTTTTGGTCGAGTACGGTGGTGTCTTTGGTGCGCGATCTCGAGGGCAACCCCCAGCATACCCTCGGCATCATTCGCGACATCAGCAAGAGAAAACAAGCGGAAGTCGATCGCCAACAAGCCGAGCACGCTTTGCAAATGAGTGAAATGCGGCGGCGGCTCGCCCTAGAACTATCGAATACGGGGAGTTGGGAATTTGATGTAGAAACCGGGGTGGCTCACTGGAGTGACGGCCACTTT
Source organism: uncultured Leptolyngbya sp. (assembly GCA_964353225.1). GTDB lineage: Bacteria > Cyanobacteriota > Cyanobacteriia > Phormidesmidales > Phormidesmidaceae > PCC-6406. The sequence continues at coordinate 18,160 of CAYGVA010000033.1, forward strand.
CGGCTCATGGGTTTGGCCCCAGGGGAAGTCGCCAGCAATTACTTGACCTGGCGAGATCGGGTCCATCCCGATGATGTGATCGAGGCCGAACAGGCGTTTCAAACGGCCCTCGATGACCATAGCTTGCTACAGGCAGAATACCGCGTCGTACACCCCGATGGCACCATTCGATGGATGTTGACGAGAGGACAAGGGGTTTATGACGACACGGGCACCCCCTTAAAAATGACGGGGGTGATGTTTGACATCAGCGAAAGAAAACAGGCCGAAGCCCAACTGCGGCGCTATGAGCGCATTGTCTCTGCCACCACGGATGGCATCGCCCTGATTGATCGCAACTATACCTATCAGTTAGCCAATCAGACTTACCTCGATCTCACCGACAAAACCCACGACCAAGTTGTGGGCCAGTCTGTCGAGGCGGTCCTGGGGGAGGTGTTGGGAGAACCCGTTTTCCGCTTACAAATTCAGCCCAACCTAGCGCGATGTCTGGCGGGAGAGAGCATTCAAGCCGAAGCCTGGTTTGATTTTGCCGCCACCGGCCACCGGTTTATGAGCGTCAACTATATTCCCTACCGGGAGCGGGATGGCACCATTGCCGGTGTCGCGGCCAATATCCGAGACATTACCGACCTCAAGCAGATGCAGTACACGTTGGGGTTGGCGACCCAGCAATTGCAGGCGTTCTTGGTCAATGCCCCGGTCATGATCAGCCACTTTGACCACGAGGGCCGTTATTTGCAGGTCAACCAGGCTTTTGCCACGCAATTGGGGATGCCTATCGACGAGATTGTTGGCCACTCCTTTGCTGAACTGTTACCAGAATCAGCGGTTTCAGCATTTCTGGAGCGAGTGCAACGGGTGGCCAAGACCCAACAGCCATTAGAGGTGGAGGACGAAATCTCTATCAACGGTGAAACGAAAACCTTTCAAACCACGCTATTTGCGATTAAAGATACGCACCAGGGGCGGCCCATTAGCTTTTGGGCGATCGCCAAAGATATGACCGAGCGTCTGCAGGCCGAAGCCGCCCTGAAGGAGAGCGAAGCCCGTTGGCAATTTGCCCTAGAAGGGTCTGGGGATGGGGTCTGGGATTGGAATGCCCAAACTGGACAGGTGTTTTTCTCCCATCAATGGAAAGCCATGCTGGGCTTCAGTGATGCAGAGGTGGAAGATACCTTTCAGGGCTGGGAAAGCCGTGTCCACCCCGATGATCTGGAATCCTGTTATGACGCCCTGCAACGGCACTTTCGGGGAGAAACCTCGATCTACCAGAGTGAACATCGCGTCCGTTGCCGAGACGGTAGCTATAAGTGTATTCTCGCTCGCGGCAAGGTGATTGATTGGACCGATGACGGTCAGCCCTTACGCATTATTGGCACCCACACTGATATTAGCGATCGCAAACAAGCCGAAGCCCACCTCCATGAAATTACCCAACGGCTCACCCTAGCGACCAACGCCGCCCAAATTGGGGTTTGGGACTTTGACATGATTCAGGACCAGCTGATTTGGGATGATCAGATGTATGCCCTCCATGGGATTACCCCAGAGCAGTTTGGGGGAGCCTATACCGCTTGGCAACAGAGTTTGCACCCCGATGATGCGTCCAGAGCCGAGGCTGAACTCCAAAAGGCGATGGCTGGAGAAGGGGAATTCCACCCTGAATTTCGGGTGGTCTGGCCCGATGGGCAGGTGCGGTTCATTCAGGCCCATGCCATTGTTGTGCGCGATCAGAGCGGCACCCCCCAGCGGATGATTGGCGTGAACTGGGATGTTAGCGATCGCAAGCAAGCAGAAATCATCCTTCAGCAAGAAAATGCGTTCCGCCAGCAGATTGTCGAGCAGATGGCCGAGGGCTTGTGTGTTTGCCATGGGATCGAGGCTTTTCCCTTCATCCAGTTCACCGTCTGGAACCAACAAATGGAAGCCATTACGGGCTACACCCTAGGGGAAATCAATCGCCTGGGGTGGTACCAAAGCCTGTATGTCGATGAGACGCAGCGAGAACAGGCCATTGCCCGCATGCAGCAGATGCGCCAAGGGGACAATCTCATGGCAGAAGAATGGGAGATTCACCGCAAGGATGGCCAGCAACGCACCATTGCGATATCGACATCAATCATCTCTAACCACGAAAGCCAGGGCTTTGTGCTCGCGTTGATTCAAGACATCACCGATCGCAAACAGGCCGAAGCAACCCTTCAAAACCTGATGATAGGTACCGCTGCAACCACAGGGCAGGACTTTTTCGCGGCGTTGGTGCGCCACATTACCACCGCCCTCGCTGTGCCCTACGCCATGGTGACCGAACAAACGCAGGGTGAATTGCAAACCCTGGCCTTTTGCGCCGAGGGCACCCTCCAACCTGACTTTGCCTATAACCCAGCCAATACCCCCTGCGAACGCACCTTGCAAGAGGGTCATTTTTACTGTGTAGATCATCTCCAACAGCACTTTCCTAGGGATCTTGACTTGGTGAAGATGGCAGCCCAGAGTTATTTGGGTATTGCCCTACGGGATGCTGAGGGCAATGTTATCGGTGAGTTGTGCATCCTCGACAAAAAGCCCCTGCAAAACCCTCAGCAGGCAGAGCAAATCCTGCGAATTTTTGCGGCACGGGCGGCGGCGGAGCTCCAGCGCCAGCGGGCCACCCTTGAGTTAGAGCAGCTTAATCAGACCCTAGAGGCCAGGGTGGCTGAACGCACTGATGCCCTGCTTGAGCGGGAACTGCGCTATAAAAGCCTGATGGAGGGGGCCAGCGATGCCATTGTCATATTTGACTGCCAGGGCAATATCATTGAGGCCAACCACCAAGCAGAAATACTCCTAGGCTATTCCAAGGTCGAGCTCATTGCGTCAACCTTTGATCAACTGCGCCCCCCAACGGAGAAGGCCCAGGCATCACACTTTAAAAAGATTGATCAACAGGTGCATTCTCGATTGTCGGATGTCAATTTTCGCCGTAAAGATGGTGTCTTCACACCGGTAGATATGGCGGCAGCGGTGATTGAAATCAATGGAGAGAATATCATTCAGGCCATTTTGCGGGATATCAGCGATCGCAAACGCCTCGAAGCCCAACGCCAGCAGGCGGAACAAGACCTAAAACGCCTGGTACAAGAGCTCTCAGACTTTAAGTTCGCCCTCGACCAAGCGGCGATCGTTGCCACCACCGATGCCAAAGGGGTGATCATCTACGCCAACGATCGCTTCTGCGAAGTCTCTGGCTATGACCGGGAGGAGCTGCTGGGTCAGACCCACCGTTTAGTCAACTCCGGCCATCACCCGTCTAGTTTTATTGCCGATCTCTGGCGCACTATCCGTCGTGGTGAGATCTGGCGGGGTGAACTGTGTAACCGCACCAAACAGGGTGAGTTGTATTGGGTGCAAAGTACCCTGGTGCCCTTTTTAGACGGACAAGGGAAACCATTTCAATATTTGACCATTCGCTTTGACATCACCGATCGCAAACAGGCCGAAAATACCATTCGCCAGCAGGCGAGTCGAGAAAAGTTGCTGCGGGAAACCGGTGAGCTGATTCGCCAATCCCTTGATCTCCCCACCATTTTCGCCACCGCCTGCCAAGAAATTCGCGCGGTGCTGCAGAGCGATCGGGTCGGCATTTTTGAGTTTGACCCGGCGTCTGGGTTTAATAAGGGAACATTTGTAGCCGAGTCGGCGGTGGCAGGGGTTCGCTCTGTGCTAAAGACCCCTGTGGAAGACCATTGTTTTGGTGAAAACTATACAACCCTCTACAGCCGGGGCCGCAGCTTTGTAAGTCATGACATCTATGACCAGGACCTGAGTCCTTGTCATATCGATATCCTGGCCCAGTTTCAGGTGCGCTCTTGCATCGTGATGCCCCTACTCTGTGGCGAAACGCTTTGGGGGCTACTGTGCATTCATCAATGTGATGCCCCCCGCCATTGGCAAACCGCTGAAGTGAGTCTGACCCAGCGTCTATCAAACCAACTGGCGCTCTCCATCCAGCAGGCCAGCCTCTACGAGCAGTTACAGCAAGAACTGGCCCAGCGGCAGCAGGCCCAACAACAACTCACCGAGCGCAACCAAGAGCTAGCCCTCTCCAACCAAGAGCTGGCCCGTGCCACCCGCCTCAAGGATGAGTTTTTGGCCAACATGAGCCACGAGCTACGCACCCCTCTTAATGCCATTTTGGGCATGACCGAAGGGTTACAAGAGCAGATCTTTGGACCTGTCAATCCGGATCAAATCAAGTCCCTCAAAACCATTGAGCGCAGTGGCAACCATTTACTCGACCTCATCAATGACATCCTGGATGTGGCCAAAATCGAGGCGGGCCAGATCACGCTAGACTGCAACGCCACCGCTGTCGCCCCCCTGTGCAAATCAAGCCTGGCCTTTATCAAGCAACAGGCCCTCAAAAAACACATCCAACTCGACACCAAGCTCCCGATCGATCTGCCCGACCTCTGGATTGACGAACGACGCATTCGCCAAGTGTTGATCAATCTGCTGAGTAATGCCGTCAAGTTTACCGGCGAGGGGGGGCGTATCACCCTAGCGGTGAGCCAGCAACGACGGGCAATCCGCCCTGACCCCCCGGCCCCCCTCGCGGGCATTACCCGAGTCAGGGTTTACCGCACCCCCCTAGAGCAAACCCTCAACCTAGGGGCCGGAGAAAAGGATTGGCTGGTGCAAGAGTATCTCTGCATTGCGGTCATCGATACCGGCATTGGCATCGCCCCTGCCGATATGCAAATGCTATTTCAGCCCTTTGTGCAAATTGATAGCGCCCTCAACCGTCAATATAACGGCACCGGTCTTGGTCTGACCCTAGCAAAACGCCTGGTTGAGCTGCATGGGGGGCAGGTGCAGGTCACGAGTAAGGTGGGCATTGGGAGTTGTTTTACCATTGAGCTGCCCTGCGCCACCAGCTCCCTTTTCCCCAATGACTCAAATCCCCCAGCCATCGGTCACCCGACGGTAACGGCTTCGTCAGATCTGGGGAACCCTACGGTGACGGCAGACATAGATAACACCACTGCCCCATTGCTGCTATTAGATGACTCCATCGCGGCCACGGCTCCATTGATCCTCTTAGCGGAGGACAATCAGGCCAATGTCAGCACGGTGTCTAGCTACCTCAAGGCCAAGGGCTATCGCATCGTCTTGGCTGCCAATGGCAAGGAGGCCATTGCCCAGGCCCAATCAGAACAGCCCGATCTGATTTTGATGGATGTGCAAATGCCCGAAATGGACGGGTTAGAGGCAATGCACCAGATACGCCAAGACCCTGCCTTGGCGGCGGTGCCGATCATTGCCCTAACGGCCTTGGCGATGGCGGGTGATCGTGAGCGTTGCTTAGCGGCGGGGGCCACTGAATATCTCGGTAAGCCCATCAAACTCAAGCAGTTGGCCGCCACTATCCGGCAGCTTTTAACTTCCTTATAAACACGATTTATGAAGCAACCATCGATTTTAGTCGTTGATGACGAGCCCGATAACTTTGATGTGGTCGAAACCCTCTTGAGCCGTCAAAACTACCAGTTGCACTACGCGGCGAGTGGTAAAACGGCGATCGCATCCCTCGACACCTTCCAGCCCGACTTGATCTTGATGGATGTGATGATGCCTGAAAGCGATGGCATCGAAGTCTGCCGCCAAATCAAAGCCCTCCCCCAGTGGCAATTTGTGCCGATCATCATGGTGACCGCCTTAAGTACGCGATCCGACTTGGCCGAATGTCTGATTGCTGGGGCCGATGACTTTATCAGCAAACCCGTCAATGGCATTGAGCTTTTGGCCCGAGTCCAGTCGATGCTGCGCATTAAACGGCAATATGACCAGATTCAGGCCCTCAACCAAGTCCAGGCCGACACCATTAATTGTTTAGAGCAAAACCTAGCCGGATTGCGGGGAAATTTGGCCGCCAGTCTGGCCCACGAACTCAATACCCCGCTCAATGGCATCCTCGGCCCCCTGACGCTCCTCAAGAACCACTTTGATGAAATGGATAAAAGTGGCCTGCTCAAGATGGTCGAGATTGCGGAGCGATCGGCCAGCCGATTGGCGGATCTCACCCAGAAATCCCTGATTTATTTAGAACTAGAATTGGCCGCCAGCCAACAAAAAAGCATTAGCGATGCCCCGACGCTCCTCTCTCAGGACATGGTGGAAACCCAACTAGAAGCCCAGGCGCAACGCTATGATCGAAGGGGCGATTTAATCTTTGCCATGGAGGCGGCTAAGGTGCCGCTCTCAGAGCAATATTTACATATTCTTTTTCGTGAGCTAGTGGATAATGCGCTGAAATTTTCCCCGGCAGGCACCGCCATTACCATTCGTAGTCAGGTGGTTGGCGATCGCTTCAACATATCCATCCAAGATTTAGGAAAGGGTATGACCCCCCAACAAATTGCCCAGGTTGATGCGTTCATGCAGTTTGGACGCAGTATCTATGCGCAACAGGGGATGGGGATGGGCCTCAAGCTGGCACAAAGGATGGTCACCTTGGCGGGGGGGCAGATTACCATCAGCAGCTATCAGCAGCAAAAAAACACCGTTGAAGTCGCACTGCCAATTGTAAATTAAGGTTTTGTCCTGGGTATTAGCCCCGACCTAAGTTACCCAAGCAGGGGCCATGCCCCCTTCAATCTCGATTTCAGGATGGGCAACCCAATGGTGCGTTGTGGTGGGGGAATGGGCATAACTGTATTAATAAGCACCATCTGTTAGGCTGCGATGCCTAGGGATTTGCTAAAACGACATTTTTACCATGACAACTGGCACAAAAGTCAAGTCCATCATGTTAGCAAGCTTAGAAGGGGCGACGGCGCTCCCTGTTAAGGGGGTTAAGACATGTTGTTAAATATTTGCATGACTAGCCACATTGTGTGCTTGTTGATACATTGATCTAAATTCTTTTTAGAGCAAATATTTAACGGTACGGGGCAGGCCGATTTGCTTTAAAACATCACCATTGGTTCCCATGTTTTCTATTTTAGTGATTGATGATGAACCCGATAATTTTGATGTTATTGAAGCCTTTTTGAGTCATCAAGATTATCAATTGCACTACGCGGCCAGTGGCCAGTCGGCGATCGCAGATCTCCCCATCTTGCAACCCGACTTGATTTTGCTAGATGTGATGATGCCGGGTATGGATGGCATGGCGGTCTGCCAGAGCATGAAAAGCATGCCCCAGTGGGAATCGGTGCCCATTATTATGATTACCGCCCTCGCCACAAAATCAGATCTAGCCCAGTGCTTGGCGGCGGGGGCCGATGACTTTATTAGTAAGCCGGTCAACCGCTTAGAACTGACCGCTCGGGTCAAATCAATGCTGCGCATTCGCCAGCAATATCAGCAACTGGCCCTGTTCAATGCTCGGTTAGAGTCTACGGTGCAACAACGTACCGCAGAGTTGAAAAACTTAATTCTCGAAGACCCCCTCACCGCCCTCCCCAGTCGCACCGCTTTACTACAGACATTGACCCAGGCGATCCAGGCCAATGAGTCTTCGCTGGCGTTGGTTTACATCGATTGTGATCAATTCAAGCTGGTGAATGGTTCCTTTGGCCATGGGGTCGGGGACCAACTGCTTGCTGCCATCGCCCAACGGCTCAAGCAGCAGTTGCGACCTGGGGATTGCGTTGCCCGCATGGGTGGGGACGAGTTTTGTTTTTTGCTGCGTCAGATGGACAATGGGGTCGCCCTAAAAACATTTATTCAGAAACTGTGGCGGCAGTTTGATGCCCCCTTTACCATTGCGGGTTGCGATCTGTTTGTCACCATTGCCATGGGCATTGCCCATGGCAATGGACAGTCCCTCTCCGCCGAAGCGCTGTTGCAAGATGCCGATACCGCCATGTATCAGGCCAAAGGGAGGGGCAAGGGCAGTTATCAGGTCTTCGATCACCAGATGCATCTAGCGATGTTAGATCGGCTGACCCTCGAAAATGATCTGCAACGGGCCTTAGCACAACAGGAGTTTGTGTTGCACTATCAGCCGATTGTGCGGCTTGCAACCCAACAACTGGTTGGGGTAGAAGCCCTCGTGCGGTGGCACCACCCAGAGCGCGGTCTAATCGGTCCCGATGCGTTTATTCCTTATATGGAAACCACGGGACTGATTGTGCCGGTAGGCATGATGCTGCTGAAGCAAGCCTGCCAACAGATATTTTGGTGGCAGCAGGCCGGTTGGCCAGAACTGACAGTGCATGTCAACCTGTCGGCGCGGCAGTTTGGGCGATCGACCCTACCCGCAGAGATCGATCACATCCTGCTAGAAACGGGGGCCAACCCCGCCTTTCTAAAGCTAGAAATTACCGAAAGTGCCTTGATGGACAATGCCGAAATGGCGATCGCCCTAACCCATGAATTGCGATCTCGCCAGATTCAGATCAGCATTGATGACTTTGGCACCGGCTACTCTTCCCTCACCTATCTCCATCGGTTTCCCGTCGATAGCCTCAAAATCGATCGCTCTTTTGTCAATCAAATGCACCCCAAAGATCGCAAGTATCAAGTCGTCAACACCATTGTGGCCCTAGCCAATCAATTGGGTCTGGCCGTGATTGCAGAGGGCGTTGAAACCCCTGAGCAGCGAAAGCAATTACAGCAACTAGGGTGTGAATTTGGTCAGGGGTTCTTATTTAGCCAACCCCTGACTGTGTCTGAACTAGAACGGAGATATTTTCAAGATCACGCCCCATTGCCCCTCTGCGCCGAGTGATGGTGCAACTGCCGGTATCGACCGAGGGCCATCATCGGAAAGTTTTGGCGGTAGAGGTGGTAGCGAATATAAAAGTGGCCCGGAAAACCAGTGCCGGTAAACTCGGTTTCGTCCCAAGTGCCATCGGGCTTCTGGGTGGTGAGCAAATACTCAACCCCGGTGGCCATGGCCCGGTGGGCGGCGGCATCAGCACAGTCAGCGGCATCAATCAGACCCAACAATGCCCAAGCGGTTTGCGAGGCGGTACTCGGGCCTTGCCCCTTTAAGGCAGGGTCATTGTAGCTGCGGCAGGTTTCACCCCAGCCCCCATCGGCATTTTGACAGCCCACCAGCCAAGCCACCCCCCGCTCAATGTTGCCCCGGCAGCGCTCGGGGGCAATCAGGGCCAGGGCCGACAGCGCACCGCTGGTGCCATAGAGGTAGTTGACCCCCCAGCGGCCAAACCAACTGCCGTCGGCCTCCTGTTCACGAAGGAGGAAATCTAGGCCCTGGGCGATGCGGCGATCGCTTAGGTCACCCCCATACCCTTTGACCAGATCTGGATCCTGAGCGAGGCGGCCATGCATCTCTAGCACCCGTGCCGTAATGTCGGCGGTGCTGGGGTCAATCATGGCTTTCAGGTCCCCGTAGGGCACCGCATTTAACCAATCCTGATCATTGTTGATGTCAAAGGCGGCCCAGCCGCCGCCTTTGCACTGCATGGTGGCGATCCAGCGGGCGGCGCGGGCGATCGCCGCTTTTTTGAGGTCCTCATCCGGCAGAGTGACATCCTGCAAAGCCATGGCCACCACGCCGGTATCATCCACATCGGGGTAAAACCGGTTCTCAAACTCAAAGGCCCAGCCGCCGGGCTGCCCCTGGGGGTTTTTGACAATCCAGTCGCCGTAATCGAGGATTTGCTTGCCCAGCAGCCACTCCCCCGCCTTCACCAGGGCGGGATGATCGGGGGCCAACCCCGAGTCCGTCAAGGCCCGGAGGGAGAGGCCAGTGTCCCACACGGGTGACACGCAGGCTTGCACCCAGTAGGTCTCGGCGGTTTCAATGGCGAAATTATCCACCGCTTGCAGCCCCCGCTGCACCACTGGATCATGAACGTCATACCCCAACACCCGCAGGGCCAGTAGCGAATTGAGCATGGCTGGGATAATCCCCCCCCAGTCGCCGGTGGCCTCCTGCCGTTCCAAAATCCAGTTTTCGGCCTTGCGAATGCCCTCCTGCCGAAAGGGAACCAGGTTTAAGGACTCCGCCAGCTTGAAGCCCTTATCCAACCAGAGAAAGATATCGCTCCAGTCACCATTTTGGGGCAGCTCCCAGCGGACGTTTTGGCGGCCCTCGGCATACAGTTCATCTACGCTGACCGACGGGGCGATCGCGTACACCGGCTTTTGGTCAAACACCACCAACAGCGGCACCGTGCTGCCCCGCGCCCAACTGGATAGCTCGTAAATGGTGAAGGGGGAGGGCGACTCTAGCAGCATCACCCAGGCGGGCAGGGAGGGTAACCCTTGCCAGTCGTAGCAGCCGATTAGGGCCAGGTGGAACTTAGTGAAAATTCGAGTTTTGCTGATGCCCCCCCGACTCAAAATAAAAGCCTTGGCCCGCAGTAAATCTGGGTCACTCGCCGGGACCCCCAGCACCCGCAGCGCCGTGTAGGCTTCCACCGAGGTGCTGAGGTCGCCCCCATCGCCATAAAACAGCTCCCAACCGCCGTGGTCCCGCTGGTGCGATCGCAAATACGCCTCCGCTTTAGCCAGGGGCCGGTCGCGATCGGTGCCCCAAATCTTATGGAGCAGAATAATTTCAGCGGTGATCGTGACGTTGGACTCTAAATCTGCCCACCAATAGCCCGCTGGGGTCTGGAGGGAAAGCAGGTAAGTCTGGGCGGCGGCAATGGCCTGATCAAGGCTGTCTAAATCTGTGGATCGCTGTAGGTTTTGGGTTGGCATCCGCGCCTCTCACACCTTCAAGATACGGGGGGTACGGAGGCAGCATAATCCAAAACCCTAGGGTTTAGCCCCCAATCCCCCCAACTCAGTCGCCCGCAAGGTCAAAACCGCCTGGCGAATCGGGGCGAGAAAGCGATCGACATAGCTGGGCCACCCCACCAAAATCGGCTGACGGTGCATCAAGCTATGGGGGTAGACCCCGGTGCTATCAAACCGAATCGGCTCACCATCTAAATCACAGCACCGCAGCCCCGCCGCCGCCGCCAAGGCGAGGGGGCCGGTGGTGTCCCACAGTTTGACCCGCCCATTCAAATAGATATACAGCCCCGCTTGGCCTTTAATCACCTCCATGACCTTGAGGCCGTAGCTGCCCAAGGCATAGCTCCTAAGCTGGGGGACCGCCGCCGCGATCGCCCCCCCAAACCGCCGCTCGTCTCGCCCCCCCAAAATGATCGGGCAGTGGTCTCCCCCCGCTGCGGGGGGCGGTGAAGGGG
>CAYGVA010000034.1:0-26493 GCA_964353225.1 uncultured Leptolyngbya sp.
CTAAGGGCAATCGGCAATGGCAAGGCAACGGCGTGTACTCAAACTCAATCACAGCTACCACATCACCACCCGTTGCAATAATCGTGAGTTTCGGCTGACTCGGTTTGAATGCAAAGCAGTTTTGCTGTTTTCCCTTGGGCAATGTCAAGCACATTACGGCTTCAAGCTTTACGGTCTGTGCATCATGAGTAATCACGTTCATTACTTACTGGAGCCGCAACAGCCAGATGATTTGCCTAAAATCATGCACTGGCTCAACTGGTATACGGCCATGTGTTTTAACAGACTGTTGAATCGCACCGGGCATTTTTGGGAAAAGCGTTACCACAGCACCGGATTTCCCAATACGGACACCCGTCGAGCGTTGAATACCCTGCGCTATATCCACGCCAACCCCAAAGCCGCCAATATGCAACTGGGTTGGTTCTATGACTTCAGTAACTATGGCACCTACGAGCGCCTGACCCAAGATGGTATTACCCAATGGCATCCAGCTTTTCTAAGCCTGGGGGCAACGTTAGATCTCTGTGTGAAGGCGTATCGGCGATTGTGCCAGAGATACAAACCTCAGCCTAAGTCAGAGCGCAAAAGCTACTGGGGAAGTCAAAAACTGGCGGGTTTGCGGTTGAGAATGAAGGCTAAAAAGGTCAGTCCTGGGCAAAAGAGTTTGTGGCAAGCCTGGGATGTTCCGATGGATGCAATTCAAGCCGTTGCCAAAAAGTTTGTGCTGGCCAACTGCCTGAACCCCGACATAGCGGCGCTGCAATTTGTGGATACGACGTGACGAGGGTGCCAGGTAACGGATCTTCGAAATGCCTGATTCGCCGTGTGGAGAGGGTCTGAAAATACTGAATTAGATCGGACTGAAGCGCTTAGCTGCTACAGTTTACAAGTCTCGATGCGAGAGAAGAAATTCCTCAGCCCCACTCCATTCCCCACATAACGCGGAAATTCTCCGGCGGGAGATTTTTGGGGGTCGAAGGTAAGCTGCGAGTAGCTCACAACTCCATTTTTGCGCCAGCCGACGCGATCGCAAAACTTTCTCCAAATTTTATCACCCGGATAGTTGCCGTCCAGTTGGGCACCGCATTCCACATAGATTCGTTTTTGCACAGTAAAGCCCCATTTGCCCTGGCTGTATTTCACCCACAGCCGATCAATCGTGAGTAGATCGGTACAGGGGAAATTTAGCAACTCATCTTTGCGAATCCAATCCTTTTTGCCCCGACCCACAGCTTCCAACATGCGATGGGTGGTTTCTTGGTCAGCAGCTTTCCAGTCTCCTGCCTTCAACAGGTCTCGCAGCCGTTGATAGTTGATACCTTTCTCTGAGTCTAAGCGGTCTTCCGCTGCTTGCTTTTGACGTTCCGCTTCTGCCAGCATGCGTCGAGCATCGCTGTGACCATAACGTTCTGCTTGCGTAAGGTCTGCAATGGCTTTCTGGAAATTTCCTTGCTCTAGATGGTAGAGCCCGCCACTGAAGTAATCGCGCTGTTTCTGTTGCCGTGCTGCTTCCTCCCGTTGGCGCTGGGCCGCTTCACGTTGGCGCTGGGCTTCGGCGGCTTGCCGCTGTCGCTCGGCCTCCTGCTGCTTTTGGCGTTTTGCTTCCGCTGCCTTGCGCTGTTGTTCTGTCGCTGCGACCGCCTGGAGGTGCTGCTGATATGCAGCCTCTGCCGCGTCACGAATCGGTTCCTCGACCGACACCACCTCTGCCGCCCTTAGCCCCAACTGCTGCCGCAGGGTCTTGAGTTTGGCCATCACCGCTGGGCTCAGGGGGTAGCTTTCGCTGATGGCTTGCTCAAAGACCTGCTCATAGCGCTTCAGTTGTGTATCCTGAATAGCCTTGCGGATGCCCCTGGCCGTATCGGCAAAGGCATCATCCCGGCTTTCCCATCGGCTAATGGGTTTGGCGTCTTTGGGCAGGGCTTGCAGATCACCCAGCAACAGCTCCTCACCGACGGGCGTGCCATGCCAGTCGCAATCCCGCAGGATCACGGGAATTACTTGCGCCTTTCCCGAGCAATGGCGCTCAATGGCTTTGGCAAGCTCGACCTCGTAGCAGTAGTCAGAACAAATAAAATCAACGCTGATCAGCAGCAGGATGATTTGAGCCTGCTCCAAATTCGCCTTGATTTGTGGCTCCCATTCTTCCCCTGGCATAATGCAGCCGTCATGCCAACTGCTAATCCATTGCTTTCGTTTTAACGGTGCTAAATGGCGATCTAGCTCCTGCATGAGCGCTTCGTCTTTTCGGGCATAGGAAATAAAGACTGAAATCGGATCGCCTGCCATCAGTGTGCGGGATTTAAGGGGATTGGCTTTGCTTTCGCCCATTATAGGCACCCTTCCGGGGATGTCCTAGCCGCTGTTTTCCTTGCAGCAGACTGCCTTCGGCCATCAAGAGCATCCGCAAACTTTGAGCCTTGCTCAAGCTATGCCCTCCCCTGTCCCCAGCAACGCCTGCAAATCTGCCTCTGACAACACCGCAATCCCTAGCTTCTCCGCCTTGGTCAACTTTGACCCCGCCGACTCCCCCGCCACGAGGTAATGGGTCTTGGCACTCACCGAGCCCGTCACCTTACCCCCCGCCGCTTCAATCAACTGCTTGGCTTCATTGCGACTCAGGCTGGGTAGGGTGCCGGTAATCACAAAGGTTTTGCCCGCCAAGGGCAAGGCTGCGGCCAGAGATTGGTCGGTTTCCGGCCCCGCTAGGCAGACCCCGGCCCCCCGTAACCGCTCAATTAACCCTTGGTTGGCCTGCACCTGAAACCAGTCATAGACCGATTGGGCAATTTCGGGGCCAATGCCATAGACCGCCGCGATCGCCTCAGGCTCCGCCGCCGCCAATTTCTCCACCGTGGGGAAGCACTGGCTTAGCACCTTGGCATTAACGCTGCCCACATGGCGAATGCCGAGGCCGTACAGCACCCGCGCCCAGGGCTGCTGCTTAGAGTCCTGGATCGCCGCCACCAGCTTTTCCGCCAGTTGCTCCCCCATGCGCTCTAGGGGCAGCAGGGTTTCCATGGTTAACCCATACAGGTCCGCCACGGACTGGACGAGTCCTTGGTCCACCCACTGCTCAATCCATTTTTGCCCCACCCCGTTGATATCCAAGGCATTGCGGCTGGCCCAATGGATCAGCGCCCCCCGCACGATCGCCGGACAGGAATTATTAATGCAACGGGTGGCGGCTTCGTCTTCCGGTTTGACCAGGGCTTCCCCACATTCGGGGCAGTGGCTGGGCAGATGGTAGGGCTGGGCATCAGCGGGCCGTAGCTCCGGCAGCACCCGCACCACCTCCGGGATGATTTCCCCCGCCTTGCGGACGATCACCGTGTCGCCAATGTGCAGGTCTAGCTCGGTGATGCGATCGCTGTTGTGCAAGGTGGCCCGCGCCACCGTCGTGCCCGCCAGTTGCACTGGCTGTAGATGGGCCACTGGCGTCACGGCTCCGGTGCGGCCCACTTGGGCCGTAACCCCTAGCACCGTGGTGGGCACCTCCTCGGCGGGGTATTTGAGGGCGATCGCCCAGCGGGGGGCCTTTTGGGTAAAGCCCAGGCGCTGCTGGAGGGCCACATCGTCGAGTTTGACCACCACCCCATCGGTCATGTAGGGCAGGGTGAGCCGCTGGGTTGACCAAGCATCGTAAAACTGGCCCACCGCCTCAGCGGTTTGGCAGCGTTGCCGATGGGGGTTTACCTTAAAGCCCCATTGCTCCAGTTGGGCTAGGGCCTGCCATTGGTTGGGGGGTTGCAGGGGGCTGGGGTTGCCGTCAACCTCGGGAATCAAGAGGGTATAGGCAAAAAAGGCAAGGCGGCGATCGGCCACAATTCGGGAATCGAGCTGGCGCAGGGTGCCAGCAGCGGCGTTGCGGGGGTTGGCAAAGGGGGCTTCGTCCGCTTCGGTACGCTGCTGGTTAATACGCTCAAATTCATCCAGGGGCAAAAAGGCTTCCCCCCGCACCTCTACCCTGGGGGGCGGCATCTCGACCTGTAGCCGCAAAGGTAGGGTACGAATGGTTTTGACGTTTTGAGTAATGTCTTCGCCGGTGGTGCCATCGCCACGGGTCACCCCCCGCACTAAGACACCATTTTCATAGGTGAGGGCCAGGGCCGACCCGTCAATTTTGAGTTCCGCCACGGCGGCGGCTTCGGTCAGCTCAGGGGCCAGTTTTTGCCAGCGCTGCTGCCAAGCCTTGAACTCACCGAGATCAAAGGCATTTTCCAGGCTATACAGCGAAATGTTGTGGCGGACGGAGGTGAACTGCTGGGCCGGACGTTCACCAACGCGTTGGGTGGGGCTATCGGGGGTAATCAGCTCTGGGTGGGCCGTTTCAAGATCTTGGAGTTGGCGATAGAGGCGATCGTAAATTTCGTCTTCGAGGATGGGGCGATCGAGGACGTGGTAGGCATAGCTGGCCTGTTGTAGCTGTTGGCGGAGTTGGGTAATTTGTTGAGCGATCGCGCTGCCCATGGGGTCTCTGGAAGCGGTGGACAGGGCTAGTTTAACCCTGCATCGGGGGGTAGCTAGGGACAGCCCCGGTGATCAGCCCCTAGGATTGAATCTTTTTGCCAGCACTCTCCTTGCCCTGCTTAGGCGGCTGGAACGCGGCCCACAGCAAGCAAACAATGCCGATGTTGATGCAGATGTCCGCCACGTTAAACACCGGGAACTGAATCAACCGAAAGTCCAGAAAATCGACCACTTCGCCATTGAAGAAGCGATCGATGCCATTGCCTAAGGCCCCGGCCAAGATACAGCCATACCCAGCCTGTTCCCAGCGGTTAGACAACTTCACGACGGCCCCTAACACCATCAAGGCCCCACTGACTAAAAGCGAGAGCCACCGCAGCCACTCACCATTCTCGCTAAACAGGCTAAAGGCGGCTCCCTTGTTTGTGACATAGGTAAAGTGAAACACCCCGTCCCACAACGGCAGGGTGTCGTAGAGTTCAAAGGTTTTCACCACCCATAACTTCGTGATCTGATCGAGGATTAAACCTGCGATCGCCAATCCCCAAAACAGTCGATTATTAAGCCCCATAGCCTCAGTAAAACAGGAGACGGCGAATCCCAAACGCCATGACAGCCACAGCACAGACCCCAATCAATTGCCCCGGCAAGGGCGAGATCGTATAGGCCTGAACCAAGGTCCAGAAGGGGGCCAGCCCAGGCCGCAGCCAGCCACCAAGGCTAGCCAATACCAGGTAAACCAATCCACAAACGTGAATGATGCCTAATCCCCATAGGCAACTGTACGCCAATGTTTCTAGTTTAGGGGACTCCTGGAAGGCCAATCGACCACAAATCCAGGCCCCTGGGATAAATCCCAGCAAATAGCCAAAGCTGGGCTCCCGCACATAGTCGAGCCCGCCCCCCTGGGTAAACACCGGCAGCCCAAAGCTGGGCAACAAAAATAACCCCAGGGTCACATAGGCAATCTGGGCCATGGCCCCCGCCCGTTGCCCCCCGAGACAAGCGGTGAGCAGCACAGCACCCACCTGAAAACTCACCTTCAGGGAATAGATCTGTAGGCTAACGGCATCCGAGGTCCAGGGGGTGTCGATAAACACCACAAAGGCCTCTAACCACGTGGCTCCAATGGTTAGAACCAGACCAATTAAGGCCCACAGCAGTTCTAGTGGCGAAAACACCCGTTCTGTCCCGTCTCGATAAGAGGCCCATTGTACCGTTCTGGCGCACGGGACCCAGGGGCCACTCAGGCGTATAGATCCGCCACGTAGTCGCCATAGCCGTTATAAATCTGCGTCGGTTGTCGCTCCCAATTGAAGGGGTTGGTGCCCGACCCAACAATCCGCTCCGACGCTTGAGACCAGCGGGGATGAGGGACATCGGGTTCTACATTGGCCTCAAATTTGTACTCGTTGGGGGCAATCACGTTCCAGTAGGTGGCGGGCTGTTCCGCCAGGAATTCGATCTTGACGATCGATTTGCCCCCCTTAAATCCGTACTTCCAAGGCACCACCATGCGAATGGGCGCGCCATGTTGTTTGGGCAGGGTGCGTCCGTAGAGCCCCACCGCAAAAAAGGACAGGTCATTGGCCATCTCTTCAATGGTGAGTCCTTCCACGTAGGGCCAAGGCAGATTCAGGGCAAATTCCCAGGCGGGGCCGGGGGTGATTTTTTCATCAAAGAAGGTGGTGAACCGCACAAACTTGGCGGCGCTGGTGGGCTCCACATCCGCCATCAGAGCCGCCATCGGAAAGCCCACCCAGGGCACGACCATGGCCCAGGCTTCGACGCAGCGGAACCGATAGACCCGCTCCTCTAGGGGAAAGCGGTTAGTGAGGTCATCGAGGTCATATTTGCGGGGATTTTTGACCAGCCCGCCCACCTCTAGGGTCCAGGGATCGGTGGGGAGTTTTTGGGCCGCCTGCCAAATATTCTTGGTGCCGCCGAACTCGTAGTAATTGTTGTAGCGACTGGCGTAGACCTGCTCGGTGATCGGGCGACCGGCATCGCGAAAATCAGGGTTGGGGGTGAAGTTGTTGAGCGATCGCCCCAGGGTTTTCTCTAGGGCGGGGGCAATGTCACCGTTCCCTTTGTTGCCGCCACAGGCGGTGAGGCTAGCGGCAGAAGCCCCAATGCCAGCACCCACGAGGGTTTTGATAAATTTGCGGCGATTCCAAAAGGCGGCTTCGGGGGTCGCGCGGGACTCGGGTAATTGCCAGGGTTTGGGGATATGGATAAAAGCCATGGGCGATCGCGTCAGGGGCCATTGAAAAGGAGCTATTGCAAACTAATTGTTACACTTTTCCCACTGTTGCTGGGGACCAGGAATGCTGTATCTCGGCTGTGCCGTCTGGGCCTTTCCGGGCTGGGTGGGGGACTTTTACCCGGCCAAATCCTCCCCTGGCAAGTTTTTGCGGTGCTATGGGGAGCGCCTCACAGCAGTCGAAGGCAACACCACCTTTTATTCCATCCCCGATCGGGCCACGGTGCAACGCTGGGCAGACCAAGTGCCCGCAGGGTTTCGCTTTTGCCCCAAGTTGCCCCGATCCTATTCTCACCAGGGGCCACTCTTGCCCCATTTGCCCGCTGTTCTGAAGTTTCTAGACTTAATGGCGTCCTGGGGCAATAAATTAGGGCCGACCTTTGTGCAGTTGCCCCCCACCTATAGCCCGGAAGCCATGGCGGATCTGGAGGCCTTTTTGCGGGGCTGGCCGGTGCAGCGGGTGCCAGTGTCGGTGGAAGTCCGCCATCTGAATTGGTTTAAGCCTGAGCCCGCTCAAGCCTTGAATCAGATGCTGCAAGATCTGGGCGTGGGGCGGGTGCTGCTCGATACCCGACCGATTTATGACGCCCTCGCTGCGGGCCAGGGCGACCCGCAAATCAAATCGGAGCGGCGCAAGCCCAAGGTACCGTTGCAGCCGGTGGTGACGGCCCCCTTTACCCTAGTGCGCTACATTTCTCACCCCGAACTGGCGCTGAATGAAACCTATCTGGCGGAATGGGTGGCGCGATTACACCAGTGGCTCACCGCCGGGACCGATGTGTATCTGTTTGTCCATTGCCCCGATGAAGCGCAGTCCCCAGCGATCGCCCGTCATTTATATCAACAGCTCCAAGCCATCCATCCCGATGTCACCCCCTTACCCTGGGACAACATTGCGCCGGACCCCGCTCAATTGAGCTTGTTTTAACCCTGGCCTGTTTGAAACCATGGGCCAAGCCGTTTGACCGGTTCAACGGCCCAGACTCAACGGCTCAGGCTCAACGGCCCAGACTCAACTGCTGAGATAGGTATAGCGGCTGAGGCTGTGCTCGTAATGGCGTAAGAGGAGCTGGGCCTCCTCTAGGGTGATGGTGTTTTCTTGCAGAGCCTGTTCGGTGCGACGGCGGATGTTTTCGATCAAATCCTCAGAGTCATACTGCACATAGCTGAGCACCTCGGTCATGGTGTCCCCCTTCACCACATGCTCAATTTGGTAGCCCTTGGGGGTGAGCTGAATATGTACCGTGTGGGTGTCGCCAAACAGATTGTGCAAATTCCCCATGGTTTCTTGGTACGCGCCCCCCAGAAATAGCCCTAGGCAGTAGGGTTCCTCTGGTTTAAGGGGATGGAGTTCCAGCACCGGTTTAACATCCCGCAAATCAATGAATTGCTCGACTTTGCCGTCGCTGTCACAGGTGAGGTCGGCGAGGGTGGCGCGACAGGTAGGCTCTTCATTCAGGCGATGGATCGGCATGATCGGGAACAGTTGATCGATCGCCCAACTATCGGGGGCCGACTGAAATACCGACAAATTGATGTAATAGATCGCGGCCAAACTCTTTTCTAGGTTTTCTAAGTCGTCGGGCACATAGGATTCATTGCGCACCAGCTCTAGAATGCGGTGGCAGCAGGACCAATAGAGGCTCTCTACCTGAGCCCGCTGCGACAGGCTCAAATAGCCAAAGTTAAACAGGCTAATGGCCTCATCCTTAAACTGCACCGCATCGTTGTAGGCCTCTTGGTAGTTGTGCAGATCGATGGTGGTATAGGTCTCGTAGAGCTCCCGCAGCAGGGCATGATCGCTCTCGGTGGGGGGGACGAGGGCTTCGACGCGAGGTATGCCGCTGGTGCCCAACACGTCAAAGACCAATACCGATTGATGGGATGCTAAGGCCCGACCACTTTCGCTCACTAGGGTCGGGGGCGGTAATTGTCGGGCCGCACAGGCTTCTTTGACCTCGGCGACGACGTCATTGGCGTAGTTCTGGGTGCTGTAATTCTTGGAAGCATGGAAGTTGGTTTTGGAGCCATCGTAATCAACCCCCAGGCCGCCGCCCACGTCCAGGTACCCCATGGGCGCACCCAGGGCAGCCATCTCGACATAGATCTGGCAGGCTTCTCGCAGGGCATCTTTAATGACGCTAATGGCCGAAATCTGGGAGCCAATGTGGAAATGCAGTAGTTGCAAGCAATCCAGCATCTGGGCCTGGTCGAGGGCGGCGATCGCCGCCACAATTTCTGGGATGGTGAGGCCAAACTTGGCGCGGTCCCCCGCTGAGCCCCCCCAGCGGCCAATCCCTTTGCTGCTGAGCTTGGCCCGCACCCCCAATACTGGACGAATGTTGAGACGACGGCTGGCGGCAATCACCAGCTCCACTTCCTCCAGTTGCTCTAAAACAATGATCGGGGTTTGGCCCAGGCGCTGGCTGAGCATAGCGGTTTCGATATATTCGGCATCTTTATAGCCGTTGCAAATAATCAACGCCCCAGGGGTTTGCAGGGTGGCTAGGGCAATCAGCAGCTCGGGCTTAGAGCCCGCCTCTAGGCCAAACTGGTGGGGCTTGCCAAATCGCACAAGGTCTTCCACCAGGTGCCGCTGCTGGTTGCATTTCACCGGAAAGACCCCCCGGTAGCTGCCGCCATAGCTATAGCGGGCGATCGCCCGCGAAAAGCAAGCATTAATTCGCTCTAGGCGATCTTCCAAAATGTCGGAGAAGCGAATCAAGATCGGCAGGCTCAAGTTCCGCTGCTTCAGCGCATCCACCAATTCATAGAGGTCTAAGGAACCGCCGCGATCGCCTCTGGGGGCAACGGTGACATGGCCCGCCGCATTAATCGAGAAATAGGGCTCCCCCCACCCTTGGATGCGGTATAGGGCCTCGCTATCCTCAATAGTCCAAGGGCGTTCAGATGGGTCTACCCCAGGGGCATGCAAGCTGCCCTGATCCCCCTGGATGGGGGGGGGGGTGGCAGATCCAGTTTGCCGACTTGGGGTGGTCACCATGGTTGTCTCCCTAGGGGTTAGCGATCGTTGATGGGGGAATGGGGTGGGGAAATATGACCTTTCCGATCAGCCCACTAACGAAGATAACTCACCCACACCAGTCGCTTTCATCATTAGCCAAGCTTGGGAATGCCCTAAGTTTCTAACGGTATCCGGTTGGGGTCAGTAAATTTCGGTAGGGTAAGGAACCAGGATTCGGCATTCTGTGTCGCTGTAAGAGGCTATCCACAAACTATGTCAACCCTAGAACTTTGCTTAGAAAGTCTGAATCTCTGTGCCGCCCTCAGTATTTTTTACTGTGTGGTGGGGTTAGCGCCCACGTTTAGTCTTCGGCTTCAAAAAAAAGCGGTGTGGCTCCTACTTTTGGCGACTGGGGCCTTCTCAGTCAATGAAGTTCTGGCCTTTGTTGGTCTTTTCCGGCCCTTCGACGGCCTAGAGGTGATTCGAGACAGTCTAGAACTGATTTTTATCTTCAGTATGGCCATCGCCCTATTGCTCTTGTTTCGCTCCGATCTCCGGGAAGTCACCCAACTCAACCAGTCCGCCACGGTGGACAAATTAACCAATCTCCACAACATCGGGTATTTCAAACAAGTGGCGGCCCAACGCCTAGGGTTAGCCCAGGCAGGCAATTTACCCCTAGCCTTAATCCTCCTCGATGCCGACAACTTCAAGTCCTACAACGACACCTTTGGCCATGAGGCCGGTAATGAGGTGTTGCGTAGCATCGCTCAGCAGTTAAGGGCTTCGGTGCGAGAACATCAAGATGACATTGCCGCCCGCTACGGCGGGGAAGAATTTGTCGTGTTACTCAGTGCCCCACGCAGCATTGCTCAAGCCACTGCCGAGCGAATTTGCGCCGCCATCGATCAGCAGTGCCGTCCCAGTGAAACCCCCGACTTGAAGCGATCTGTAACGGTATCGGTGGGGGTTGCGGTCCTTACGCCCCAGATGCAGACCCTGGAGGATTTGATTGTGGCCGCCGACCAGGCCATGTATAAAGCCAAGCAGGCGGGTAAAAATCGGGTCAGGGTGGCCGAAGCATCACATTAGGGCCACGGCTACTGTTATCCGCCTATAGAACAATACCAATGGACAGCCTTAGCCATACCACTACTTTGTCTCAGGAATTTTCTTTTTGTGTAAGAACGTGAAAGCATCCAAAGTCTGGTGAAGCCCCATGTTTATGATGAACATGGGGCACGAAACCCGTGGCTCAGAAGGCTTTGGGTTAACGGTTTTGCCTGGATGCATAACCCGCTTACCCTTGATAAAGAGCCCTTGCAGATTCACCCTAGACAAGTACCATGATCGAAAAAATTCTTCTGGCAGATTCTGGCATCGGCAATACCAAAGCCATGATGAAAGCCTTGCTGGAGCTGCCCTTGATCCAACGGGCCGCAACCACCGTGCTCCATGTCGTCCCGTCCCAAATCTCCGCTGACGACATGACCGCAAAATGGGAAGAGGGCGGTCGGACCCTAGCCAACACCGTTAGCAGCCTCAACCTAGATCCCACTCGGGTCAATGCGGTGCTGCGTGAAGGCGACCCCAAGGATCTGGTCGTCAAAGTGGCGGAGGAAATCGATACCAGCTTAATTGTGATGGGCTCGCGAGGGTTGCAGGGGCTAAAGGCGATTCTCGATAACTCTGTCAGCCAGTACGTTTTTCAGTTGTCTTCTCGCCCGATGCTGTTGGTCAAAGATGACCTCTACAATATTCGCTCGATTCGAAGGATATTGGTTGCCCTGAATAAGTCCGACTCCGCTCAGGAAGGGCTCAAAATTGCCATCAACCTGTTGCGAGATGTGAAAGATGGAGAGTTGATCCTGGTGCATTCTGTTTCTAACCTCAAGACCAAGCTCCTGGCAGAAATCGAGCCTGACCCCAAGGCGGATCCGATTTTGAAGGCAGCGGCAGCTGAGGCCAGTCGCTACAACATCAAGTACAAGCTTGTTGCTCCCGAAGGTAAGGCGGGCCAACGGATTTGCCAACTCGCCGACGAAAAAAATGTGGACCTGTTGATTCTCGGGTCCCCCGATCGCCGCCCCTCCATTGCGAAGGGGATGCCTGATCTGGATCGGCTGGTGGGCGAGTCCCTATCGGACTATGTCCGGGTCTATGCCCCTTGCCCGGTGCTCCTGACCCGCATGAGTGCCTAAGTTCTTTGACCCATCAAGTCTGTTTAGCGCCCCCGCAGCGATCGCTGCGGGGGCGCTTTAGGTCCAATGGGTTTACGGGGATGACTGAAATTGAAAGCGCGTTACAGGGACCACATCCACATCCAGGGTGATCGCTTGCCCCAAAGTGGTTTCCGAGGCCCAGGGTGGCAATCACCCCAGACAACCCCAACATGATGTAGTAATTAGACGAGGGCTCCGCCCAGCGCCACAGGTCCCGGTTCAAGCCAGCTACGGGCACAGGCTTACTCTGCAACCAAAACCAGTCCCCTTGGTTACGGGCTTGGAGCCGCCGTAGCCTCACCCAAAATCGTTTCCAGCGATAGTGCCATTTCATATGGCCAGCTTAGGTGATTTCCATCAACAACCACTGGATATGTCTGCTCAGCTTATTTAGCCCTGACCGAGTTCCTTAGGACGGACCATTCCGGGTCTTATTCAGTTTGCGTTCCTTAAGACAAGGCTGCGGCCATTTTAAAATTCGGCTACTGCTGGAATAGATGCTCTAACTCATGGCGCAGGCTAATCACATTCGCCACCCGCGCCACGATCAGGCTGTCGTCCTCTGCCTTTTGGAATTCCTGTTTCCAGTGGCGAATCGCATCGCCCTGACCGACCCAGAAGCCAATCATCTCCCTGACCACCGCATCCCAGTCCCAATCTGGCTTTTCGTGGACCCAAGCGGTGGCCTCGATAAAGCTATCTAGGGTGCATTTATGACTGCCCAGATAGGCACAGCCGCGATCGCGGGTGGACTCCACCTGCTGCTGATGTTTAAAAAAGTTCCACACGGGAGAAACGCCAATAATGTCAAAGGTGTAGCTCATGCCGTAAACCCATTGCTATAAAGAGCACATCCCATTCATGGGGCGGATTGCAGATCCTAGATGGGCGATCAATTGGCCCTAGACCTGGATTCCAAGCCGGTTATTTCCCTGGAAATCAAATCAACCTAAAAAAAAGGCACAGGGTAACCCTATGCCTTGGAGAACTGTCTTGTTTGCAACCTAGAACCGGGAGACATCCTATGCCCCTTGAGCTGCATCATCCCTCAGGAAAGAGACGTCAGTGGCCAATGGCCGCTTGCAGCAGGTGAATGTTGATGACTTTTATACTAGGGAGACGAGGTTGAGAAAAGTGTTACTCAGTAACGAAACCACTAACTTTCTCAATGTTTCGTCGCTTAGTCCGGCTCCTCATTGCGTCCCTGTAACCAATAGGTCATCATCTCTCCCTTGCCCTTGACATTAATCTGGCCCCGAGGTTCAAACCGATACTGATCCTTAAGGAGTTCATAAACCTCGGCAGTAACCTGGATGCAGTTAGGCATCCCTTGGGATTCCATGCGACTGGCCACATTGACCGCATCGCCCCATAGGTCGTAGGAGAACTTTTTGAGGCCAATGACCCCAGCCACAACGGGGCCGGTGTGAATGCCGATGCGAAGCTGGAAGGGGGTGCCGTCATGGCGCTTGAAGTGGGCGATCGCCGTTTGCATATTCAGGGCCATCTCTGCGATCGCGGCGGTGTGATTGGGTAAGACATTGGGCAACCCCCCCACCACCATGTAGGCATCGCCAATGGTCTTGATTTTTTCGAGTTGATTACGCTCCGCCAAATGGTCAAAGGTCGAGAAGATCTCATTGAGCATATCCACCAAGGCTGTCGGCAACAAGTTTGATGACAGGGCGGTGAAATTGACGATATCGGCAAAGAGAACCGTGGCCTCATCAAACCGATAGGCCACCGACTTGGCATCTTGCTTAAGCTGCTCCGCAATGGAGGCGGGCAAAATATTTAGCAACAGCCGCTCTGACCGCTCTTGCTCAACCCGCAGGGCCTCTTCGATTTCCTTACGGTCGGTGATGTCGGTCAAAAAGCCCTCAACTGCCACCGGCTCCTGTTGCCGAGCCGCAACACCGATCCCCTTTTCTAAGACCCACTTTTCCTGACCATCGGCGGTCAAAATCCGATAGGTCATCTGAAAATGATTGCCTTGGGTCAAAGCGCGATGCAGCTCCCCTTGCACATAGCTGCGATCGCTAGGGTGCACCAGTTGCTCAAAAGAGACCGGTTCATCCCCCAACAAATCAGCCGGGGCATAGCCCGTCAACTCATAACACCCCTCACTCACAAACTCAAAGGACCAATCCGTCAAGCAACGGCGACGATAGGCCATACCAGCCAGGTTCCCTAACAGGGTCGCTAACGTCCTTCGACTCTCCCGCAGAGCCGCCTCCGCCTGCCGCCGCTGGGTGATATCAGCCACGGTGCCTTCGTAATAAATCAGGTGGCCCTTGTTATCCCGCACCGCTCTAACATTTTCAGACACCCAGATGATGACCCCATCGGCCCGATAGACCTGGGACTCAAATTCAAACACCGCCCCTTGCTTATGGAGGCGCTGTAACATCACCCGCCGTCGAGCTTCTTCCACATACAGACTGTCAATGTTGGTGACCCGCGCAATCACCTCCTCCGGGCTGAGGTAACCATACATCCGGGCCAGGGCTGGGTTGACGCTCAGGTAATGGGCATCAGGACTGGCCTGGAAAATGCCCTCAGCACTATTCTCAAAAATACTGCGGTACTTTTCCTCCGCCTGCTGTAAGGCCACATCCGCCCGTCGTTTTTCAGTAATATTGCGGGCCACCCAGATCACTCGGTTGTCTGGCATGGGAGAGACAATGGCGGTATACCAAGCGGTATTGTCAAAATCATCAATGGCGGCCCGACCACTGGCATCGCCCATGCGGTTCCAATCCCCCACCGGCAGGCTATATTCCAACCGCACCGGACGCCCAGCATTTAATGCTTGTTGGATATAGCGCATGAATAAACTGGCTTGGTAAGGGGGCAACACCTCGTAAACGGTGCTGCCGACCCTTTCGGTGCGGGGATCAAATAAAAGCTGGGAATTGGTGGCCACAATGTTGAGATAACGGCCATCGGCATCAAACACCGTAATCACATCGGTCATGGCGGCAAACAAGGCCCGCAGCTCGGCTTCCGAACTACGCAAAGCCGCTTCCACCCGGTGACGTTCCCGAATTTCTGAGAGCAGTCGCTGGTTCGATTCGGTCAAAGCCGCCGTCCGGCGGGTGACCCGTTGCTCTAGTTCTTCATTGGCCCGTTGGAGGGCCGCTTCTGCCTCCTTGCGGTGGGTAATGTCCTCAACAGTACCTTCGTAGTAGGCCAAGTTGCCGTCATTGTTATGGACGGCTCGAGCATTCTCTGCAATCCAAATGATCGACCCGTCTTTGCGATAGACCTGGGACTCAAAGTTGGTCACGGCCCCTTCGGTCTGGAGGGTATGGGTAAACTCAACCCGCCGCTGGGGATCAACATAGAGCTGCTGCTGAATGCTGGTGATGCTCACCATCATGTCATCGTGGTCGCTATAGCCATAGATGCGGGCCAGCGCCGGGTTCGCACTTAAATAGTGGCCTTCAGGGGTGGTCTGGAAGATTCCTTCAACGGTGTTCTCGAAAATGTTGCGGTACTTGGCCTCGGCTAGGCGCAGGGCCTCCTCGGCCTGGTTGCGTTCGGTGATATCGATGCCGACGGTAAAGGCCGCTTTACCTTGGTTATATTTTTGGGCCACGATCAAAAAGCGCCGTTGGGATCCCCCCACATGGGCACTAATCTCCCGATACCCCTCTTGCTGGCTGCTTTGGAAAAAGTCCTGAACAAAATTAATGAAGGCGCGGCTGGTGTGGAGAAAGCCGATATCCTGGCCCGTAAAGGCTTCTACGGGCATGTTGAAGGTTTTGGCCAGGTGTTTGTTTACCCCTAAGTAACGAAGATCGTCACTAATCCAAGACACAATACCGGGGACTGCATCGAGGATGGCCTGTAGCTGATCCCGCGCCGATCTCAGGGCCAGTTCTGCTTGGCTATGCTCAACAATTTCAGAAACCAGGGTGTCGTTTGATTCCCGCAGGGCCTCGGTTTGTTCGGCAAAGCGCCGCTCTAACTCGAGTTTGTCGCTCTGCGATGCTTCTAGGGCACCGGTGCGATCGCGCAATGTTGACCGCAGTTCCAGCACTTCCTGGCGCAGGGACACGACTTCCTGACGCAAGGTAATTTCATCTTGCAACTCTGGACAAGGCTGATCCGATGGGGTAGACCGGTTTGCTTGAGACCGCAATCGCTCAGTCATATTGGTTAAATATTGATGTCGAACAGCCCAATCAACGTGACGTTTAGAAAAAAGCAAAGCTCCGTATCATGGCTCGTCACTTGGCTAAAGTCATCTCACCTGGTTCGGAGGACCTAAAGGGGTGACGTTAACTTGGAACCGCTCATTCTATTTACACTAGCTACTCATCCATTGGGATAAGGAACTGATCCGGTTAATTCTGATGGGGTTTACAGACGGGTGATGCAGCCCTGCAGCCTGTTGCTCGTTGCCTCTATTGTGACGTGAGTAATGCGTTTTGTGGGAATAGCAGTAGTTTGTCCAAAAACTGTCACTGTTTCCCTATGATTGGCAAGGCGACATGGGAAAATGTCGGCACCCGATTTTGAAGCAGAGGCGACAAATACCTGTGAAAGCGTTGGTAGTCGGTAGTGGTGGCCGCGAGCATGCCCTAGCCTGGAAGCTGCTGCAGTCTCCTCACATTGAGGAAGTGGTCTGCGTACCGGGCAATGGGGGCACAGCAACCCTGCCAGGGTGCCGTAACCTGGCCCTAAACATGGATGACGTGGAGGGCATTGCCCGAGTGGCTTTGGTAAATAACCTGGCTTTGGTGGTGATTGGCCCTGAGCAGCCTTTGGCTGACGGGCTCACGGATCACCTCCAAGCCCAAGGTCTAGCGGTATTTGGCCCCAGCCAAGCTGGGGCTCAGATCGAGGCTAGCAAGGCATGGGCCAAGGCGTTGATGGCTGAGGCTAACATTCCCACTGCCCAATCGGCGGTGTTTACAGAGGCAGCGGCGGCGATCGCCCATGTTCAGCGCCAAGGTGTGCCGATTGTGGTGAAGGCCGATGGCTTGGCCGCGGGCAAGGGGGTGACCGTCGCCCATGACCTAGCCGTTGCCATTGACGCGATCAAGGCCGCCTTTGGGGGGCAGTTTGGGACCGCAGGCCAACAGGTGGTCATCGAAGACTTTCTAGAGGGGCAAGAAGTATCGGTATTGGCGGTGACCGATGGCCAAACCATTCGCCCCCTATTACCCGCCCAAGACCATAAGCAAATTGGCGAAGGGGATACCGGCCTCAATACCGGTGGCATGGGGGCCTATGCCCCGACCCCGCTGGTCTCGCCCACCCTTTTGGAGCGTATTCAGACAACCATTCTTGAACCGGCGATCGCGGCCCTGCAAAACCGGGGGATCGATTATCGGGGGGTGCTCTACGCCGGACTGATCATTACCCCCAACGGTGACCCGATGGTGATCGAGTTCAACTGCCGTTTTGGTGATCCCGAGACCCAGGTGGTCCTGCCCCTACTCAAAACCCCGCTAGATCAGATTTTTCTGGCCTGTATTGAGCAGCGGTTGGCAGACTTGCCGCCCATTGAGTGGAAACCGGAATCAGCGGCCTGTGTCGTTGCCGCCGCTGGCGGATATCCCGAAACCTACGCCAAGGGTATGCCGATTACGGGGCTGGAGACCGCAGCAGAGACTGGGGCGGTGGTCTTTCATAGTGGTACCCAGCTTAAAGCCGGACAGTTGGTTAGCAATGGGGGCCGCGTGTTAGGGGTGATGGCCCAGGCAGATAGCTTTGATGCCGCCTTAGCCCAAGCCTATGGGGCGATCGCCTTAATCGAGTTTGACTCCTGCTATTACCGCCGAGACATTGGCTTTCGCATCCAATCCCCTAAAGCAGGAGAGACATAGCCCAGACAGAAGCGCTGATCAAGGCCGGTCAGAGAACCGGTTACGGTAGCCACCATGTCACAATGGAGCATAATGACCACACCAATGGGCTTTGGCACAGGCTTTATCCTTTTGAGCGGCCTTGCGCCCAGCGAGTGATGCCCTAGAGATGACTGGTTTGATTAAGCTGCTGACAGATCTAAGGACATTAATGGCCGGGTGGTGGGGAGACTTCACCCTCCAGACTCGCTTAATGGCCGGGATCACCCTTGTGGTGTCCCTGCTCATGAGTGCCCTCACCTTCTGGGCCGTCAATTCGATTCAACAGGACGCCCGCCTCAATGACACCCGATTTGGTCGGGACTTGGGGCTTTTGCTGGCGGCCAATGTAGCCCCCTTGGTTCACCAAGAAGATCGCCGCGATCTGGCTCGATTTTCCTACAGTTTTTACCAGAGCACCTCTAGCGTTCGCTATATGCTCTACGCCGACGAAGAGGGCTCCATCTTTTTCGGCATCCCCTACTCTGAGGCGGCCGTTCAAAATTCCCTCACCCTCAGGCGGCGTATGCAGCTGCCACCGGAATATGCCAAGAATGCTGAACTCCCCTTTGTTAGACAGCACCTCACCCCCGGTGGCGAAGTCACCGATGTGTTTGTTCCCCTCAATTACGATGGCGAATATCTGGGGGTGTTGGCCCTAGGCATCAACCCCAATCCGACGGTTGTAGCCTCCTCTCACCTCACCCGAGATGTCACCGTCGCTGTGTTTGTATCGATCTGGGTGATGGTGATTTTAGGCGCAGTATTTAACGCCTTAACCATTACTCAACCCATTAAAGAGTTGTTGCTGGGGGTCCGCAACATTGCCACCGGCAACTTTAATCAGCGAATTGACTTGCCCCTTGGCGGGGAGCTGGGGGAGCTCATTGTCAGCTTTAACGATATGGCGGAGCGCCTTGAGCGCTATGAAGAGCAAAATATCGAAGAACTCACCGCCGAGAAGGCCAAACTTGAAACCCTAGTCTCCACCATTGCCGACGGGGCGATCTTGATCGATACCGAGATGCAAATGGTCTTGGTTAATCCCACAGCCCGCCGCCTGTTTGGTTGGGATACAAAGGAACTGACTGGGGCCAGTGCCCTCGAGCATTTTCCCACGGCCATGCGCACTAAAATCACCCGCCCCCTCTTTCTGGCAGCGTCTGGGGAAACCGAGGTGACTGAATTTCGCGTCAATATCTCAGAGCCTACCCCCCGCACCCTGAGGGTGCTCTTGAATACCGTGCTGGATCAGGCGAGGGAAAACGTCAAGGGTATTGCCATGACGGTGCAGGATATCACTCGGGAAGTGGCCCTTAATGAAGCCAAGAGCCAGTTTATTAGTAACGTTTCCCATGAGCTGCGGACCCCTCTGTTTAATATCAAATCTTTTATTGAAACCCTGCATGAGTATGGGGAAGAGTTGAGTGATGGGGAGCGGCGGGAATTTTTGGAGACGGCCAACCATGAAACAGATCGCCTCACCCGACTGGTGAACGACGTGCTGGATCTCTCTCGCCTGGAGTCGAGCCGCCGCTATCGGTTTGACTCGGTTGAGGTGTCTCAACCCATTGAACAAACCCTCCGCACCTACCAACTCAATGCCCGCGATAAGCAAATTACCCTAGAGCACCATATCGAGCCCAATTTACCTTCCCTGCGTGGTAACTATGACCTCTTGCTCCAAGTCTTTGTCAATTTGGTCGGCAATGCCCTGAAGTTCACCCCAGCAGAAGGTCGTGTCGCCATTCGAGCCTATCGTTTCCCCCTTCAGACATCGGTAGCCATGGGAGGGGACTATGTGCGGATTGAGGTGGCTGATACAGGGGGAGGGATTGCCCAGGAAGATCAGCAGGCAATTTTCGATCGCTTCTTCCGGGTCGAAAACCGCGTTCACACCTTAGAGGGCACGGGTCTAGGCCTATCGATTGTTAAAAACATCATCGAAAAGCACAGCAGCCAAGTGCATTTAATCAGTGAGGTTGGGGTCGGCACCACTTTCTGGTTTGATCTGGCCGTATATAAGGAGGAGGAGGCAGAGGCAGCCGATACACCGATGACCATTCCGGCGGCGACTGAGGAGCTCACGACCGTAGGGACTGAGGGTTAAAGCACCAACGCCCCATATATTCTGATGCTGAGCTGATGTGCTGCATTGGCGATTGCGAGGACTGAGGCGCATCTCTAAACCCCACGCCTTAAAGACCTTAGAGGCGCTCTTTCAACGCTTCCCGCAGGTCAATCGCGGCCCCATCATCTAGACTCGACACAATCACCATAATGGTGGCATTTTCTAACCCCTGCTCTAGGCAAACGATCACAGCAGTGGCCGTCTCAGTGTGACCCGACACCGTATTATCCACAGTCTGGATATCCAATAGGCGCTGGTTTTCTAAGGCTTGTCGGGCCTGCACAACACAGTCGCTGGGCTCAACGGTGAGCGATCGCCAGGAATAATAAACAGCCGGATTCTCCGCTTGAGCCGGAGCCCCTACGGCAAGGAGTCCTAGGGTTAGTGCTGCCGTTGCCCATCCTGGAAAAGCTGCCATCTAGTGTGTTGCGGGTACTTGCCCGTTACGATCATCTCAACCTTTAGGGATAGTAGCCCATTCAAGCCCCATTCAAAGTGCTGACAAGGCCCTCAAAAGGAGGGGGCGCATTCCCTAGAGCCGGAATTAAGGAAAGGTGCGATCGGAAAATTGCGGGCTATGCTAATTAGCGTCGAATCATCTGGGACGAGAACGGGCCTATGTTAGGGGCAGCAACAAGGGCAAATTCCTGGAAATGGATGTTAGTGTCGGGCGTCATGGCGGGAGCGATCGCCAGTTGTGGGGGCGGTCCAGTAGAAGTGGATTCCACAGCCTCAGTCACCTCAACCTCCGTCGAAACCGCATCCAGCCCAACGACAACGGCTACGACAGCGGCACCGCCCGTCACCGCCGAATCGGAGGCCGTGACCAAGTCCCCCGTCGCGGCGGCACCCAATACAACACCCCCATCGCCCCTACCAGCAGAGTGCAACAATCCGGCCAATCAAAATACGATGACCCGCTGTGCCCAAGCGGAATATACCCAAGTGGATGATGCGTTAAATCAACAGTATCAGGCGGTGAAAAACACCCTTTCTGCGAATAAACAGGACACGTTTGTCGCGGCAGGACGAGCCTGGATTGAGTTTCGCGACGCTAATTGCGAGTTTGCAAAAATGCAGTTTGAGGGGGGATCGATTCAGCCGATGATTTATTTGGGTTGCCTCACCCAGCTCACCGAAGATCGCATGGATGAGCTGGCAGCGGTTTCCCCCTCCCTGGGCTATGGGGCAGCAGATCGACAGCTCAATCAGGTCTATCAAGAGATTCAGCCCGTATTGTCTGATCTAGAGCAGGAGCAGCTCACCACGGCCCAGTTGGCCTGGATCGATTATCGGGATTTGCATTGTGCGGTCACGGGCAGTACGGAGTCATGCTTAGCCCTGCTGACGGAGCTCCGCACCCAGTATTTGCAAAACCAATTAGAGGCGCGATCATCGCTTTAAGCACCCCATGGATGGCCCAATCGCGCCACCCGCTCAACTCCCCCCTTGGATGGGTCACAGTGCTCCTTGGCCCTTCATCAGTCAATAGATAGATGATAGATAGGGGAATCTATTCTTAAACAGTCCATCCCTGTAAGCCTTTCCCAAGCACCCTCCCTATGCAAAGACTGACGACACCAGTGGCCGATAACGTATCGTCTTCATCCACGACTGCGACCCAGCCCCATGCACCCATCAACCTCCTTGCCCACCAGGCCGTTGCAGAAGGCGAACATCCCATTTTTAAGGTCGAAAAATACGCCTTAGACAATGGCCTCCAGGTTTGGATACATTACGAACCGACGAGCACCATTGTCAGGACCGATTTGGTCATTAATGTCGGGTCTCGCCACGAGACCCTCGCTATGAATGGCATCTCCCACCTAATCGAGCACATGACCTTCACGGGCACGGAGAAGTGGGATGAGACCCAGGTGCAAAAAACCATTGATCAATTGGGGGGGCGCTGGAATGCTTGGACCAGTCAAGAGTCCACCAACTATTACACGACCGTCCCCGCCAGTGATTTAGAGACGGCCCTAGAGTGGTTGTCCGAAGTGGTCTTTAAGACCACCTTGCCCGAGGACAAGTTAAGCCGAGAACGGGACATTGTCTTTCAAGAAAAAGGAGGGCAGTATGACTGGGCTTGGGATCAGGCGGAGCGGTTGGGGCTGGGGTATAACCTCACCGAAAAGCTAGAGCATCAGATGTTCTCGCGGTCCTCCTTTGATTTATCGGTGATTGGTCGCGATCGCGCCCTCAATCACCTGGGTCGGCAAGACCTGGTGGACTACCATACCCAGCACTACCGTCCCAATAATGCGGTTCTGGTGGTGGCAGGCAATACCAAGCCCGAACGGGTGCTGGCCGCCGCCCAACAGTTTTTGGGCGGCATCGCGGCAGGGGAATGCCCCCCCAAACCCGAAACCCCCGTTGTGAAGCCCCATGGCCAGTCCCCTGTGGTAGTTCGGGGGGCCAGCGTTTCTGAACAGGTCCGGCTCAAATGGGTCGCCCCCACCGTTTGCCAGGGGCACCCAGATTATTGGGTCTTAGAGGTGATTGCTGAAGTCTTAGACCATAAGCTTCACGATGAGCTGCGGCTCCATTACGGCTTGGTGTATGCCTCCGGAGCCTGGAATGAGGCGTATTCCGATACGGGCTATTTCTCGATTTCCACCCGAGTGCACCGCAAAAACACCCATAAGGCCCTAGGGATTATTCAGGAAGCCTTACAAACGCTGCAAGACGAGGGTCCGACGGAGGCGGCCATCTCAGAAGCCAAAAAGTCGCTGGTGGGTCGGTGGTCCTTGTCGATGGATAGCACTGAGCGCCGCGCCGCCTGGATCGTCGCTTGGGTGGGGATTTTGGCCGCTGATCAGCCGATTCCCAATTATCCCGAGACCATTGCTGCCGTGACCCCGGCGGATTTACATCGCGTTATCCAAACCTATTTGCAGCCCAGCCACTTCCACATCGGCATGCATCAGCCCATTGTGACTGTAACCAGTGCGGCCCGTGGGTTAGGGTTCCTATTGGGATTGGGGGGATTGGGGCTGTTGATTTGGTATGGGCTGGATCCCATGGCGCTACTCTCGGCATTACTCCCCTAGGGGGGCGCTCCTAAGGGTCGCATTCTGCCTAGCGGGTCACCAACAGCGCCACATCGCCGACGGTTATGATGCCTGGGGTGAGCACCCGGCTATAGACCCGGCTGGAGCCGGGATGGTGTTTTTGGCTAATGCGGCTATAGCGGCGATCGCTAAACCAGCGCATGTTCTTGCGGCAGGGCGGGGCATAGCTCGCCACCTCTAGCACCACCGTTGGCCCTAGGTGAAGCTTGACCCCAGGTACCACAAGGGACCAGTCAAGACCCGTGAGGGTGACATTTTCCCCCGCATATCCGGGGGCCAAGGCCCTGTGGCCCTCCCGTTGGAGCTGCTGAATGATTTCTAAGGACCAGAGACAAACCGCTCTTTCCGGACCGCCATGGATCTTGGGCGTGCCCTGTTGATCGGTTGTTAGGCCCGTCATTGTGACGGTGCCTTGGGGGATGGCGGTTTTAGGGACGCCCCCCGCTGACACACTGATTTGCTGGATCTGCCCCTTCATGGTGCTGGGTGATGCGACCTGAGAAAATTGCCGAGAACTCAAATACCGGCTGTCGGGCTAACAGGCTGACAAAACAGCCTGCCATCCCAAGTCAGCATGGGGTCAGGAGACCTGCCCACTACCCTTGACGAAACCCTCATAGGGGAGCGGTTTCCGCGCCCAGCCCTGGTATGTTCATTACCTAGACTAGCCCAGCCAACCCCTAGCGCTCAATGGAAAAGGTGCCGAACTCATCGGTGGGGATATCGTAGGCGACCTCAATCCGCTCAACTGCCGCTGCTGGTGGCCCGGTTCGTACCCATGCCAATAGTTGGCTGATCAGGTCTTCTTCCCCCTCAGCCACAATCTCAACGACCCCATCGGCGCGATTCTTAACGTAACCGACCAATCCTAATTTGCTGGCTTCATTGCGGGTATGGTAGCGAAACCCCACCCCCTGCACCGTGCCATAAAGTTGAATGTGAATGCGCACCATGCCTCGGATAACAGGATTTCAAGAAACGTTGTTATGGGTTCCATTATTAAGGGGATGCCTAGGAATTGGGTGCAGATTCAGCATATCCACATCGTAATTTGACCGATATGAAGCTGCTGTAAACGAAATCGGGAAGGGTGCGATCGCGCCATTTACAGGTTCAGAACGCTAAAGTGAGGGGCAATGCTGTGACTGCCCGTTGCCCATGTCCGCTATGAACAGTATGGATCTGGCCCGTTACATTGAAGCCACGGAGGGCCTCTCCAAACCTTGGCTGCTCGTGCTTTTGCGGCTGCAAAAGTTAAAGGAACAGCAATCTACCCTAGAACCCGAAGATTATCTCCGGCAGTTAGAAGCGCTCCACGGGGACCTCATGGGTTTAGGGGAGTGGTGGGTCGGCATTGAGGACGAGGTGTTTCGGGACGGGACCTAATGCAGCCGCTACGGTTCCAATGGTTTGAGCGCCAACCCTACCTCAATCGGGAATTGAGCTGGATGGCCTTTTATCGGCGTCAGTTTTATGGCGCAACCGGCCAAGATCTGCCCCTAGGGGATCAATTGCTCAGGCTCTGGCAATTGAGCGGGCAACTGGATGAATACTTTATGGTGCGAATGGCGGCTCTGTACCAGCAGTTGGCCACCGATCTCACGACTCTAAAAGACTCTCTCAGCCCCGATGGCCTCAGCCCCGCGCAACAATTGCAACGGGTCAGAACGACGTTGTTGCCCCTGCTCAACCGACAGCAAGCCCATGAGCGCCGACGGGTTTGGCCCCAATTAGCCCAACAGGGCTTGGGGTTGTGTCCCTATGGCCAGCTTGAGGACCACCAAAAAGCGGACCTGACCCAGCAGTTTGAGCAGGAGATTGCCCCAATGCTGGGGCCTTGGGTGTATCCCCCCGATCAAAATCTGCCGGATTTTTCTGGCTTGAGTTTGCATTTAGCCGTGGCGGTGCAGTCTCGCCAGGGTTGGCATTGGGCCTGGGTTACGGTGCCTCGCATCTTGGCGCGATTTGTTCCTCTCAAGGCCCCCAACCCTGGTCAGGTTTGGAGCGCTATCCCCCTAGAACAAGTGATTGCGGCCCATGCCCAGAGCCTTTTTCCAGAGTATCAAGTGGGCATGGTCGTGCCCTTTCGGGTGACCCGCAGCGCAGATTTAGGGCTGTTTGATAGTGATGAGGCGGATGACTGGATGGCCCTAGTGGCGTCGAGCGTGCAGCAGCGATCACAGCAGGGGCAAGCCGTGCGCCTAGAGGTCACTGAGGCCATGCCCCCTGGTTTGAGATCAAGATTGCTACATGCTTTGAAGCTGACCCCTGACGATGTCTATCCGCTGCTGGGATGGCTCAGCTATGGGGAATGGCTAGAGCAAATCGACCGGCACCGCCCCCAACTACGGTCTCCGGCTTGGCCTGTCGCTGCCAAAGCTTGGCCCGAGGCCCCTCCAGCGATCTCCCCTTGGCCACTGCCCCCGCCCCGCCCCAACCATGACACAGAAAATATCTTGGCGCAGCTACGGCAGGAGGACCGATTAATCCACCTGCCCTATCAATCCTTTGGGGCCACGGTGGAGGCCTTTGTGGCGGCAGCAGCGATGGATCCAGCGGTATTGACAATTAAAACCACCCTTTATCGCACCGCCGGGGATGTGCCGATGGTGCGATCGCTTTTGCGGGCAGCCAACGCTGGAAAACAGGTGGTGGTTTTGGTGGAACTGACCACCACCTTGGATGAGTCCAGTAACCTGTACTGGGCTCAAAGTCTGGAAAAAGCCGGAGCCCATGTGGTGTACGGGGTCGTGGGCCTCAAAACCCATACCAATTTGGTCTTGGTGGTGCAGCGGCTGGGGGACACCATTCATCACTATGCCTACATTGGCACCGGCGATTATTTACCCCGCCGCCCCCAGCCCTACGCCGATTTGGGGCTACTCACCTGTCGTCCAGACATTGGCACTGATCTCAACCATCTGTTTAATTTTTTGACCGGCTACTCTCGCCATGGCCACTACCAACAGTTATTGGTGGCTCCGGTGACGCTGCGATCTCACCTGCACCGTCTGATTGATCAAGAAATCCGTCAGGCCCAAGCGGGCCGCCCCGCCCAGATTATGGCTCAACTCAATGTGCTGGCGGATCCAGCGCTGATCGATGCGCTTTATCAAGCCTCCCAGGCGGGGGTCACCATTGAGCTGGTGGTGCGGGGGGTCTGCTGTCTGCGGCCAGGGGTGCCAGGGCTGAGCGATCGCATTCGCGTGATCAGTGTGTTGGGGCGCTACGTAGAACATAGCCGCATCCTGTACTGCCACAATGGCGGTGACCTCCAGATTTATATCGGCAGCGCCGACTGGACGCCCAAGGGGCTAGATCATCGCATTGAAGCCCTGACCCCGATCCGCGACCCGGCCCTACAGTTGCAGTTGCATCGGTACCTGACCTGGTGGTTGGCCGATACCCAGGATGCCTGGCAGTTGCAAGCCGATGGCCGCTATAGCCGATGCCGCCCCTTGCCCGGAGAGCGCCCCTTTAGTGCCCAAGCTGCCATGGCGGCAGCCG
>CAYGVA010000034.1:26593-28096 GCA_964353225.1 uncultured Leptolyngbya sp.
CCACCGCCTTTATTGACCCCACCGGAGCCAATCGCGAAGCCATCACCCCCTTGCTCAACCAGGTGGGGCAGCATCTCCTCGACCACTTGACCGGCGCAGCCCAGCAGTCACCCTTGCCCCCTGGGACAACCCCCACCGTCTCCCTGCCCGACCTGCCCGTTTCCGTGGAGGCATTACTGGCACAACTGGATCAGGTTTTGGCCCAGTCGATGAACCCAGCCCATCCCGGCTATATCGGCCACATGGATCCGCTGCCGACCACCTTTTCGATCATCGGAGATTGGATTGCAGCAGCCCTCAACAACAACATGCTGAGTGTGGAAATGTCGCCGGTGTTCTCCCGGTTAGAACCCCAGCTCATGACCGCCATTGCCCAAAAGTTTGGGCTTAGTGATGGCTCCGGCGGGGTGCTGGTGAGCGGGGGCAGTTTGGCCAATCTCCAAGCCCTGGCGGTAGCCCGTAATGCCAAGCTCGGGACGTTGACCACCGGACTGACCACCCTTTCCCAGCCCCCCGTTTTATTCGCCTCCGCCTTGGCCCACAGCTCGATCCGCAAAGCGGCCATGATCTTGGGGTTGGGCCGCGATGGGGTGGTGTCGATCCCAGCGGATGATCAGGGGCAGATGCAGATAGCGGCCCTAGAAGCGGCGATCGCCCAGGCCAAACCTCAGGGGCAACAGCCCTTTGCCGTGGTGGCAACCGCAGGCACCACCGTCACTGGCAATATTGACCCGCTCCCTGAAATCGCAGCCCTAGCCCAGCAACACAACCTTTGGTTCCATGTGGATGCAGCCTATGGTGGGGCGCTGGTGTTTTCAGCGCGGCACCGCGATCGCCTGAGGGGCATCGAGCAAGCCGACTCCATTACCTTTAACCCCCAAAAATGGCTCTATGTGGCTAAAACCTGTGCTTCGGTGCTGTTTAAAGACATGGGCCAGTTGCAGCGCCACTTTCAAGTCGCTGCCCCCTACATGAACACCGAAGCAGACTGGATCAACTTGGGGGAAATCAGCGTCCAGGGCACGCGCCATGCCGATGTGCTCAAGCTCTGGCTCTCTTTGCAACATCTCGGGCTGAAGGGGTGCGAAGCCCTGATTGACGCCAGCTATGCTCTCACCAACCACTTTGTCGCGGCCATTCGCCAGCGGCCCTATTTAGCGCTGGCGACGGAGCCGGAAATGAATGTGATTTGCTTTCGGGGCTGTCCTGAGGGGCGATCTCCAGACACCTGGGATCAGTGGAACCAGGATTTGCAGCGATATCTGTTGACCGTCGGGCAGGGGTTTATCTCACTGCCGATCTATCGACAGCAGCGATGGTTAAAGGCGGTGTTGCTCAATCCATTTACGACCCCAGCGATCGTCGATCAACTCTTTGCCCACATGGATGATTTTTTCATGGCGTCTCAGTCCTCCTAGTTCTTGCCACCATGGGCTTACGCCCTTGCATCCTAGAGCACCCTAAAACACAACCCTGCAGCGTTCGTCAAACGGTCAATCAAGA
>CAYGVA010000035.1:0-27756 GCA_964353225.1 uncultured Leptolyngbya sp.
CTCAGTGGACTAGAGCACGTGGCTACGGACCACGGTGTCGGGGGTTCGAATCCCTTCTCGCCCGTTTAGTTATCGACCTTAAAAAGCCGAACTCTACTTCTGTAGAGTTCGGCTTTTTGTTGAGTACGGTCACAAAGGCAATCGCTTAGGCAGAGGGCTGGTCGACTGCGTACACATCCCGGCCATGGCTGAGGGCAAATTGCAAAGAGGTGTTCAAGCTTTTGCTGGAGGTGGTGATGAAAATAATCAGGGCCAGACCGGTCATGACCCCGGCAAGGCCAAAACTATTGCGGTAGCTAAACCCATCGGCAAAGGTGCCAAAGAGGGGGCCGGCCATGGCAATGCCGAGGTCAAACCCCACCATAACGAGGCCAAAGACTTTGCCGCGCTCGTTGGGGTGGGCGCGATCGCCCATCAGCGCCGCCATCATCGGAATTAACGTGCCCCCGGCACAACCCTGGAGAAACCCTGCCAAGAGGAATAGGTTGGCGGTGCGGGCCTGCCAGAATACGGCCATGGCCAGGGTATAGAGCCCCAGCCCTAACGTGATAAACCGACCCCGACCATGGGTGTCAGAGGCGCGACCCACGAGGAGCCGAATCCCAAAGCTGGCAATTGCCGAGGCGGTGTAAATCAACCCCACATTCAGATCAATGCCGGTCTCGCGCACAAACAAGGGGGCGAAGGTGCTGAGGGTGCCAAAGGCAAGGCCGACCAAAAGCAAAATCACCGCCGGGATCCGCACCCGAGGGGTAAGAAGCAACCGCCAAAAAATCGGTTTAGGTTGGTGGGGCGATTGCGCCGTGGTCGGGCGATAGGGTTCTTTGACTTGGCTCAGGCAAACCAGCCCCAGTAGCCCCAAGACCCCCATCACCAAAAAGGCCACCACGAAGTTTGACCACTCTAGTAAATATCCCCCTAAGGCCGGACCTAGGGCCATCCCAATCGGGTTGACCAGGCTCATATAACCGATCAATTCCCCCCGCTGACCGGGGGGCGAAATATCAATCACGAGGGCGCTATAGGCCACCACAAAGGCAGCAATACTGAGGCCATGGAAGGCTCGAAAAACCATCAGCAAAATCAGCACCCCATTGAAGACAAAGGTGCGATCGCCCCAGCTCCATTGCCAAGTCAGGGGGGGCAGCGCCGTGGCGAGGAGATATAAAAAGGGGGCGATCGCAATGGCCGCCATGCCGATCATCAGCACCAGCTTGCGCCCCCGCTCGTCGGCGAGGCGAGACAACCGGGGCCGCGCCACAAGTAAACCGATCGCAAAGGAGGCCATCACCACCCCAATTTGCTGGCCGGTGGCCCCCAAGGTTTCGATAAAGAGGGGCAAGGTGGGCAGTAATCCCGCGAGTCCGGCCCAAAAGCAGAGCCCCGCACTGGCTAAGATCCAAAGATTACGGCGGAGTTCAGGGCTGAAGGTCGCGAAAACTTTCACAGAGATATCCTTCTTGGGGTGGATGGGTCATCCTTCAATGTTAATAAGTGTTTCGTTATCCATGGGATTTCTAAGGGTGCCATGGTTGCCCTAGAGCGTTCAGCCGTGTTTGATCCAACGGGGCGGTATCGCTATTGCCTAGGCCGCCGTTGGCATCACAAAGGCCCCACCCTCACCTTTGTGATGCTAAATCCCAGTCGGGCTGACCATCGCCAGGAGGATCCGACCCTGCGCCGCTGCATCGGGTTGGCCCAAGGTTGGGGATACGGTGCCCTGACCGTGGTGAATTTGTTTGGCTATTGCAGCCGTCAGCCCAGGGACCTACAGCGCGTCTCGGACCCCATTGGTCCTGAAAACGATCGCTATCTGTTGGCGGCTTGTACCGATGTCCCCACGATTGTCTTGGCTTGGGGCAATAGCGGTAGTCTCCAGGGGCGAGATCGCGCTGCTTTGGCCTTGTTGGCTACCCATCGAGATCGCTGCCATTGCCTGGGCCGTAACCAGACCGGACAGCCCCGCCATCCCCTATATGTACGGCGAGGGGCAAGGCTATCGCCTTATCCAAATGAAGCAGTAGGCTAGACGTAGCGTTGCCCAATTCTGGACACAAACCCTGGGAAAAAGTGGCGCTCGGTGGATTGCAAAGGACAGAACCATGGCAGATGAGACCAAAACCCCTGGGGTTCCAGTGAGTGAGACCTTAGGCGCGCTCTCTTTTCAGCGGATTGCCCAGGCTTTTTTGGGCTCTGGCATCGCCAGCGCCATGGCCCTGACCATGTACCGCATCCTGAGTTCGGTTGCCCTCACCTTTGCCAGCAAACCCGTCACCTCCGACAACGTCACGGTGATCAACCTGTCCGCAGCGGTACGAACCCTCGTGATGGGGGTGTTCGCATTGGGGACGGGGGTATTTAGCATCGTGGCCCTGGGGTTGATGCTATTGGCGCTACAAATGCTGCTGTATCGCCTCACCGGCAAGGGTAAATCAGCCCCAGTATCGGACTAAAAAACACGCCCGCTAGGTTTGGAGTCGGGAGATGGGGAGCCAGACGTGAGACTGAATTCCATACCCCGACCATAGCAATGAAGCGTGACATCTTAGAGGTTGTTCATACAACCTCTTAACCGAGTGCAACCCAGATGCGATGTTGACAACTACCGGTGGTCAGCACAACTGGAGACTTTTGCGCGAGGAGCTTAGCGCATTCAAAACTGTCCTGCATACCAATATCAAAGGTCGAATAGAGCTGGTAAATCTTCTTGTTGTACAAAATCCCTTCGTGAACGGCTGAGTCTCGGTAGAACTTAAAACAACTGACAGCAGAGGCGGGTAAAACTAATGGAAATGGCATATCTATTCCTGAATGCGGCTGAACACAGGAGAAAGATTTTGAGAGATAGTTTATAGATTAAGAAATATTGAGTGCATCGCTCCTGCGCCCAAAATATTTTCACTAAAAATTTATATGTACTAGAGATTTTGCGGCATTTATGGAAAAGAGACGTATGAAAATTAGCCTGAGCCCGTTTTCATCCGTCTCTTTTTATCCAGTATTGGTCACTGTGACCGATGTTAGATATACCGAATCGTCAACCTAATTTCACCCAAATACAATGGTTCAAAGACCCCGTCGTAAAAACAACCTTGGACGCTTTAGCAAGTTTTCGGGCAAGCTGAAAGGCTTCTTGGCGCTGGCTTAACTCAAAAGATGCATTGAGTTGATAGGCCCCTGAATTGCAGATAATGCCCTTGTAAATACTAGAATCACGATAGAAACTAAAGGGAGTCACTTCAGACTCAGGGAGCATTAGGGGAGTTGCCATGGCATTGCCTACCAAAGATTGATGGATTGTCTTGAGACCATCAATGACCTTCTCTAGCCAGTCAATTGAAACGCCTCAGCTAGATTTATCCTCCCATAGGTACTACTGGAAATTGGATCTGAGTGCCTAGAATTTACGGAGTCTTTATTCAGATAAAGCAATAAAAAAGGGGTGAATTTAATCACCCCTTTTTTATTGCTGACAAATAATGGTTGATTTCGCGGTGATGCTGATCCCAGTTCGGCCCCAGCATCCGTAGAATATCGGAAGCTCACCAACAAACGTATCCATAATGGTCAGTCAGCCTGGTGGATGAAGCATCGGGGTAATACAAAGATGGGGATGTCACTGGCTCTCCCCTAAATAGGGCGGAGACGCGCCACCTTCAAGAAAAATTCGCCGGAACCTTGACCGGCATAGGAGCGGACCCGCACGGTGTACAGGCCAGATTCGGTAATGCGGGCAAACAGGAGGGAGTTGGTGGTGCCATCGGGACCATCGTCGTTTTCGCCCACGGTGGTGCCATTGGGATGGAGAAGGGTGACTAAGGTATCGAACTCATTGGAGATTAAGTCAACCGCGACTTGATCGCTGTCCTCTAGATAAACCGTATAGTCACGGGCATAGCCGCCAAACCCGGTTGGGATATCTTCATCAGAAAGACGATCTACAATTTCATTGTTGGCTGGCAACGGGATGGGATTGTAAACCTGGGCTGCTGCTCCCAAGCTAGAGCCCATCACCAAGCCCACCGCCGCCATGGGCAGCAGTACCGTTGTGCGCACAAGAGTCGATAACTTCATAACCGAATCAATATCCGAAGACGCCAAGCTAGCTTTGCCATTATGGCTGAGGGTTTGGCATCCCCAGAAAAATTGCAGATACCTGTAACGTTTTCACCAGGGTGTCGCCTACGGCGCTGGGGGGCTGGTGCTGGGGGGCTTCTTTTGGTCCATACGGACGGCCTGCTCGATCGCGCTTTTTTCCCGCGCCCGCTGCACGAAGGGGGCGAGTTGGGGGCGATGCCACCCGGTCAAGATTTCCATGTCTTCCAGGGCCATACCCCTCATAAACATCTCGACACACCAGGTGTGCTGGGCCTGCCCGAGGGTGGGGGGGCCGCCAGTGATGGTGCTGATATCGGCGGTGACGGTTTGCCAGTATTGATGGAGGCCAGCGGCGGTTAAGGGGGTACCGCCTGGGTTCAGAAACAATGCAGGCGACTCATCCTTGCGGGGTTTGAGCCATTGGGTGAGGGGGTTCTTGTGATAAGAGCCGTAGCGCTTGCCTAAAATCCACTGGTTAATAGGGACTTGGCGGCCTTTGTCCACCCCAATACGTAAACTTTGCTGGGTGCGATCGCTCAGGTAATGGACCCGCTCCAGTTGCAGCAGCTCAGCGGGGGCGATCCCAGCCCCAAACAGGACATACATCAGGGCATAACTCTGGGCGTCTTGTTTTTTGGCATTTTGCAAAATCTCATGGACCCGCACCGCTGAAAGATCGGCAACCGGAGGGACGCTCTGCTGTGCGCTCCCGGCAACGACTGAATCTGGAGCCTGGTGGGGCGCATCATCGGGCGTACCGTCTTCAGATAAAAACCGCTGAAAGAGTTGCCCCAGCAGCACCACTAAAGCCTCACGATTGTCCCAGGGGCCAGCCTCTTCACTGGTCAGCGCCATCAGCGTATGGCCGAGCAGTAGCCGGTTGAGGAGCGCTGCCATCAGATGGGGAACATGGGGATCACGCCATCGCTCCGGTGCAACCATCACTTGCAACGCCTGCGCCACGGCCTGCTCGATTTGGGTGAAGCCGTGGGCGAGCACCTGCCGGTTCTCGGGGGAATAGTGGCGGGCTTCGCCCACCAGCGATCGCAGCAGTTCGGGTACTTTCTCCGTTGCGTTCAAGAACCCCAACGCATAATCCTGGAGGGCTTGGTCGAAAGAGGCCGTAGTCAACAGGGGCTGCACCAAGGCTTTTTCCACTTGGTCAAAGGCTGCGCCTTCACCAATCACCGCCAAGAGCAAGCCATATTTATTCCCAAAATGACGAAATAGCGTCACTTCATTCACCTCCGCCTGCTCGGCAATTTGCTTAGTGGTGGTCTCGGCAATGCCCTGACTGGCAAACAGGACTAGGGCAGATTGGATCAGGCGATCGCGGGTGGAAGGGCGGGACATAACGGAATAATTGCAAGTAGCACTTGCATGTTTTAGAAGGGTGCTGTTACAGTCTAAAT
The DNA here is from genome assembly GCA_964353225.1 of uncultured Leptolyngbya sp. Taxonomy (GTDB): domain Bacteria; phylum Cyanobacteriota; class Cyanobacteriia; order Phormidesmidales; family Phormidesmidaceae; genus PCC-6406. Next base: position 5,511 of record CAYGVA010000035.1, read on the forward strand.
GCAAGCGGCACTTACAAAAAGTTTATGCCATCGGTTTGACCGCCGCGTACAAAAACTGCACCGTTGCCATGTTGGGCCTCCATCATCCCTGGCGGGGTTGGCCCCAATCATTCACTTCTAAGGATTTTTTATGACAACAGCCCATAGCCTTAAGGCGACCCCCCAGCAAGGGGTAAAAGATCGTGTGTCTTGGATTACGGTGTTCTTCTTTGCGGCCATCCATGGCTTAGCCTGTCTGGCCCCCTGGTTCTTTTCGTGGTCGGCGTTAGGGGTGGCCATCCTGCTGCACTGGGCCTTCGGCAGCTTGGGCATTTGCCTGGGCTACCACCGGATGCTGACCCACCGCAGCTTTAAGCTACCCAAGCTGTTGGAATACGGGTTTGCAATCTTGGGGGCCTGCGCCATTCAAGGGGGGCCGATCTTCTGGGTGGCGGGGCACCGTCTGCACCATTTGCACACCGAAGATATTGATAAAGATCCCTATTCGGCCAAGCGAGGGTTTTGGTGGAGTCATATGTTGTGGATCTTCTACCCGAAACAGGAATTCTTCGAGGCGCGGGCCTATCGCCGCTTTGCCCCAGAGTTAGCCCGCGATCCGTTCTATCGTTTCTTAGACCGTTATTTCTTGCTGCTCCAGATCCCGATTGCTTTAGCCCTTTACGCTTTGGGCGGCTGGTCTTTTGTGATCTACGGGGTGTTTGTGCGGGCGGTGGTGCTGTGGCACAGCACTTGGCTGATCAACTCGGCATCCCACATGCGCGGCTACCGCACCTTTGACCTTGAAGATAATTCCCGCAATCTCTGGTGGACGGCGCTACTCACCTATGGCGAAGGCTGGCACAACAACCACCATGCTTATCCGAATGTGGCGAAGGCGGGTTGGCAATGGTGGGAAATTGACCCGACTTGGTGGGTGATTAGTGGGTTGAAAGCGATCGGTTTAGCTAAGCGTGTGGTGATGCCACCGACGCATTAAATTCAGCGTTCAGCTTCTAAAAAGCAGCCTCTCCGTATTTACGGAGAGGCTGCTTTATTTAGTGTTAGACCAGTTTTAAGTATTGCGTCTCAGCCAATTTAACAGGCAAACAAATCGTCTAAGTACTTATATTAAAAGTTCTAAGAAACCTGATTTGCCCATATTTTCAAGCTAGATGCTCTACTATTGATTACCACTAACAGCCCAAGCTATCGGTTAGAGAACAACCGATAGCTTGGGCTGTATAACATTGAGTAGCAGCAAAGCTTGAACTCGGTATCAGAGGCTTTTTGTCCGTCCGCTGCCACGCAATGTTAGCTAGTAAGTCTTACAAGCTATAACTTCGGACAAGGATTTCGCTATACGATAACCCAGTTCTACAGGTACAGCATTACCAATTTGTCTCATAGACTCTGTCCATGAGCCCAAAATCTTATAACTATCAGGAAATGTTTGAATTCGCTTGGCTTCAAATGTGGTGTAATAACGTATTCGACCATCTTGATAGCGAATCATGTTTTCCCCGCCTGGAACACCATGATCCCCGGCTTTGAGTGTTTTAGATGGCATATCAATATAACTTCCTGTGTGTCCAGGATATGACCTAGCACCTTCTCTTAAAGCATGCTCGGCATTAAAACTACCCGTAGTGTCAGGTTCTGGTAGTTCTCCAATTTGATCTCGAACTGTTGTCCACGGTTTGGAGGCTGGAGGGAATAAAGCAGGTTGTTTTAATAGCTGGTCAATCCGTCGCCTAATTCTTTTATCTAAACACTCAAATCCTGATGATTTAATTCCATGTTTCTCCCAGTAGCCAGAATCAATAAATTGCGACCAGATCAAAGAATCTAAAGAGTGGGATTCTTGGGGGAAAGACCACTCAATATTCAAATCCTCTCTTACACCAACAATAAAAACTCGTTCACGACGTTGGGGAATTCCATAATTTGCCGCATCTAACAGACGGAAAACAACATTGTATTTAACCCCATCATACTTTCCTGAAGCATGGACCTTTTTAAGTCTTGCAAGGTGATCTTTCCAGCACTCAGACTCTACTAGACTAAACCCAGGGTATGTCAACCTTAAAATTATGTAATCAAAATAGCTACTAAATGCCTTTCGTAGAAGACCTTTAACATTTTCAAAAACAAATGCTTTAGGCGTACACACACTTATTGCCTTACAAGCATAAGGAAACATATCTCGTTGATCTGTATTCCCTTTATGCTTTCCTCCCATTGAAAATGGCTGACATGGGGGACCACCTGAAATTACATCAATGTGCCCAAACCGATCAAATTCAAATGTACTTACATCCGCATGGTGAACAAGTTGCTCATCATAGTTGTTGGCTAGTGTTAGGCAAGCATCACTATTTATTTCAACAAAAGCTTTATGCTGAATTCCAGCCATCTCCAAGCCTTTTGCTAGTCCACCTGCACCTGCAAACAACTCTAAACAAGACAACTTAGGCATCTTCTTCACTACTCAATCCAGACATAAAATTTTCGATACTTTTCAACAGTTCTTCTTTACTAGCATGTGCGCCTCGGCACTTGCCAGCCCAAGAACGCCCTGGATGACAAACATCCCAGTCTGATTTAGCCTGTTCATATCTACCTTTGCCAGGATCGTGATTTCCAAATCCATCGATCAAAGTATTCCAAATAGGTTGGTATTTTCTAATTAGCGCAGCTTCTACGGTGCCAATTAAATCACTTTCTTTTCCTTCAAGAATCATGAATCGGCAAAAGAAATCAGATTTATCCAAGCCTTCTCCAAGATCGATACTTCTGCCATGTTCCCTAACCCTGTTGTTTAGCTCGTAACTTTTAGTATCTGTAGATAGCGACTGCCTAGCTTGCCTCCAACCTTTGGGTACTGCTTTTCCAACATAGATAGGAATACGAAATGCAGTTCTGTTAATTGAATGAAATTTTGAATATATTCCAGTTTTAGAAATGCAATAGATTGCATAAACACCCGTGCCATTAAAACGCTCCGGAATGGAGATTGAATGCACAGGTGTTCCATTCAAAAAGCGTATAGTGTCCTTGATGATCTCTTCAAATTCGGGAGAGACGTAGACATGTTTGGAGCGATCAAAAATATTCATATAGACGAGATTTAGACCAATAGCCAAAAGCGCGAGAACAACTCATTTTGGTGGATTACGTTAAGTTGATTTAAGCATTGATCTCAGCACTGTCTAGCAATCCAGACAACTATTTATTAGGAGGAATTTTTCTGCATAACACCCCCATACGGGTGGTTAGGTGAAAATACGTCTGCATAACACCCTGATATAGATAATTAGGTGGAATGCTTCGGTGTAATAATCCCTCTGATTACAGACTATATCTATCTAGTGGTGATGCGTTATTTTCTTTGGACGGTCCACCCATGTAAGCCGGACCTCACCCTCTTAAATGTCCGAACTTTGCTGAAAAATCTGTTCTCTAACCCACTGACGAAACCCCCTCACCCAACTGGTCTCCCCCATCGTTTGGCTGCTCTGCAAGAACCGCAAAATATCGTCTTGCCGTAGCACAGGCAGCACAATAGATGCCGCCTGGACAAGGTATTCACCCTGCACCAAATGGTAGATCGTCAGATTTTTGCCATCAAAGCGCCACACCTCCGGCACACCAATCACCTTGTAGATCACTAGGCGATCCATCGAACTACTGGTGATATCAACCTCAATCACTAAATCTGGAGGTGGATCGGTGCTGAGATCGATCGTCGCTTTCCCCCGGACAAGCTGTTCGTTCTGAATGTAGTAACACTTATCCGCTTCCAAGCCCTTCTCTAAATCCTCCCGACTCCAAGTCGTAGAGCCCAAGCTAGCAATCTCGGTGTTGGTTTCTTCAGTCGTGACTTCTACAAGGCGACCCAAACGGCTCTTATAGCTTTCATGGGGAGGCAGCGGCACCATAATCTCTAAGGTTCCATGGTCATAGGTCAAGCGTTTTCCTGGCTCTGATTCCAAATCGCGAATCAACCCTTGGTAGGTGGCCCAACTCACGCCATGGAGCATGACTTGATGGCGGGTAGGGGTTAATACTGCCGTCATGGCTGACCTCCTAGAAACTACGATCGCCCCAACAATTCAAACAACCCATCATCAATTCATAGTCGTAGGTTGGGCATGGCTCATCGTTACCCTTATAAAAAACAAAGATTAATGTGGTGGGCCATGCCCAACCTAATATCTGCTGTTTTATATACCCGTTCCATTTGGTGGTGGCCGGTTATGAATGTCATGACACGGTAACCGTCCCCTGAGCGGAGTCGAAGGGGACTTTTTCGGGAGATCTGGCTTCGACTCCGCTCAGCCAGCGTAATGTGTGGGACGGTTACCATGACACGCCAGCTTCCACCTATTTTCGCTTCTTCTTTTTCTTCGCCTTTTTCCCAGTTCCTAAACCACCCTGACCAAACCCCTCGATTTTCTTGGCACTAGCCCCCTTCGGCGCTTTCAAAAAACCTGCACCAAACTTCAGTGGTCCTTCCCCTGCTAGAGCTGTGAAATCGGGCGGTAGGTCAGAATCCCCAGCATTGCCCAAAATACCGCCAAAGAATGATTCCCGAATCTGGCGGGCAAAGGCTGGCACAAAGTCCTTGCGGCTGAAATCCGATTCTTGCTTCAGGCCTAAGTCCACCTGCACACGGGGCCAAGTCCCGGCGCACATCTCATCAATATCGCCCTTGGCATACACCTCTTCGATCAAAGGCACCGCATCTAAGGCCTTAAACGTAACCAGGCCAGCCACCAGCCAACTGTTGAGCCCATCGCCATTGGTGCGGTAAGCCTTGAGCTGCTTCTGCAGCAGTTCGATACAAGCCGGTTGGCTGTCCGGATACTGCTCGCCAATTCTACGAATCCCTAAAGCTATGGCGACCTTAGCCCATTCTGAGAGCCGCCGACTCTCTAAGTGGGACGGTAGCTGCGGTAAAACCGCTGGCCCGACTGCCGCTATGACTTGGGGAGTTTCGCTATTTAAGTACTCGTCGTCCTCATGCTCAGCAAAGAGCGCCAGCAACGGCGCTATGGCCTCTACCGCTTGAAGCTGAGCTAGCACTCGCCAAGCATGGGCCGTGGCCCAAACTTCTGGGCTGTCAGAGTCGGCAACCCACAGCGCCTCATCTGTCATCAGTTGGATTAACTGAGGGATATGCTCAGACGTTACCCCTAGTTCCTGTACATAATCCGGCCATTGTTTCCCCCACTTTTTACAATCACCGTAGGTGAGCAATTGGCTGACGGGAGGGGTATAGCGTTCAGTATCCATGGCCTTAGGAAAGATAGGGGTATTGATGCAATCAGGATACTGCGAGAACGGAGATGAGCTTTGATCAGGACTGGTGGTCCGGCGAATGGGGGTTAACTGTCGTCATCACCGGTCCCCTAAAACCGACGATCTCCCCAGCGCTTCATCGCCCCAATAACTCAAACAACCCATCATCAATGTCATAACCCAACATTTGGGTCATAAACTTCAACCGCGTTGTCGATGGTTCCCCTTGGGTTTGTAGCCACTGGCTGATCACAAAAATCTTGCCCATCACAAAAATCTCCAACCCCTCCGGGTTGTAGCGAATCCCCTCCGAGGGGCTGAACTGGTGGGGCACCAGCATCGCCGCGTAGCGGGCCAGTTCCCCCGCCTCCCAATCCAGCACCAGCGGTAGCCAAGGGTAGAGACTGTCGAGGCGAATAAACCACAAGCGCACTTCCGGTATTTCGGATAATTCCCTCGGATCAGTGGGGTCCCGAGGGAAATCAATTTCAAACTTGAGCTTGATGTCAGGATCTAAAATTTGCCCCTGGGCCAACACCGGCTCCAGCACTGCGATCGCGGGGGCTAAATCTAGCTGTGCCAATGCCGCTGCTGTGAGGGTAATCGTATGGGCCATGACATCTCCGATCGGGTCAACCCTTATTTTGCCAGGTGGACGGTGGACCATGGCATCATAGGAGGGCTCTAAATGGATTGAGCGCAGTCGCTACGGCACAATCTGGACAGATCCTCTCGGCCCCGCCCCTCTCCTAGACAGAATGACATCGACCCCTATCCGCGTTTGCATTACCCTCGGCACCCGCCCCGAAGCGATTAAGCTGGCCCCGGTGATTAAAGCCTTTCAGCAGGCGGCGGGCTTCGAGACCCGCGTGGTGCTCACGGGCCAGCATCGCGAAATGGTGGCCCAGGTGATGGATCTGTTTCAGATTACGGCGAATGAAGATCTGGACATCATGCAGCCGAAGCAGAGTCTTACCGACATTACCTGCCGCAGCCTTCAAGGGTTAGAAACCTGTTTTCAGCGCTTGCAACCCCAGCTCGTCATTGCCCAGGGGGATACCACCACCGCCTTTGCCGCCGCCCTCGCCGCCTTTTATCAGCAAATTCCCGTGGGCCATGTGGAAGCGGGGCTGCGCACCGATGACCTGCTCAACCCCTTCCCCGAAGAGGCCAACCGCCGCTTGGTGTCGCAAATTACCCGACTGCATTTTGCCCCCACCGAAACCGCTGTGGGGCACCTGCATAAGTCTGGGGTGGTGGGGCAGATTCACCAAACTGGCAACACCGTTATTGACGCGCTGCTCACCGTTGCTGGTCAGCGGCCCGAATGTCCCATCCCTGGTCTGGATTGGGACGCTCACCGGGTGATGCTCTCGACGGTGCATCGCCGTGAAAACTGGGGCGAGCCCCTGCAAGATATCGCCACCGGCTTTTTGACCCTGTTGGATCGCTTCCCCGATACGGCCCTGCTGCTGCCCCTACACCGCAACCCCACGGTGCGAGAGCCGCTGCAAGCCCGCCTGGGGAATCATCCCCGCGCCTTTTTGTGTGAACCGCTGGACTATAGTCAGCTCGTCGGGGCGATGCAGCGTTGTACCCTGCTGCTGACCGATTCTGGTGGCTTGCAAGAAGAGGCCCCCGGATTGGGGAAACCGGTGCTGGTGTTGCGGGAGACGACGGAACGGCCTGAAGCGATCGCGGCGGGCACCGCCAAGCTGGTGGGTACCGATCCAGAGGCCATTACCAGCGCCGCATCTGAACTGCTCAGTGACTCCACTGCCTATGAAGTCATGGCCAAAGCAGTGAATCCCTTTGGGGATGGCAAAGCGTCTGAGCGCATCGTTGAGATTGTGCGGCAGTATTTCAGTTGAAAATTCAAAGTTCAAAATTCAAAAGGCAAAATTAAAATCGCTACTGCCATAAACCGCTTTTTTGAATTTTGAATTCTCCCCCATCCAGGACAGAAGTCGTGAACTCTCCTCAAATTATTGTCATCGGCGGTGGGGCGGCGGGCTTTTTTGGGGCGATCGCGGCGGCTAGAGCTGCGCCTCAGGCCCAGGTCACCCTGCTAGAGGCGGGTCCAGAGCCCTTGGCTAAGGTCCGTATTTCCGGTGGGGGGCGCTGCAATGTCACCCATCATTGTTTTGAACCGGCCCAACTGGTTACCCACTACCCGCGCGGCGGCAAAGCTTTGCGGGGGGCCTTTACCCGCTTTCAGCCCCGCAACACCGTGGACTGGTTTCAGGACCGGGGGGTAAAGCTCAAAATCGAAGCCGATGGCCGCATGTTTCCGGTGACCGATGACTCGGCCACGATTGTGGATTGCTTGCAGCGAGAAGCCCGACGGCTCGGGGTAACCCTCCGGGTCAAAGCCGCCGTTAGTCAGGTCACCCGAGATGACGCAGGGTTTACGGTGACTTTGCGATCGCGGGAAACCCTGCACTGCCAAGGCTTGCTGCTGGCGACGGGCAGTAGCCCCCAGGGCCATCGCATTGCCGCCAGTCTGGGCCACAAGATCCTGGCTCCGGTGCCGTCTCTATTTACCTTTAATGTGGCGGATCGATCGCTGCGGGCCTTGGCGGGGGTCTCGGTGGAGCCGGTGGATCTGAAGCTCTTGCTGCCGAACACCAAACCCCTCACCCAAACCGGGCCGCTGCTGATCACCCATTGGGGCTTGAGTGGCCCCGCCGTGCTGAAATTGTCGGCCTGGGGGGCGCGATCGCTCCATGAGCAGCGCTACCGGGGGACGCTACAGGTGAATTGGCTCCCGGCCATGACCATGGATGAGGTACGAGCCCAATTGCAAACCGCCCGCGATCAGGTGCCCAAACGCGCCATTGTGAACCATTGCCCCGTGCCCTTACCCCGACGTCTCTGGGTCTATCTGGTGCAGCGGGCCGGTCTGGCGGACACCCTGACCTGGGCCAATCTACCCAAGAAGGGACTGAATGCGCTGGTGGACCAGATCAGCCGGGGGCAATTTGCGATCGCCGGTAAGGGCGTCTTTAAAGACGAATTCGTCACCTGTGGCGGCGTGACACTCTCCGAGGTCGATTTCAAAACCCTCCAGAGCCGCCGCTGTCCGGGTCTGTTTTTGGCGGGGGAGGTGCTGGATATTGACGGGGTGACAGGGGGCTTTAATTTTCAGAGCGCTTGGACGACGGGCTGGTTGGCAGGGCAAGCGATCGGGGGACGTTAATACTGGCTGGGCCGATCATCTCGGGTGGTTCGGGGGCGATCGCCCCTCCGTTGCCGATACTCCCGATAAGCCTGCCGCTCCACATGGCGCTTTAGCTGGTGCGCCATGCGCCGAATACCCAGCTTTTCGTCCTGGCGCATAAAGGGCAAAAACACTCGGGCGAGCACCCCTGTAAAGCGCTCCCGATGGATATATTTGGTGCGACTCGGCCCTAGATCCTGCAACTCAAACACCTGCTCACTTTTAAACCCCGGCATGTGGGCCAGCCAGCGCAAACACACCCCTGGCTGGACGAGGGTAATCAGGGGCTCAAATTCCGTCGCTTCATCCTCTTCGAGGCGGCGCACCAGCAAAAACACCTCTTGCCCTTGGTGAAAGGGGATGGTCGAATCTCCGTCGTAGAGAAACGTATTCCAAAACCGCCACTGATCCTTGCGAACCAACGCCTCCCAAACCGCCGCCCGAGGGGCATTGATTTCAATGTCAGTGTAAAGACTGGGCATCGCGTTTAGGACAGAGGGGACAATCAGGATAGGGCCTGTGATCCTCCACTTTAGCCCCATCCCAGGGCACGGCGAAGCCAAATAGACCTAACATTTCTTTAAGTCCGGCCTCACCCTCGGCCTGCCCCTGTCTCTATTAGCACTATTCCAGCATTTAACTATGGTTCACCTGACCCCGAACTCCAGCTACGGCCTAACGATGCGTCTCAAACTGCCCAATCAGAGTGGCATGTTGGCCCAGGTGACCCAAGCGATCGCCACCGCCCAGGGCAACCTTGAGGACGTGCGGCTGTTAGAGCGCACCCGTAAATATGTAGTCAGAGAAATTAGCATCGATGCCGCCAGCAGCGAACATGCCGAAGCCATCGTGACGGCGGTGCGAGACCTACAGACCATTGAGGTGCTGGCGGTCGAAGATCGCACCTTTCGGCTCCACCACGGCGGCAAAATCAGCGTCGAAAGTAAAATCGCCGTCAACAATCAAGATGACCTGGCCATGGCCTACACCCCAGGGGTGGGTCGGGTGTGTAAGGAGATCGCGGCGCAACCCGAGCGGGTCTATGACCTCACCATCAAGGGCAACACCATCGCCATCGTCACCGATGGCAGTGCCGTGTTGGGCCTGGGGAATCTCGGCCCCGCTGGGGCTTTGCCAGTGATGGAAGGCAAGGCGCTGCTATTTAAGGAATTTGCGGGGCTGGATGCCTTTCCGGTGTGTCTCGACACCCAAGATACCGACGAGATTGTTGAGACGGTGAAGCGGATTGCCCCGGTATTTGGAGGCGTCAACCTCGAAGATATCAGCGCCCCCCGCTGCTTTGAGATTGAGGCGCGGCTGCGGCAGGAGCTGGATATCCCAGTTTTCCATGACGATCAGCATGGTACGGCGATCGTGGTGCTGGCGGCGCTGACCAATGCCCTGAAGCTGGTGAATAAATCCATCGAGACGATTCGCATTGTGATTAATGGGGCCGGGGCAGCCGGGGTGGCGATCGCCCACCTCCTGCAAAAATCGGGAGCCCAAACCATTTTGATGTGTGATTCCAAGGGAATTATTAGCGGCGATCGCACCGATCTGAATCCCCAAAAGCAAGCCTTTGCCGTGGATGAATCGGGCACCCTCGCCGATGCCATGCAGCAAGCGGATGTGTTTCTGGGGGTGAGTGCGCCGGGGGTGGTGACGGTGGAGATGGTGAAATCCATGGCGGCTGAGCCCATCGTGTTTGCCATGGCCAACCCCATCCCGGAAATCCAACCGGAGCTGGTGGCGGATATTGTGGCGGTGATGGCGACGGGGCGCAGCGATTACCCCAACCAGATCAACAATGTGTTGGCGTTCCCTGGGGTGTTGCGGGGCGCATTGGACTGCCGAGCGGAAGCGATCACCACCACGATGTATTTGGAAGCGGCCCACGCGATCGCGGCGTTGGTTTGCCCCACCGAACTGAATGCGGAGCACATCATTCCGTCGGTGTTTGACGCGCGGGTGGCCCCGGCGGTATCAGCGGCGGTGCAGCAGGCGGCACGGGATGCGGGGGTGGCGCGGGTTTAGCGCAGGCATGCTTTCATAATCTCGGCACCCTTTGGGTTGCACCCCTTTTCCTAACAACCTGCAACCCCTGTAGAGACAGCACATGTGCTGTCTCTACAGGTTTATTCCCTGCAAAACCAAATGCTAAGTTGCCACACATTTAAATTGCAAATCTTGGCCTCTGAAGCGCTTGCTAAACGGGGATTGGCCTGAAAATCTAAACCCAACAGCTTATGGCAGATTTAGAATAATGGCGTTCGACGCACTTTCCAATTCCGTGTGTTCAGTATTCGTTGAAGCGTCAACAGCGATCGCCAATGGCGTTCTGATTCGACGTTCAAGCCAACAGGACAAAGAATTCCATTTCCAAAATTGGTTCAAAGCCCTGCTGGAGTCACAAGCTTTAGACTTCGATGAACCTGGACGGAATACGTACCCGGACTTCCGGCTAGTTCACACCCCTGTCGGTTATGAAATCAAAGGACTCGGTGTTCCCGGTCGTGTTGCCAACTATGACTGCAACAGTCAAATTCCCCATGGCATTTACCGAGGTCGGCAAATCGTATACGTCTTTGGTCGATACCCAGCTCAACCCGACACAAACAAATACCCTGTCTTCGACCTCGTGCTGTGTCACGGCTCTTTCTTGAATGCTGATGATGCATATGTCCATAAGAACAAAAGCATTCGTGGAATGGGCAGCTACGGTGACATTCTGCTCAGGGACCGCAAGATGTACGTAGCCCCAACGCCCTATGGTCTGCTAGAGGGCGTCGAACGGCAAGTGACATTGATACTCCCTGCTGCTTGGTCAGTCAGTGGCAATATGGTGAAACGGGGCGAGATCGTCAGGTCCGAAGCAGACCAAATCATGGGCGGTTACGCGTTCGACCTAACGACAAACGAGTTGCAAGCGACTTGGCGCAAGAATCCCCACGCCAGACGGCAGCATAGATTCGTAGCCTATCGGCCAGATTCTTCACCGGGTCCAGACGTACAGCTCAGGCAGGATGTACAGACTTGACAAGCGCATTTACTATTCACGGCCTTTGTACAGGTGCAGGCGGCCTTGACCTCGGATTTGAGCTAGCGGGTTTCAAGCACCAGCACTCTATGGACATAGAGCCTTTTGCAGTTCAAACCCTTGCAGCGAATCGACCCACATGGGGGGTGTCACAGGCAGACCTCCGCGATTATTCACTTTCTAACGCGAGGACTGCTGATGTGTTGCTAGCAGGCGTTCCCTGCCAAGGATTCTCCCTCGGCGGTAACCGTCAGGATTCTGACCCACGCAATCAACTCTACAAACATGTTGTTCGTCTGGCTGCGGAAAACCACCCCCGCGTCATTGTGATTGAGAACGTCCTAAATCTTCGGACCATGAAGAGCCCGGAAACAGGGACGCCTTTTGCCCAGCAGATCACGCGGGAACTTCAGGACATCGGCTATGTCGTGCATTACGGCATCTTTAAAATGTGTTTTCATGGTGTGCCTCAAACGCGCCGACGTTTTGTGTTTGTGGCGTTCCTACATGAAGCCCCACAGGGTTACCATCTTCCCCTTCCCGATGCGACGGCGACAGGGATTCGCAATCACTTATTTGATTTGGCAAACGACAGTAATCAGCCCCCTTGCTTGCCAAATCACGATCCAGCTTGGGGATTTCGCAGTGCCGTGCATAAAGAAACTGGAGAATTATTCTCGTCTACCGAAGACGTGGTGCCGGTTCGATTCTCTCGCACTGCTTCAGATGGCAACCCAATTCGGTCATTCGATGATCCGTTTCCCGCTGTGGATACGGCCACTATATGGGGTTGGGCGCAGGGTAACGTTGTTGCTCGACGGGAAACCAAAGACCGCGAAAACGGCAAGCACATCCGCAATCCCAATTCAGACGTAACGTTATGGCGGATACAAGCGTCTCGCCTCCGCGCCTTTACCCATCGTGAATACGCACGCTTGCAGACTTTTCCTGACGATTGGGCGTTCCTTGGTCATAACAAACGCGACATTCATAAGCAAATCGGGAACGCTGTGCCCGTCGAGTTTGCTCGGCGGCTCGGGTGCAATATCCTTGAGGCACTGACCTGTTTGGACAAGGGCCTCGTTTTCTCAAATCAACCCGCACAGTTGAGCTTGTTTCAATAAGAGCAAAATCTGTCTATGAAAGCCGTTGCTTATCGCACCCCTGGTCCCATTGACCGCGACGATGCCTTGCAGGACATCACCCTGGAGATGCCCAAGGCCGAAGGCCGCGATTTGCTGGTCAAGGTCAACGCGGTGTCGGTGAACCCTGTGGACACCAAGCTCAGACTCGCTAGGCCCCCGGCAGCGGGGGAATGGGGGATCCTGGGGTTTGACGCGGCTGGGGTTGTCGAGGCCGTGGGGCCTGAGGTGCAGCATTTCAAACCGGGGGATGCGGTGTTCTATGCCGGTTCCCTGGTGCGACCCGGCACCAATAGCGAATATCACCTAGTCGATGAGCGCATCGTTGGCCGCAAACCGGCCAGCCTCAGCGATGGGGAAGCCGCCGCCCTGCCCCTGACGGCAATCACCGCCTGGGAGATGCTGTTTGACCGGCTCGATGTGAACCGCCCCACCCCCCAAGGCGGCAATGTCATTTTGCTGATCGGCGGTGCCGGTGGCGTGGGCTCGATCACCATTCAACTGCTGCGGGCTTTGACCGACCTGACGGTGATTGCCACGGCGTCGCGTCCTGAAACCCAGGATTGGGTGCGTGAATGCGGTGCCCATTACATCCTCGACCACCGCCAGCCCTTGGCCCCCCAGGTGGAGGCTTTGGGGCTGGGTGCCCCCGGTTTTGTGTTCTCCACCACCCACACCGACGATCATTGGGCCGATATTGTCGAACTGATCGCGCCCCAGGGCCGGTTTGGCCTGATCGATGACCCGGCGGTGCTCGATGCCAAACCACTGAAAACCAAAGCGGTGTCGCTGCACTGGGAATTGATGTTTACGCGATCGCTCTTTAGCACCCCCGATATGGCGGAACAGGGCAAGCTCTTGAACGAAGTGGCGGCCCTGGTCGATGCGGGCCGCATCCGTTCCACCGCCACCGAAGTCGCAGGCAAAATCGACGCGGCGACCCTGCGCGCGGTCCATGCCCAAATCGAAAGCGGCACGGCACGGGGCAAGATCGTGCTGGAAGGGTTCTGACCAGGGCAGCTATAAACGCGCTCTAACATAACAAGGCAAATAGACAAGGCCAATGGCGATGGCGCGATCTGTGGCAGCACGTCGCTCTAACGCTGCCAAACCCTCGGCGACACGGCACTTCGCCCTAAATAATGGGGCCGAATCTGGTGCCATACCGCCTCAAACCACCGCCGAGCCTCAGCGCTGGAATGGCCTCGATAGCGGCATAACAGGCCCTGCTGTAAGCGCGTTACCCCCCAGGTTCCCCGCTGGATTAGCTCAGCACCACAGTCCCTCGCTGCATTCACCCAAGCCACCTCTGGCTGTTGCCCGACCCAAGCCAAGGTCGCTAGCACGGGACATTGGTCCAAGGCTTGGGGGCTCGACCACAGCAACTCACTACCCGATAACCGTTGGGGATCGATCCAGAGAGGCCGCTGGTTTTGAAAAACCCCCAGGTGAGACCGTACTTCGCCCCGACTAAACCGTTCCCCTCGGGCCGTGCGCCCCAGCCGCAGAATGTCCCAGCCGACCCAATTAGCGCCTGGGGCTAAATCGATTCGCCAATGGGGGTGATAATGAGCCCCCTCAAACACAATGGTTTCTTGGGGAAACCACTCTAGGCAAGCGCCTGGACCCACCTGGACATGGCCCTGAATCTGGGCTGGGAGCTGCTGGGGATGATCACTGTAAATTTTGGCGGCGGCGGCGGTGGTCACCAGCGCTTCGGTGTCGGTCTCTAGGTTGATATTGATAGATAGGCGATCGCTCCCTACCATGCCGCCAGCAGTGTGGAGCAGCACCGTATGGCAGGTCTGAGGCCCCTCTGGATAAAAGGGTTTCTGCACCTTCAACGGGGCTTGGGTTTGGACCAGGGGAATTGTTTTGGCCCCTTGTCTTTGGTACGTGAGATGGGCTTGGCCATGCCAGGACTGGGCCTGGGACGATATCGCAGAAGGTTGTACAGCAGTCAAAGCGCACGGCCTCAGTTCTATAGCGCTGGCCACTGTGCTTAGGACACCTAGGATCGCTCTGATCTTGAGCGTAAAAGCAAAGTGGCTCGCAGTCTTGTCCTAACCGGACTGGCGACTGCTATAGCGAGCTATTCTAGGTCATCTCCTCCGATCATCGCTGAATTATTTCGTTGATTTTCCTATGGTTGCAACGCCGCCCTCTACCACTGCCCTATTGAGTCTGCTGCAATTGGCCAGTCCGGCCCTCCCCATCGGGGCCTACAGCTATTCAGAAGGCATCGAGACCCTCGTCCACCAGGGTCAGATTACCGATGTAAATGCCTTGGCCCACTGGCTCAACGGTGAATTACAACAAGGGACCATTCGCTTAGAAGCAGCGGTGATGGTGCGGGCCTTTGAGGCTTGGCAAAACCAGGATGGAGAAACCCTGGAACATTGGAATGACTGGCTCTCGGCGGTGCGGGATGGGGAAGAACTGCGGAACCAAAGCTGGCAAATGGGGCGATCGCTGTTGCGCCTCGTGGGCGATCTAGACCCAGCGGGGTTAGACCCACTCCCAGATAACTTGCGATCGCAGCGCTGCAACTTTGCGATCGCCTTTGGCATCACCGCCGCCCTCTGGCAACTGCCCCCATCAGAAACCACCCTGGTTTACCTGCAAAGCTGGGCTACCAATTTAATCAGTGCGGGGGTCCGTTTGGTGCCCCTGGGCCAAACCCAAGGTCAGCGGCTCTTGCGACAATTGACTGGGCCACTACAACAGGCAACTCAACAGGTGCAAGCCCTATCGGATGATCAGCTGCTGGCCTGTAGTTGGGGCTTATCCCTCGCTAGTATGCAGCACGAAACCCAGTATAGTCGGCTGTTCCGGAGTTAAGTTGCAGTTAAGAATGCCCTAGAAACACAGACCGTAGGGGAATAAAGCCCTTACAATACCGTCTAACTAAAATTCGATTGTCTTGAGGTGCCCCGTGGTAAAAAAGCCCTTTAGAGTTGGCGTCGCTGGCCCCGTTGGTTCGGGGAAGACGGCGCTCATTGACGCCCTGTGCAAAGCCATGCGCGCCACCTATGAGCTAGCGGTGGTCACCAATGATATTTACACCCAGGAAGATGCCCAATTTTTGGTGCGCAGTGAGGCCCTGGGGCGCGATCGCATCATCGGCATTGAAACCGGAGGTTGCCCCCATTCCGCCATCCGTGACGATGCCTCCATCAACCTAGAGGCCATTGACCAGTTAGTGAATCGATTTTCCCCTGACATTATTTTTGTGGAAAGCGGGGGCGACAATCTGGCCGCCACCTTCAGCCCTGAGTTGGTAGACATGACGCTGTATGTCATTGATGTCGCCGCCGGAGACAAAATCCCCCGTAAGGGTGGTCCCGGCATTACCCGCTCAGACGTGCTGGTGATTAACAAAATTGATCTGGCCACCTATGTGGGCGCGGATCTGGCCGTCATGCGGCGAGACACCCAAAAAATGCGCGGCGATCGCCCCTTTGTCTTTACCAACCTCAAAACCCGTGAGGGGCTGCACACCATCATGGACTTTATCCGCCACCAATATCAATTAGGACCCAGCCCAGCAGTGGCGGTTGCCGCCGCCGAATTTAGCCACAGCCACAGCCATAACCACAGCCATTGATGATCGTCGGGGGGCAAGACGCATCAATTTGAGAACGCCCCATACACTTGCCCCCAATCCCGCAGCGCCGTATTCGTCCAGAGCCAAGCATAGGGATTTTGCGCAGCGGTCACGGCAGCGGCAAGGGCATCCGGATCGACCTTGTCAAAATCGTCACTGGCCTGTAAATCCAAGAAATAGTCCGTGGCAAATGCCTGCTGAGCCGCAGCGGTCTCTGGATCGGCATCATCGGTATATTGCCAATACACCATGGCCAAGCCTGCATAGGCATAGGTCGCAACGGGGTTAACGAAGGCCTGATTATCCGGCTCACCACGGCTGTTTCGCTGCTCAACTTCTATGGCTTCTGCCCGCTGCCAAGCCTCCAAAGCGGTATCAGTCTTCGTATCTTCGTAGTAGGCAAACCCTAACGCGACCTGTCCCTCAATATTGCTAGGGCGTTGTTCGGTGAGGGCTTTCCAGAGTTGGATGGCCGTCTCAAGGGCTTGTCTTTTGAGTTCGCGTTTTGTGGGGTCAATATTACTGTCCAACTCTTCATCCAGTTGCAAATACAGTTGCCAATAAGCCCGCCCTTTGACCAAGAGAATCTGAGCGTCGTCGTGGGGGTCTAAGACCGTCGCCACGGTATTGAGGGAATTCCCGTCATATCGAGCGACGATCTCTTGATCTAGAAAACGCCCCAACTTTTTACTGGCTTCTGCATAGTTTTTTTGACTTAAGTCCTGCTGGGCCTGGGTCAGTAATATGTCTGGATCTTGGCTTAAAACGGTGGCTACCTCTTCGGGTGGGGAAACAACCGCTGAAAATAACCCTGCTTTTTGCGCGGTAAACACCGCCAACACCAAGGTGCCGACCAACCCCACTGCGCCTAAGCCAACCCAAGCCAACAGAGATTTCTCAGATAGTTTTTGCCGCGCCAGGGAGGGCTGTGGTGCTCCGAGGGCACCGTGGGGCGCAGGCGTCTCCGCTGAATCCGCTGGCTCAGCCTGCTCACTCAGGGGTAACTGGCGGTAGCTCGGGTTTTCCGGCAGGGCGGGATAGAGACCGAGACGACTGTGGGGCTGGGTCTCTGGCACCAACACCTCTGCCTGATTCGCCGCGATTGGGGGGTCGTCCGCTGCTGTGGTCGGTTGGGAGAGCTGCTCCACCAACTCCAGCAAGTTGGCATCAGACTCGACAAGGGTCTGATCGCCAGTATCGCTCTCGGGGGTTAGGGTTTCTAGCAATGCGATCGCCCCCATCTCGGCCCCATTTGTCGCGGTAGGCGATGCCTCTGATGGTGAGGGGGCAGGCCAATTATCGATCTGCCAGGGGTCGAGGGGCGCAGCAGTTGCCCGGTCCTGTTGGGTAAGGTAGCCGTCAAACTCGGGTTGCAGGTATAGAACGGGTAAGGCCCAATAATGCTGGCTAGAACTAAACGCTGAAACCAGTCCCTGCCGGGTGCGTCCCAAACTCAAATCAATCGGGTAACCCCGTTGAATGTTTTTGTAGAGTAACTGGGTAAATTGAATGGCCACCTGATCGGGAATGCGTTCGGCCATGGCGATGACGCTTTGTACCCCCCGATTGACCAGCGCTTGCACGAGATTTTGCTGTCGCCAATCCATTTCAGCGTCATCCCCAGCCGTATGGCCGCTGCGGCAAGAGTTAAAGACCGCTAAACAGATTTGGTTGTTGACCAATAGTCCTGCCAAATCTTCACCGGTTAGGCGTTCGGTTAGGCCCGTTTTTTGGTTCACCAGATGGAGATCACCGCCGGTTTCACCAAAGTCACTGTGACCGGCATAATGCAGCACTTGATAATGCCCCTGCTCTAGCGCCTGGGTGAGGGCGCTGCGATCGGGCTGCTCTAACACCGTAATCTCGACCCGAGAGTCTTCTCCGGGGGCGGGTTGCAAACTGGCCTGAATGTCGCGCACCTCTTGGCACAGGTTTAAGCGCGCTTGGTCATCGGGGTTGGCAATCACCATCAAGACCTGCAAGGCGGTGTCCCCTGTGGGCAGGTTCAAGGGCTGGGCCGCTTGGGCGGCCATTAAGTCTGCGGAGTACCGGGCAAAGGTGAGATCAACCCGTGTGGCTAAAGACTTGCCGTGGCTCTGCAACACCTCCCAAGGCAATCGCTGTAGGCGACTATCTTTAAACCCCAAGCGTAAGCGCAAAATTTGGCGGCGATGTTGGGCAATACCCTGAGCCCGAGACCAGCTTTCACGGATAAAGTCTTGGTGAAAGAGGGCCTCATAAAGATCATGTCCCAGCTGATTGAGGTCTGAGCTAGCGCTGGCAGCGGTGGGCGATCGCCCCTGCAACAACCCCAAAATCGGGTCATCCATGGCCGGTTGCGATCGTTTCAACCATTGATCCACCGGCCAATCGACCTGCGCTTCTGCCACCGGTACCCCCGCAGCCATATCCTCCGTGCGGATCAGGTAGCGATCGTCCCCTAGGGGCGTAATCGATAGGTGAAATTCTTGTGGATTCACGGGGAAAGGTCTGGGGGTGAGATTAAGCCCTGTGGTCTGGGTAAAGACCCTACATTCTGAGGCTCCTACGCCTCAGGATATCTTAGGCTACCCAGACGTAGCCATGGACTAGAGATATCCAACTGGGTTGGGTACCTAATGGAAAGCAAAATTCAAGTATCAGATTTAATGCATCAACTTGCCAGGTATTTCAAACAGCTCATACGCGAAAAAATCAGCGACTTAAAACGGTTGACTCACACCATTTCATGGCCTTCAAGCCGGTCAACACCCACCCCAAAACTTGCCTCTGCCAATCCACAGCAGGCTCCTACGATAGAAAGTAACGGACAGAAGCTGCTCTCTGGAAAAACCGCGCTGATTACGGGGGGAGGCAAAAATATTGGCCGTGCGATCGCCCTAGAGATGGCCCAGCAGGGGGCCAACATAATCGTGGTGGATATTGACCCAGTTGCCTGTGATCGCTTGCAAGTTGACATGCAAGCGATGAACGTTAACCATCATGCTTTTACGCTTGACATTACCCACGCACCATCACTCGAAAATCTAGTGCAAATCCTCAGAGATGAAGGTTTGCAGATTGATATTTTAGTGAACAATTTAGGCATAACACCCAAACAAATTGGCCTCAAAGGATTGGCCGGAGACCAATTCAGAGAGATCTTCGATATTAATATTTTATCGCCGATGGCATTAACCCATGAAATTGCCAATATGATGATTAAAAATGGCATTTTAGGGACAATTTTATTTATCACTTCAATGCATCAATCTGTGCTTTCTCGGTCAATCCCCTACAGTAGCTCCAAGGCTGCTTTAGCGATGGCGATCAAAGAATTGGCCATTGAGTTATCTGGCCATAATATTCGCGTCAATGGTATTGCCCCAGGCTGGGTCTCAGAAGATGAAGCGGGCAATCCAAAACCCCATCCCTATACACCATTGCGAGGCACGTCCATTAACCCTTGCTACATTGGCAGGGCTGCGGTTTATCTGGCTTCAGATTACTTTTCTAGATTTACGACGGGTACCATTTTGAAAATAGATGCGGGTTTATCGCTTTATGGCTACCGGATTGTCCAGCATCCTCCGGAAAGCCACCCCTAAAACCATCCGATACGGCGTGATTGGCATCCGATTTCGGTAGTGATTTCTCAAGGTATCTATGTCTCGTTTAAAGCGGTCGTTTAAGCGTATTCAAAAGGCGATTCAGAAGCAGCTAATATGGCCTCGATTTCAGCCAAAAACACCCGAATTCCAGAGCTTATTTCAGTCCCCACGTCAAATCAATCGCCTCGCCACAGGCTTTCGATTTACAGAAGGTCCGATCTGGCATCACTCAGGAGGAGTTCTCTTATTTAGTGATATTCCAGCCGACACCATTTACCAATTAGAGTCCGATGGTGGGGTTTCCATTTTTCGGCAACCCAGTGGCCATGCCAATGGGTTGACCAGCGATCGCCAAGGTCGCTTAATCGTCTGTGAACATGGCAACCGTCGCGTCACCCGCACCGAGTTCGATGGCACGATTACAGTCCTGGCCCACACCTTTGAGGGCAAGCCCCTCAATAGTCCAAATGATGTGGTGGTTGCCAAGGATGACTCGATTTATTTCACCGATCCACCCTATGGCATCAAGCCCCACCAGCAACAGCAACCGGTGCAAGGGGTTTACCACATTTCGCCAGATGGACACCTGACCAGGGTCGTCGATGATTTTGATCGCCCCAATGGCCTCGCCTTTAATCTCGATGGCACGCAACTCTATATCGACGACTCATCAAAACGACGGCATGTGAGGGTGTTTGACGTGCAACCCGACGGAACCTTGAGCAATGGACGGCTGTTTTACAACATGGCCAGCGACAAGTCAGGCTCCCCCGATGGCATGACGGTAGATAGCCAGGGGAACCTGTATTGCACAGGCCCCGGTGGGATCTGGGTGTTTGATGCCAGCGGGCAGCATCTTGGGACGATCGTGCTGCGCGAACAACCTTCGAATTGCACTTGGGGCGACCATGACAATTGCAGCCTGTACATTACCGCTTGCACCTCGGTATACCGCATTCGATGCTCTCAACCCGGTGCCTCAGAACGGACCCTCACCAAATCATAAATTCGTTGAGCTAGGGGTCACATGGATTGAATCAGGAGATCTGGCTAGCCAGCGTGACGTATGGGACAGATCCGTCTTTTTACCACTTAGGAACAACTCTAGACCCCAGATCACGTCTCCAAAATCGTTTTACAGTCCTAATAATGGGATACGTCCGTAGCGTTGCCCGCAATCTCCAAAATCGTGCTTGAAACATTCTTGCCAAGCGAGGCCGGATACGATATCGACATGACAAGGGCACGATTAATTCTCCAAATGGACCATTCTGAAATGCTCCGAGATGGTCATCTTGAGGACTGACGGAGCGTAATACGTCTGGAATTTTGGTTTCCATATGCGCCGCTTCATCAATTGCAGCAGACAACATATTCGCGAGTCCGGGAACCTCAAGATGTCGCGCAATCGCTAATAACTCATCGCGATGCTCACGATCGAAACCGATGACCCAATCATTGTCAGCGGAGTACAGCTCCCCTAAATCCACATATTTCTCTAAGCGATCAGCAAAATCAATGATTAGGAGCTTTCGCTCGATTTCATCCAGGTGCTGTACCGTACGACTGATTTTTTTGAGGGTTCGTGGTTTTATTCTGGCAGACAAAAAGAAACGAATGATCAAGTCTTCTACTAATTTGCCCGCCGTGCTGCGCACCAGATGGCGCTGACTATCCCTGACTTGGTGGTAAAGCCCATCACCGAAATTGCCCACACTATAAATATTGTGTAGTAGTCCTGTGGCAACAAATTCCCCAGACAATCCTAGGTGTGCGACGATGCTGGCCACTCCGATAAAGTGACATATCGTCGGCTGACCATTCGCCCTATACTGTCCAGAAACCAGAGTTTTTGCCAACTCATAGGCTTGCTTGACCAGCATTAGTTCATCTAGGCTATACCCTTGTTTTTGCAATTGATTATAGAGTTGGATATTAGTTTGAGCGATATTATCTATCATGAATATTCATCTCAAAAACCACATCGAAACCACCGTTGAAAACAAATATTTTTAGCAATTAAAATTCATATGCTGAGCGTATGAGCTGGCTTGCAAAAATTTAATTATCTCATCAAAATTACTGACATCATCAGATAATTTCTGTGCCGAAACACGTTTCATATTTGTTTTTCCCTGAAAGCTTGAAACACCTAGGTAGGCACAGACTTTATCAATAGTATTTTGGTGGCCCTCTGAAGAAAACAGGTCATGTTCATAGGTAAGCGGTAAATGGGGAATATCTGACATTAATTTTTGAGCTTCTAAATTGATTTTATTGTGATTATCTAGAATTTTGGCGAATCGATTTATGTCTCAGGGCAATCGCACCTAAATCAGGTTGCCATGGAGCCTCAAAACCGAACTTTTT
>CAYGVA010000036.1:0-27313 GCA_964353225.1 uncultured Leptolyngbya sp.
ATCCCCGCAACGGTGGTGACAATCTTGAAGGTGCTGGCGGGGGCAAATCCCTGCAGAGCTCGGTTCACGAAGGGATACTCCTGCCCCTGCAATTGGGTCCATTGGGCATCGCTAATATTGCCGGTGAAAATATTGGGGTCAAAGGTAGGGCGACTGACCATGGCCAAAACCGCCCCATCACGGGGATCAATGGCCACCACCGCTCCCCGCAGATCCCCCAGGGCCGCTTCCGCTGCCTTTTGCAGTTTGAGATCAATGGTGAGGCGGATGTCGTTGCCCGATACCGCCGGTTTATCCCCCAGGATCCGCAGCACCCGACCGGCGCTATCGACCTCCACCTGCTGACCGCCCCACTGGCCCCGCAACTGGCTTTCAAAGGCGGCCTCGGCCCCCATTTGACCCACGATGTCCCCGAGGCGATAGCCTGATTCGACTTTCTCTTCTAGTTCAGTGTCTGTAATCTCGCCGGTGTACCCCAGCACGTGGGCTGCGAGGTCCCCATTGGGGTAGTTCCGTACCGCCTCCCCTTCGAGGCGCACCCCTGGTAGTTCTGCACTGTACTCGGCCAAGGCCGTAGCCTGACTGGGGCTAATGCCCCGCGCCACGGTGATCGATTCAATTGATTCGTACCCTGCCTGGTCGAGCTTTTGTTGAATTGAGTCGGGGGGCACAGACAAAATCTGGGCTAAGCGGGTCACCACCTTGGGCCATTCTGATTTGGGTAGGGCGATGGGCCAAATTGAAACCGAATGGGACAGGCGACTGCCCGCGAGCACTTTGCCATTGCGATCAAGGATGGCCCCTCGGGCCGGACGCTTTGGCACCAGGCGAATGCGATTATTTTCGGCCAGTTGGCGATTGCGATCGCCATTCACCAATTGCAGTTGTGCCAACCGGGTACCAATACCCCCAAACATCAACCCCGAGACAATGATCATCAAGATCACCGATTGGAACTGTTTGCCAACGGTACGCTTGCTGTCGCGGCGAAAATTAGTGGTGGGCGGTAGGGTGAGGGTCATCTTCCCGAGGGGAAACAAGCTTGCATATCGTTACCAGTTTAGCGGTCACACCCCTAGAACCGTAGCATCCTGGTTGAGGGGAGCAGGCTGAAAGGACCCTGTCCGGTCAGAACTCATGGGCAACTGTTACGCCGTATACATTGCTTCAGGGGGCATCAGTTCTTTCATTGGAAGGGACTGGCTCAATGCTTGTAGGATGTGACCTAAATCCGGGTTGCAATCAGGGCATGATCCAAACACGATAATCCCTAGCTCCCAAAGGGGTTTGCTGCCATTTAGAGAATTTCATCGCCATGGCTCAGACGATTTCTCCCAGCTCGGCGTCCACCACATCTATCCCCACCCTTGATGTTGAGCTCCGGCAGGTCTCCAAGGTATTTGAGGGGGCAGCCGCTGTCGATGCCATTGACTTGCAGGTGCATCAAGGGGAATTCTTTAGCATTTTGGGACCGTCTGGCTGCGGCAAAACCACCACCCTGCGTCTGATTGCTGGGTTCGAGCAACCGACCCAGGGGGCGGTACTGATTCAGGGTCGCCACATGGAATGGGTGCCCCCCTATCAGCGATCGGTCAATACTGTTTTTCAAAGCTATGCCCTGTTCAATCACCTCAACGTTTGGGACAACATTGCGTTTGGCCTAAGGATTAAGGGCTTGGCCAAAAAACAAATGAAACAGCAGGTGGCCGATGCCCTCAAGCTGGTCAAGATGGAAGACTTTGCCCGCCGCTACCCCAAACAGCTCTCTGGGGGGCAACGGCAGCGGGTCGCCCTCGCCCGAGCCCTCGTCAACCGACCGGCGGTGATGCTGCTAGACGAACCCCTGGGAGCCTTGGACCTAAAGCTACGCAAAGAAATGCAGGTGGAGCTCTCGAACCTGCATCAGAAATTGGGCATTACCTTCGTAATGGTCACCCACGATCAAGAAGAGGCCCTGTCTTTATCCGATCGCATTGCCGTTATGCAGGCCGGTAAAATTGCCCAAGTGGGCAGCCCGAGCGAGATCTATGAATCGCCGCGCACACCGTTTGTGGCGGACTTTATTGGCGACACCAACTTACTGCAAGGCCAGGTGGACTATCTCGATGGCCGGGTGATGCGGGTCAAGACCCAGACGGGCCTCACGGTCCTAGTGCAGCGATCGGCAGATCCCCAGGCCCTGAAGCAGGTAGTGGTCAGCATTCGTCCTGAGAAAATTCACCTGAGTCAGTCAGCGCCCGCCGAATCAGGCAACTGCTATTCTGGCTTCGTGCAACACAAAATGTATCTGGGCACCCATTTACACTGCCGAGTACAGCTTGATAATGGGGACTGCCTCACCGTCTTACAACCCAATCGTACCGGTGCCCAGCTCGCAGTGGAAACCAGGGTCTACGTGCATTGGCTACCCACCGATTGTCTGGCCCTAGCTACGGGCGACCAGGGAGAGTTGACGAGTCCGGCCCAGACTGATACCTTGCGTTCTTAATTCCGAAATTCAAAATTAAAGAGTATTAGCCTTCTAACCCGCTGGGATTAAGTGCTTTTAAACCGCAAATCGTTTTCACACCTTTATCTCTATTAACACCTAAGGAGAACCGTCGTGCCCCGCAAGCCATCCCTTTTTTCTAGCCCGTCTCGTCGCTTAAATCCGACTCGCCGTCGGTTTTTACAAGGTACAGCCGCTGCCGTGGCCGGGGTCGCTCTGTCAAACTGCCGCACGGGCATCAGCGATGTCCAAAGCGATGACACAGAAGCAACCACGGGGGGAGAGGGCGATTCTAAAACCCTGCACATCTACACTTGGGCCGACTACACCAACGATGAATTGGCTGCCAAATTCACTGAGAAAACGGGTATCGATGTGATTGTCGATATCTATGACTCCAATGAAACTATGTTGGCCAAGATGCAAGCGGGGGGGGGCGAAGCCTATAGTTTGATTTATCCTTCGGACTACATGGTGCAGCAGATGATCGAGCTGGACATGTTGACTGAACTCGATTCCGCTCGCCTCACCGGCATGGAAAACATGCTCGACAAGTGGCAGAGTCCGGTCTACGACCCCAAGAATGCCCATAGCGTCCCCTTTAGCTGGGGTACTACCGGTCTGCTCTACAACAAGGATGCGGTCTCGGGTACCCCCGACGACTGGAACTATCTCTGGGACAATCAATCTTCCCTAGCCCGTCAGATGACCTTGTTGGAAGATGTGCGCGAGACCATGGGGGCCGTCCTCAAGTCCCTGGGTTATTCCTATAACTCTACGGATCCGGGGGAACTGGAAGAGGCCTATGAGCGCTTGGTGGAAATCAAGCCTGCCTTGGCCAAATTTATGTCCTTTGGCTATGAGGATGCTTTACTCGGTGGCGATTTATCGATTGTGATGGCCTACTCGGTGGATGCGATCGCCCTTACCCTAGAAGACGATCGTATGGAATATATTGTCCCCGCTAGTGGCTCCTCAGTCTGGACTGACACCATTGTGGTGCCCACCTCAGCCCCCAATGTGGACGCAGCCTATGAATGGATCAATTTCATGCTGGAGCCAGAGGTATCTACCTTTGCCGTCGAGAGCCTGTACTTCGCCACCCCCAATGCTAAGTCTTTGGACATGCTGTCCGATGATTTGAAAAACAACGAAGACCTCTTCCCCCCTGAGGACATCTTGGCGGTTTGTGAAGGCATTGCGCCTATTGGTAAAGAGGCCAATGACCTCTATGACGAGTACTGGACCCAACTTACCAGCGCTTAGGAGCGCCCATGGCCATTGTGTCTTCCCCTGAACCCCAGAGTTCACCCCAAAAGCCGCTCGGTATGCTCGGGCGGCTCCGGTCAACCTGGGTCGGACCGCTAGCGCTGCTTGCCCCTTCGGGTCTATGGCTAGTGTTGTTTTTGGTGTTGCCGACCCTGCTGATTCTAGATATTAGTCTGGTGCCAGGTCTACGCCCAGGGGAGGCCACGACCGGTTATGGCCTGGGCAATTACTCCCAGGTGTTTAATCCCTGGGATGCAGCTTTTATTCCGGTTTATATGCAGGTGATTGGGCGATCGCTATACTACGCCGTCACCACCACGGTGGCCTGTTTATTAATCGGGTTTCCAGTGGCCTACTGGCTGGCTTTAATGGCCCCCCAGCGCTGGCGTAATTTGCTCGTTGTCGCCTTTGTCTTGCCCCTATGGACCTCATCTCTATTGCGGTCCTATGCCTGGAGTAGCCTACTCCGTCCCAGTGGGCTACTCAACAGTTTTATTGAATGGATTAGCAGCATTATCGGTATACCGTTACCGACCCAGGACTGGCTCTATACCTCGACTGCTGTCCTCATTGGCTTGGTGTACAATTTTTTGCCCTACATGGTGCTGATTCTTTACGCGTCATTGGAGAAGCTCGATCGCGCCCTGCTAGAAGCCTCAGCTGATTTGGGGGCGAGACCCAGCCAGACCTTTTTGAAAGTGACGGTGCCCCAGAGTCTGCCGGGGATCGCGGCAGGTTGCTTGCTGGTCTTTATTACCAGCATGGGTGACTTCGTGGTGCCGACCCTCCTGGGTGGGGCCTCTAGTATGACCATCTCGCGGCTGATCTATAACCAGTTTTTGGGCATTACCCGTAACTGGGGGCTGGGCTCAGCCCTAAGTATGGTGCTGATTTTGGCCGTCAGCTTAGCCATTGCCCTGCTGCTGAAATATGGCGATCGCGACTCCATTGCTGAAGCCTAAGGCAGCGGTGGATGCATCTTTGAACGGCGGCTCCCTAAGTCCCTAATGAATAAGGCAACCCCATGGGATTAACCCAATCAAACAACCGACTGCGGCTCCCCTTTACGTGGCAAGGGGCACTGACGGTCGTGATGTATGGGTTTATGTACATCCCGATCGTGGTGTTGGGGGTTTATAGCTTCAATGACTCCAGTCGCTATACCTCGGTGTGGCAGGGGTTTAGTTTGCGATGGTATGAGGCCCTGTTCCAAGACTCGCGCCTCTTAAGCGCCCTGCAAGACACCCTTTTTATCGCGATAGTGGCGGTCGGCATTTCGGCGGTAGTGGGCACCCTCATGGCCCTAGGTCTAGCGAAATATACCTTTCCCGGCAAATCCCTATACCAAGGGGTTGCTTACCTGCCGCTGATCATCCCCGATATCGCGATCGCCGTAGCAACCCTGGTATTTCTGGCCTCTATCGCCGTTCCCCTCAGCATCTGGACCATCATTGCCGCCCACATGGTGTTTTGCCTCGCCTATATTGCGGTGGTGGTCTCTAGCCGATTGAGTAGCATCGATCCCAATCTGGAAGAAGCCGCGCTCGATTTGGGAGCCAACCCCGTCCAGGCGTTGATCAAGGTGCTGTTGCCAGAGCTAATGCCAGCGATCGTCTCTGGTTGCCTGCTCGCCTTTGTCCTCAGCATTGATGATTTATTGATTTCCAGCTTTACCGCTGGTGGTGGTGCGAACCCGTTACCGATCGAAATTTTTAGCCGCATTCGCACTGGCATCAAACCCGACATGAATGCCCTGAGTGTCTTGCTGATCTTGGCCTCAGGTCTGATGGCAGCCCTGGCAGAATACCTGCGCGCCAAGGGAAACTCAAGTAAACATTAACGGTGATTGGGGACCTGGGGCCGGTAGCAGGCAAGACAGGTCGCACCCACACCATCCCCATATTTGCCACCCCCGCCAAAATCCCGCCAAAACCGTGGATATCCCCAAATCCGAAAAAGCTTGGGAGTTTTCATCCTGCTGTCCCCTACGATTTGTACCGTATACCTATGCAGGGGGTGACGCTTTACCTAAATCTTTGGGCAAAGCGAACAGACAATTCACAAGGTGTCCTTGTGGGGTATCTTCTAGGGCACATCGCCCAGCCGATCCTCGTCTCTGCAAACCTGTGAACGCTCTACCGGTGAACTATGAAATTATCAATTAGACGACATGCAGTGGCCCTAGCGGCTATTGGCCTCGGGGTGTTTGGCAGCTTAGGGGAGGCCTTAGCGCAAACCTATGGCACTCAGGAGTTGGATCAAAGCCGTGTCCTCTTAGTCTCTGCGCCAGGGAGTCGCCTGCGCCCCCATCAGCTTTATATCGTTGAACAGATCAGAGACGATCGCCCCTGCTTTGAAATTATTGGCGCTAGCCCAGGGGAAGTGAACCCCCTGTGGACCACCTTTGATTTCTCTGGCATTTGTGGACGGGCATCTGACACCAATGGCTATTCGATCCGCACGGCCAATGAAGATCTTGGCATCCGCTATCGGCTGCAGATTCGCGAAAGTGGAGAAGAGTTGGTGCTCTTAGGCGTACCCTCCGATCGCAGCACCCCCCTCCAAATTGGCCGCACCGGTGGCATCAGCAGCACGGGTTTCACCCAAATCATTCTGAACCCTGGCTGGCGCGTCACCAAACGCACCTTTGAAGGACAGACCTTAGGCCATAACTATCTGACCAACGAAGCCACCCTCGCTCAGCTCCTAGCAGAGGGCGGCGACGTGGTCATTACCCCACCCACGACCCCAACGACGCCTACAGAACCATTGGTTGACTTGCCTTTCCCCGATATTCGCGGCGATGTCTATGCCACTGAAATTGCTCGGGCCGTAGAAATTGGGGTGGTTTCCGGTTTCCAGGATGGCACCTTCAAACCCCGCGAGCAGGTCACCCGTGAGCAGGCGGTTTCGATGGTGGTTGAAGCCCTCGTGAGTAAACAACCCAACATCACCGTACCAACCCAAACCAGCCAAGCCCCTTTCCCAGATGTACCCGCGAACCGCTGGAGCGCCGCCAAAATTGACTTTGCCAAAAGTACAGGCATTGTCAGTGGTGATCAAACCGGTACCTTCCGCCCCTCGGCATCGGTAACGCGGGTGGAGCTGATGGCCATGCTGCGGCGCACCGCTGAGTATGAGCGCACGTTGGTGGGCTTGCAGGCCAATTTAGAGCCGACCCACGAGGCCCGGAGCTTCTCCGATATCAGTGGTCACTGGGGTGAGGACTTGATCACCCTGATGTCTGGTTATTGCCAAGTGGCAACCCCCTTGAATGAGGTGGGAACCGCCTTTCAGCCCAACACCCCGGCCCTACGCAACTATGCATCGGCAGCCCTAGTGCGCCTTTACGATTGTGGGCAGGCTGAGCAAGCGCCATAATTGGCAGCCCCATGATGCTCACCGCTGTTGGCAAAAGCCAAACGTCGGTAGAGCCAGCCAATGGGCTGGCTCTACCGACAGGGCAAGACGGGTCAAAACCATGCTCTGGGAGACCGCCTAGGGCGATGGTTTTTGGGCACAGAGGACCCCATAGCGAATCAACCCCCGCTGGAACCCCCATTGCATTAACCCCAGGGCCAAGGCCCCTTGCACCGTGGGTAAACCCGCTTGGACCAGACCGGCGATCGCCTCCCATTGAAAGACCGAACCAATTACCGCATCCCAAAATGCTGCTACGGCATCGGACCAATCTGCGGTTTGTATAGATTGCAACCCAGCCTGCGCTGCCAAACGACTATAGGCGGGCACCGACAAGACATAGGGCAAATGGTAGACCTGGTACAGCGCGGCTAAGTGCTGTTCTTCGGCCCAGGTGAGGGGACCTGCCAGCGATTGGGTGGGGCGGTGGCACCAGGTGGCCATGAGCAAATGCCCCCCCGGCTTTAGCAACCGGTAACTTTCTCGAAAAAA
Source organism: uncultured Leptolyngbya sp. (assembly GCA_964353225.1). GTDB lineage: Bacteria > Cyanobacteriota > Cyanobacteriia > Phormidesmidales > Phormidesmidaceae > PCC-6406. The sequence continues at coordinate 7,670 of CAYGVA010000036.1, forward strand.
TTGAGCCTTGTCAGGGTAATGCTCGCCGCTTTCCATGGACCAAATCAGATCAAAGGATTGATCGGGGAAGGGGGTGTGCAGCACATCGCTCACCTCAAAGCTGACGCGATCTGCCAAACCCGCAGCGGCCGCCCGTTCTGTTGCCCGAGCGGCCTGCACGGGGCTCAGGGTGATCCCTTTTACGGTGCAGGCCAAGGATTCTGCTAGATAGAGCGCACTGCCACCGATGCCACAGCCCGCATCTAACACTCGGGTCGCCTCGGACACCTGGCCCCAGTGCAGCATCATATCGATCAGATCGATTTGGGCTTGGTGCTGCCCTTTACGATGACGACCGGTCGGGCCATAGTAGCCATGGTGCATATGTTCCCCCCAGAGGTCTTCCCACAGAGAGGAGGAGCTGTCGTAAAAGGCCTGAATCCGCTGATAAAGATCGGCTGCCATAGGACCTAGGACTGGTTTCCCTCGCAGTGTAGTCGGCAGCAACAGTCCGTGGAAAGATCAAGGACACATCAGCACAGCTTTGACAGCTGCTCAGCCCCCATCCCCACTGCCCATGTCTCCATTCAAAATGACCGTGCCGCGCACCATCTGTGCGGGGTTCCTCGCCCTGATCGTAGTGGGCACGTTTTTGTTGTGGCTGCCCTTAGCCACGGCCACCGGCAGTTGGAATGATCCGATTGTGGCTTTGTTTACGGCCACTTCTGCCGTCTGCGTCACGGGGCTGATCGTGGTGGATACAGGCAGCTACTTTTCGCCCCTGGGTCAGGCCATTATTTTGGTGCTGATTCAGGTGGGGGGGTTAGGGTATATGACGGCCACCTCATTTTTGCTTGTTATTTTAGGGCGGCGACTGGGGTTGCGCGATCGCCTCGCTATCCAACAGTCCATGGATACCCAAGCCTTAGCCGGGGCTAAATCTCTGATTACCTCGATCATTGGCATGACCTTGATCTTCGAAATTGGCGGAATTGTTGGATTATTCCCCACCTTCAGCCGTGATTTTGGGGTGGGTCGGGGGCTATGGCTTTCGATTTTTCACAGTATCAGTGCGTTTAATAATGCTGGTTTCAGCCTATTCGCCGATAGCTTAATGCAATACGTTCATGCTCCAGGGGTGAACTGGGCCATCACTATCCTGGTAATTGCTGGCGGGATTGGCTACCAGGTGATTATGGAGGCTTTTTTGTGGCTGCGCGATCGCATCCAAGGCTGCTGCGAGCGGGTGGTCTTTTCTCTGCACTTCAAGCTTGTCACCAGCTCAACCGTGCTGCTGCTGCTCGCGGGCACCGCCATGTTCTTTCTTGCCGAATATGCCAATCCCGAGACCCTAGCCAGCTTTAATCTGGGTGAAAAGCTGACCGCCGCCTGGTTTCAATCCGTCATTGCCCGCACAGCTGGGTTTAACTCCATTGACATCGGCAGCATGCACGATGCCTCACTATTTTTCATGGTGGCCTTGATGTTCATTGGTGCCAGCCCCGGCAGCACAGGGGGCGGCATCAAAACCACCACCGCCAGTGTTCTGCTAATCTGCACCCGCACCGTGTTGCGAGGTAATGAAGAAGTCCTAGCCTATCAGCGGGAGATTCCCCCAGGGCGGATCTTAAAAGCGATCAGTGTCGTGGTGGGTTCTGGAGCCATGGTCATCGTGATGACCATCTTAATTGCCTTCTCCAGTCCTGACTTCAACTTTCTCCAAGTCTTGTTTGAGGCCGTTTCAGCCTTTGCCACCGTCGGGTTATCCACCGGCATCACCCCAGAATTATCAGCCCTATCGAAGCTTTTAATTATTGCCACCATGTATGTGGGTCGGGTGGGGGTCTTATTGTTTATGGCGGCCCTAGTCGGTGACCATGGCCCGAGCCTGGTGCGTTACCCCGAAGAAGACCTGTTGGTGGGCTAAACTCCGCCCCGCCCAGGGTATTCCAAGTCTGAGCATCAGAGAAGAGCGTGAGGTTGCATATTCAGCGCGGGCTGCGTTGTACCCGCAACCTCGTTACGTCCCATTCTTGTCACAATTCATACCACCAGATCTGCCGAGCAGGGTCAGATTGTGCTGCTCGCCACCAGTGGGTGACATCAGCATCCCCTCATTTCAACCCAGGTGCCAGGGAATATACGGAGTCGAACAGGCCACTTATTTTTTGCCTCTAAAAAATAAGTGGGTATTCAGTAGATATACAACTTGACTAATGCCCTGATGCCCGTGTGAAATCATCGATCGCACCCCATTGAGATGCCAATATGCGAGTAACAAAAAAAGACTTGGCTTCATTTTTCTTGATAAATTCTTTTGCAAAGAAAAGAATGAACTTCTAATGTAACCTGACTAAATTTTTAAAGAACGCAGCAAGAGACTTTTTGCTTGATACATAAGGTTTTGGGGCGATTTTAGAGGCTCAGAGGTTTAGTTTATATTTCTTTTTGTGCATGTTCACGGTGTTGTCACATTGTCTGGATACTTTGAGGGCATGACTGAATTTTGCAGAAAAGTTTTCTAGGGACTGTCGCTAAATCCAGCACGCTAGAGGCTTGCTCAAAGCAAAAACAATGTATTTCAGGAGATTCTAAATGTCTACTGCTGTTATGACCCCAGTTACTAATGATATCCGCCAAGAATTGGGGGATTTTAGTAGCATTGTCTGCTTCAAGGCTGTCATTACGGGCATTGAAGAAGCTCTGGGGGCAAAGGCTGCAATGATTGCTTTAGTGGCTGCTGGACGACAACGGGGCAAATCTTTGGCCGCGAGTTTAGGTTTGTCGGGCCAGCAAGCGGATTGGGCGGAAGTCACTCAACTGCTACAACAGGCGCTGGGTCAAGAAGGGACGCGACTTTGCCTGATCAATAACATTGTCCAAGACCAGGACATTTTTAAGGTTTATTGCCAAGAGACCATTTGTTCTGCCATGGAGCCCCAAGGTTCCGAGCGGAATTTGAGCTATACCCTCGGGGCAGTGCAAGGGGCGATCGAAGAAATTACGGGCAAGCGGCTGCGGGGTAAGCAGGTGGAATCAGTCCTGCGGGGCAGTGATCACGATGTGATTGAATTTTCTATCCTAGCCTAACTCGCCTATCTATTCTTGATACCAGCCCTTGTCAGATAGCTAATCCCAAATAGGCCGATCAACTTGTCCCTTCTTACTTTATTGACAGGAGATTTCCCATGGCTATTAATATCGAAAAGCTCAATACTATTCTGCAGAATTTTGTCTCTGCTACCAGTGATATTCAAGGGGCTGCTTTAGTCACCCCCGATGGTTTACCACTGGCCTCTACCCTCCCTGGCAATATGGACGAAGAAAGGGTAGCGGCTATGTCAGCCTCACTCCTTTCTTTGGGAGAGCGCATTGGTCAAGAATTGGCGCGAGGTGATATCGATCGCATCTTTGTAGAAGGCAATAGTGGCTACGGCATTTTGACCAGTTGTGGAGACGATGCTGTTTTCCTGGTTCTCGCCAACCAGAGTGCAAAGCAGGGGATTCTAATGCTGGAAATTAAGCGGATTATTGCAGAACTCAAGCTCTTGCTGATGTAGGAATGACATTTTAAGACGGATTTTGGTGGCCGGGAGTACAGACTGCTGACATGTCAATAATCTCCGTCAAAGATGCTTTCTCAACACGCTGCTAGCATCTGGGTTCCTAACCCTTTGCAATCAATCTAGATATGGCATAAACCCATGAAACTCACTGGATATCTCTCAGAGTTTTCCCTGGCTGAACTATTCCAACTCTTGGAGCAAGGAGAGAAGTCAGGTCGCCTAGTTCTGCAATCTCCTGATGCCCGTGCCTTTGGGGAGAAAATCATTTCTTTGATTTGGTTCAAGCAAGGACATATTGTCGCTGCGAGCAATCGCACCGATAGCCAGGGGTTGCTGTCGCTGATTCAGCGGCGGGGTTGGGCGACTAGCTATACGGCTGGTCGCATCATGGAAGTTTGCTCCATTGGCCAGCCGTTGGGCCTATGTCTCAAGGCGCAAGGCTTACTCGAAGCCGAGCAGCTAAAGCTACTCTTCCGCATTCAAGTCTTGCAACAGGTCCGCAACTTATTCGCCCTGCCGGATGCCTACTTTCAGTTTGATCACCACGTCGAGCCTCCCTTTGCTGAAATGACCGGTCTGATTGGCTCTCCCACAGAGAGCACGCTTGCGGGCTTGCGGGCACTCCAAAATTGGGACGCTTTGCGAGACAAGCTGCCCGGGGAAACATCAGGAATTATGAATGTCACCAAGGGAAAACCTAAATTCCGATTAAACCAACTGGAATGGCAACTGTGGGAATTCGCCCAAGGAAGTATTTCAATTCGCAATATTGCAGCTCAGCTCCACTTGCCAACGCTGAAAATCCAGCAAACTGCATTCCGCCTAATCGTGGCAGGCTTTCTCGAAGAAATGCCCCTAGTGGACGTGCCGATCTCCAAGGTTCCTGATACCACCCCTGCCGAATTGGAAGTGACCTTGTCAGAGCAAGCCTCAGTTAGTCAGTCATTTTTGCAAAATTTATCTGGCTTCTTGAAAAGCATTGTTTAGAGATTGATTTTCTAGAGATGTCTTTGTACCCCAGCACATGCCTGATGAATTGGAAAATTAAAATATATAAAGGAGATTAGAAAAAAATGCTGGAATGCAGAGCCCAATGTATTTGCCACGCTTGCTTATGAGATTGCTTATAAGTGAATTGTCTTAAGGGATGGCCCGAGAAAAATTTACGGCTTATCCCTCCAGAATTTAGTCTTTTATGCATAGGTTAAGAGCTATGGAAGTGATGCGATTAGTAGTGACGGGTCCGGTGGGTGCCGGTAAATCGACCTTTATCCAAACCATTAGTGAGATCAAGGTGGTCAATACCGATCGCGGTGCCACCGATGAGACCGCTCAGCTCAAGCAAAACACCACCGTTGCCCTCGATTTTGGCCGACTGCAATTCAATCCGAACATGGTGCTCCACCTCTATGGCACGCCAGGGCAGACCCGATTTGATTTCATGTGGGATTTACTGATCCGTAAAACCCACGCCTACATCATGCTGGTGCCTGCCAATCGACCCGCTGAGTTTCAGCAGGCCCGCCGCATGATGAGCTTCATGCGACAGCGGACATCTGCGCCGATGGTGTTGGGGTTAACCCATGGTGATTGCGAGGGAGCCTGGAGTGCGGACAGCGTTGTGGGGGCATTAGGGCTCTCCCATCGGCAAAGCCCTAATACGGTTGTGGACGTCAATGCGAACGATCAGCGTTCTGTGGCAAAGGCTGTGATTGCCCTGTTGAGGCAGTACACACAGCAGTCTGCGCAGCGACGATCTATGGCTGTTGGGGCTTAACACCACGGGAGGCGCATTTTTGAGATGGAGATCACGGTGTAGAGGTGCTCGTCCGAGCCTCTCAAGTGGTCAAGAATGGGGCTAAAAAATCACGCGCTAATCAGACTGTTTTTTGTGATCATTACCCGGTCGTTTTTGGGGGCTATTTGATCAGCCCCTGGATGTGAGTGATCGGTTATTACTGATATGCCCCCATAAATTGCCGTAATTAGAGCAGCTTTTCCCCTTGCCTACTTAGAAGACTATCTACTGATTAACAAGCAATATTAATGATTTGAGAACTCTTAAACAATGTAGAGATCTCAGTTTTGGGGTGGGCACTCTAGGGCCGTGCAGGTATTGAGATTTCGGAAATACAGGAAATCTACACAGATCATCCTAGTGACCGATGCTCATCACTGCTTAGACATGGTTATAGATTCTGAGGCTCAAAAACATGGCTGTTGAGAAAGTCAATTCCTCCTCTAGTTTGGCTGAGGTTGTCGATCGAATTCTAGACAAAGGTATCGTCATTGATGCCTGGGTGCGGGTATCACTGGTGGGTATTGAGTTGATCGCCATTGAAGCTCGGGTTGTGATTGCATCCGTTGATACCTACCTGAAATATGCTGAGGCCGTTGGTCTAACAGCCCAAGCCGCTGTGCCTGCAGCCTAACCAGCGTCACCGGATGTTCCAGTTAAACCACATCTGATCCATCATGCCGACCGTTTGTGGGGGGTTGGTCATTGCCAATTGCCCACAAGCAGGTAGGCTCTTATTCGGGCAATCATTTAGCGGTAGCGCCCAAGGTTTGACTGGGATACAGATGCATCATTCTTGACCCATATTTATTCAGTAATGGTAGGGAGATGACGGCTATGACGGCACTCCGCGAGCAGTGGCAGGCCCAAAGCCAACAGCGACAGGCAGAAGCGAATCAACGACGACGAGATGTGCAGGATCACCTCAATACCCTGAACCGCTCCCGTTTAGAGAAGGGAAGGGCACTTTATCAACAGCTATCCCAGGCGGAGCAACACCGCCAAGCCCAAGCCCAACAGATGCGAACCGACCTTGGGCAATACACCTCAGAGCTGCAGGCGACGGTGCAGACCATGCAAGCCCAGCTCCAGGCGCAACTGGTCGCGCTGCACTCGGAGGCAGAGGCGTTACGTGCAGCGCAGGGCCAAGAACGAATGGTGGCGGGGCAAGACAATAGGCAAAATTTGGCCGCCTATGTGGAAGCCTTAAAGGCTGATGTTACGGTACATCTGGCTGATGCAGCGGCCTTTGTAGAAGATCTCAGCTTGCAACAGCAGCACGTTACGGCCACCAACCGTGAACAACGCCACCGATCAGTGGATGCTCTCTTTGTTGAATTTACCCATTTTCGACAGCAATTAGTGACGGATCGAGCTAACTTGAGGCAGTTGGTGTGGGGCAACACCCCCACTGCACCCTTGACGACGACAACATCGACGACTCGTACCGCCCGACGACCAAAAAGTCAGGGTGCTAGCAAACCCGCACCTGCGACTGAGGCTACCTCTATCCCTGAGGTCTCCATTGAAGAGCGGGTTTATACACACCTACAGACTCAAGCCTCGGGTGCCCGCTTAACGGAGATTGAGGCGGGACTGCAAATTAATCGATTTCAGGCGGTGGATGCGCTGCGATCGCTCATTCAAAAAGATCTGATTGTGCAGAAAGATAGAACTTACTTCATCCAAGAGGATCCGATGCCGTGAATACCGTGTTGCAGGCCCGCCCCCGAAATTTTGTCAGTACCCCTACAGTCGAGCGGGTGGCTCGCCGTGCCCTGCGCTATCTCCAGTCTGGCTATGCCGTTCACCTGCGGGGGGCCGCCGGGACTGGCAAAACCACCCTGGCGCTACATTTGGCTGACTTACTCAGTCGCCCGATCATGCTGCTCTTTGGTGACGATGAGTTTAAAACCTCCGACCTGATTGGCAATCAGTCGGGATATACCCGCAAAAAAGTGGTCGATAATTTCATCCATAGCGTGGTGAAGGTCGAAGATGAACTGCGCCACAATTGGGTTGATTCTCGCCTGACCATGGCCTGTCGGGAGGGATTTACCCTGGTGTACGACGAGTTCAACCGGTCTCGGCCAGAGGTCAATAACGTCCTGCTCTCGGCATTGGAAGAAAAGCTGCTGGTGCTGCCCCCCAGTGGCAACCGGCCTGAGTATCTGCGGGTGAGCCCTCATTTTCGGGCGATTTTCACCTCTAACCCAGAAGAGTATGCGGGTGTTCATGGCACCCAAGATGCGCTCCTAGATCGCTTAATCACCCTCCATATGCCCGAACCTGATGAGCTCACCCAGCAGCAAATTTTGGTTCAAAAAATTGGCATTGAGCCTGCTGCTGCCCTGCTCATTGTGCAGTTGGTGCGGGGCTTTCACACCCAGTTAGAGGAGAAGGGCACCTGCAGTCTGCGTCCTTGTTTGATGATTGCCACCATCTGCCATGAGCACGGCATCCCTTTTCGGCCAGAAGAAGCCGATTTTCGGGATGTGTGTAGCGATATCTTGCTCTCGCGTTTAACCCAAAATCTACCTGCCGCCACCCAGCTCCTGTGGAATCAGTTTGATCATTGGGTGGGGGTGGAGCCCGTTTCTCCGAGCCCAGCCCAGTCCTCTGATGGGGAAGGGACTGATGCTGATGCCACGGCAGTGGCGCTCCATAATCCGGTTGAAGAGCATATTTGTGCCTACCTACAGGAGACGGGGGAGGCTAAGCTCTCAGAAATTGAGGCGGCTTTGTCCCTCAATCGCTTTAAAGCGGTGGATGCGCTGCGATCGCTGGTGGCAGACGGTCGCCTTGAGAAGGATAATAGGTCTGGCAAACCCGCCGTTTATCGGGTGCGTCTAGGGTAACGCCTGCATTGTTTCTCACCGGCGGATCTGGGCTCTCTAAGATCTTTATAGATTGATAGAGAAATAGCCTAGGGCCGCCGTCCTTCTGGCCCTACCTCGCTCAACGCTGCACCCCACTTATGTTTTTTCGACACCTATTGTGACCGGACCCTCCCTTTCTCGCCCATCTTCCAACCGCAGCACCATGGCCACATCCACCCAAGGCTCCACCCTGGTGGATGTCTTGGAGCGTGTCCTGGATAAGGGCATTGTGATTGCTGGGGATATCACCGTGTCTGTGGGCTCTACCGAATTACTCAGTATTAAGATTCGCCTATTGGTGGCTTCTGTCGATAAGGCCAAAGAAATGGGCATTAACTGGTGGGAAAGTGATCCGCACCTCAGTAGCCAATCCCAAGCCTTACTAGAGGCCAATACCAAGCTGCAAGACCGCCTCGAAGTCCTAGAAACCGAACTAAAAGCCTTAAAGGCCGCCGATTCGACCCCATCAGAGCTGCCATAACCGGTTGCCCCAACCCCCTAATGTCTGGAGACCATTCCCATGATCACCCTTCGCACCATGCAGCATGTTGCCACCAGCCGAACCATTCCGAGTTTTCGATCTTGCCCCAGCCTTGACTTGGGCAATCCCAGCCCTCTGATTGATCAGGGGCGGATGATGTCAGGGTATGCCCAGGTGATGGCCCAAGAGACCCGGCGGTATTGGCAGCACCAAGGGCGGCGGCGGCGTCCCCATCGTCCCCAGCGGCCATGACGGCTGCCGATCCTTTACCCCTAGGCGATGGCCCGCTCCTGCCCTCCGGCGACAAGGCCGATACGGGTCTGGCTCCCTTACTCTTAACCGTGGTGGAGTTGGTGCGGCAGTTGATGGAGGCCCAAGTCATTCGCCGGATGGAAACGGGGGATCTGGACGATACTGCCCTAGAGCGAGCATCCGATAGTCTCCATAAGTTAGAGACGGAAATCGTGCGGCTGTGCGAGGTTTTTGAGGTCGATCCGGCGGATCTCAATATCGATTTGGGGGATATGGGCACCCTTTTACCGCGAGAGGGGCAATACTACCCTGGCGAGCCCTCGACCGCGCCCACCCTTTTAGAATTACTGGATCGGCTCTTAGATAAGGGGGTTGTTGTTGAGGGAGAGGTGGATTTGGGGCTGGCTCAGCTTAATTTAATTCATGCCAAACTCCGCTTGGTGTTAACCTCTAAGCCGTTAACGTAATGAACCTAAATCGAGGTCGCGGCGCGATCGCTTGTGATGACCATGGCTGATCTCCTCTATCTCTACGGCATTTTTCCGGCCCCTGGCCCTGATACCTCAGCGGTGAAGGGGTTAGACGATCAGCCGATCCAAACCCACGTCATCGATGGGTTTGTCTTTCTCTATTCGGTGGCTCAGCAGAGCCGCTATCTGGCCAGCCGCAAAAATTTACTGGGCCATGAGCGGGTTTTGGAAACCGTTATGCAAGCGGGCGATCGCACCCTTCTGCCTCTGCAATTTGGTCTGATCATCGAGACTTGGGAGCAGGTCATGACTGACTTGATTCACCCCCATAGTGAGGGGCTCAAGCGTTTATTTGCCCGACTGGACGGCAAACGAGAGGTGGGCATCAAGGTGCTCTGGCAGGCTGATCAAGAACTTGAACAACTCATGGCCGAAGACAGTCAGCTCCGTCAAAACCGCGATCGTCTTGAGGGCAAAGTGTTGAGCATGGATGAAGTGGTCTCCATTGGCCAAGCCATTGAAGCGCGACTGGAATCTCGTAAAACCCAGGTTATCGAGGCCTTTCGGCGCGTTTTAGACCCCTTTGCCAGTGCCGTTGTGGAAAACGACCCCCTCACCGATGCCATGATCTATAACGCCGCTTATTTAATTCCGTGGGATGACGAGTCTGACTTTGCCGATGCCATTGAGGCCCTAGACAGCCAATTTGAGGACCGGCTCCGGATCCGCTACAACAACTTCACAGCCCCCTTCAACTTTGCCCAACTGGCTCAACTCGATGATTAACATCGGGATCTGCCGGTGACTCACATGTGCAGCGGATCAATATCTACCGTCACACTCACCGGGTCAGGACACTGCTGGGCTAACCCCGTTAAATCCGGTAACGGCGCTTTCTGGGTTCCTTTTAATAGGATCTGCCAGCGATACCGCCGGGCCACCCGCAACACTGGCGCGGGTACTGGCCCTAAAATTTGCCATTGATCATCAAGATCCCTTTGCAGACCAGTGGCCAAACCGCGAGCTACCCGCTCTACCTGGGCCTGATCGACCCCGGTGATGCGAATCAAAACCAGCCGCCCCAACGGCGGATAAGATAACGCCGCTCGATCGGACAGCTCTGCCTCAATAAACGCAGTCACGTTTTGGCGTTGGACCGCCTCTACGACCGGATGATCGGGGGTATAGGTCTGCAAAATCACCCGTCCGGGCTGCTCGCCCCGCCCGGCTCGCCCCGCCACCTGGGTCAAAATTTGAAAGGCCCGCTCACTGGCCCGATAGTCGGCCATGTATAGTAACCCGTCCGCCGCCACGATTCCTACCACTGTTACCTGGGGCAAATCGATCCCTTTGGTCAGCATCTGGGTGCCCACCAACACATCGGCTCCCCCTTGGGCAAAGCGGGTTAGCAGCGCTCGATGGGCTCCCTTGGCTCGGGTGGTGTCGCTATCAAACCGTAGGCAGCGCAAATCGGGAAATTCATCTTTTAGGGCCTGCTCGACCCGTTGGGTGCCGCTGCCAAAATGCTTCAGAAAAGGGGAGTCGCACTCGGGGCAACGGGGGGGTTGCATCTGGCCAAACCCGCAGTAGTGACATCGCAATTGCGGCCGGCTCTGGGGATGGGGCAAATGGTGGGACAGGGACACATCACAGTGGGGGCACATGATGACATGGCCGCAAGACCGGCAGGACACAAATCGACTATGGCCCCGGCGGTGAATAAATAAGATGCCCTGGCCTTGGCGATCGCTCAGCTCTGCCAATGCTGCCTTTAAGGTGCGACTAAAAATCGAGCGGTTCTGCGCCTGTAGCTCTTGGCGCATATCTACCACGGTAATCGGCGGCATCGGTCGGGCATGAACCCGCTGGGGCAACGAGAGATATTTCCCCAAGGGTGGGTCGGATGCAGTTGCATGATCAGCCATGGGCTGTACCGTTGCCCAACTCTCTAGGGAAGGGGTGGCCGAACCCAACACCAGGGGACAATGCTCTAACTGCGCCCGCCATTGGGCGACGGTGCGAGCGTGGTAACAAGGGGCAGGCTGATCTTGCTTAAAGCTACTGTCGTGCTCCTCATCTAAGATCACCATCCCTAAATTTGGCAAAGGGGCAAACACCGCCGATCGCGTGCCAATCACCACCTGGGGTTCGCCGCTTAGCATTTGTCGCCAGCCGTCATAGCGCTCGCCATTGGACAGGCCACTGTGGTACACGCACACCCGCTCCCCAAATCGTTGCCGAAAGCGATCGGTGAGTTGGGGGGTCAGGCCAATTTCGGGCACCAGCACCAGGGCCGATTGCCCTTGGGCTAGACGGGGGGCGATCGCCTGCAAATACACCTCCGTCTTACCCGACCCCGTCACCCCATGGAGCAGTAGGGTCTCATACCCCTGTACCGCCACCAGGGCCGACAGCGCCGCTTGTTGATCAGCCATCAGTGGCTTGGGCTGATCCGCCCCTAGCACCGGCTGGTCGGGTCGCCGCAATACCTCCCGCTCCTCCAGAATTAAGTAACCCTTGGCCGCCAAGACCTTGAGGGTGGCACGGGTCGTCCGGCAATATTGCAAGGCATCCGAGAGCCACAGATCGCCCCCCTGCCGCTGCAACAGGGTCAGTACATCTCGCTGTCGAGGGGTGAGATCTAGATCGTCAGGCTGCGGTTGGGCCACCACCGATACCGCCTGGCGCTGTTGGGGTCGGGGGGGCTGGGGCAAGGCCAAATACCCCTCGGCCCAGCCGCGCTGCCGTAAAACTTGGATGCCCTTGGCTGCCCCAGGGCATTGCTGCTGCAAGTACTGCCAACTGTAGTGACCTTGGGGAGCCTGACGCAGTTGCCCCAAAACGCACCGGGCTGACTCTGGCAAATCGTCCTCACTATTATTGATGGGGGACAACGCCAGTAATCGAACCCGCCGCTGCGATCGCCCCAATAAACCCGGTGGCAGGGCCGTGCGAATGACAGCCATCAAAGCCGTCTGATAATAGCTAGAAACTTTTTCTAAAAGCTGCCAATAGGTGGGCCGAAACACCCCAGAACTAATCACCGCTCCCACCAAACGGATTTGTTTAGTTGCAAGGCCATCGGGGATTGTATCGAGCGCCCGCAGGGCGATCGCCCCCACTTGCTGCGCCCCAAACGGCACGGTCAAAACATCACCCACCTGCACATCCATACCCACAGGTACCCCATAGGTATAGAGGCCTTGAGCCCCTGGGCAATCCACCAAGACCTCAACCCACGCCACCCCCTGGTTGCCTGCCACCACCGCCGCCCCAGTCAAACCTTGCGCCAACCCTCACCCCACCACAACCTCTACACCTTATCGGTCTAGCACGCTTAATTCCGGACCGGAGAAACACCCACCGCCCCTAATCATTAATCCCCCATTTATTTATCACTTAAATATGCAGTCCTGTTTTGCTCAGAATTTATCTGTGCAATTTTCAAGATGTGCCGTATAACAGTTAGGCGAAACCTAATACTTTCATATACGGTGACAATTCCAAAGAAACGTTACAACAACAAAAAAGCCCGAAAGCCTTGACCTATAGATCATTGACAGATATTGTTAGCAACTAATTCAAAAAATGGGTTGCTATAGTGTACGCAACTCAGGTATAAACGCCTCAAACCGCAAGATATTTCGCATGGATATCGCACCTATGTCGGCTCCCCTCGATACTGCTGAAAGTAATTCCGAAATCTGGACAGATGGAACTGCACCAGAGAACACCCTAAGTTCTTTGGGGGATGCACAAGTATCGGGTGAGATTGGGGAAACGCCAGCGGCTAAAGATAACCTCTCTTGGGAAGAGGATAGTGACGTTGTGGTGCGCTATTCCAGTAGCGAAGAATTGGCAGATTTAGCCTTAGCGGGATATCACAAGTCCATCACTGATGATGCCGTGGGTGCCTTTTTTAAGGAAATGGCTCGCTACCCCCTCCTCAAACCCACTGAAGAAATTGAGCTGGCCCGAGAGGTCCGTTTTTTAGGTCAAGTTGAGGAGTTCAAAGAAACCTTTGAAGCCGAATTCGAGCGCCGACCGAACCTAAGTGATATTGCCCAGAACTTCCAGATTGGCGAGGCACAAGTTCGCCAACAACTCCATCAGGGTCGAGCCGCTAAACGCCGCATGATCCGCTCTAACCTTCGTTTAGTGGTCTCCATTGCCAAACGTTATCTCAATCGAGGTGTCCCTTTCCTCGATTTAATTCAGGAAGGTGCCCTGGGTTTAAATCGAGCCACCGAAAAATTTGATCCCGACAAGGGCTATAAGTTTTCGACCTATGCTTACTGGTGGATTCGCCAAGGCATTACCCGCACCATTGCGAATGATGCCCGTACCATTCGACTGCCCATCCACATTGTTGAAAAGCTCAACAAGCTCAAAAAAGCCCATCGGGAACTCCGTCGAGAATTGCAACGGAATCCGACCGAAACAGAATTGGCTCAGTCCCTAGACATGACCGCTGATCAATTACGGGGTTTGCAGCAGGTCAGACGCCGCTCTCTTTCCCTCAATCATCGGGTCGGCAAAGGGGAAGATACGGAACTGATGGAACTGCTAGAAGATGGCAGCACCCAATCTCCTGAAACCAAGATCAGTGAGTCGATGATGCGTCATGAAATCACCAGTGTCTTGGCAGAAGTCCTCACCGAACGGGAAAAAGATATTATTACCCTGCGCTATGGTTTAGCCACCGGCGAAACCCACACCCTAGAAGAAGTGGGGAGCATGTTTAATTTGTCCCGTGAACGGGTCAGACAAATTCAAACGAAAGCCATGCGAAAGTTACGGCGTCCCCAAGTGGCCTCTCGATTGAAGGGATGGTTACGCTAACGCAAATCCGTTAAGTTCCGAGCAGAATCCAGAAAGCTTAAATCTTTTTGCGCATTTCAAGATCAGTGAGAACTGGTAACCATGCCGACATTGCGATCGCCCCTCGCTTTTTTATGATGAAAGCGCAGTTAGTGAATGGTGTGCTGAATGGATTACAAGCAGGACTTGATCACCACAATCCATGATTTAGGGTGTGATCTTCTGGGGTTAGACGATCGCTTGACCGACCTCAGTCAAGCCCTCCCCACCGCTGTCTTGATCCCTTCTCTGTACGAAGAGCTCGAACGCCCTGCCCTGACCCAAATTCGCGATCATCTAGCGCAGTGTCGCTTTGTCAACACCGTTGTCATCAGCCTCTACGCCAATACCCCCGAGCAGTATCAAAAAGCAGTCGAGTTTTTTCGCCCCCTTCCCCAGCCGACCTATGTGATGTGGGAAAACGGCCCCCGCATTATCAACATTTTGACCCAGCTGAAAAACCGTGGTCTTGACTTACTCGGGCATCGAGGTAAGGGCCGCGCCGTTTGGCTGGGCATCGGGATCGCCTCCCTAAAGGCCGCCGCCATTGCCCTCCATGATGCGGATATTGTGACCTACGATCGCAGTTATCCCCTCAAACTGCTCTATCCCCTACTGGAGCAAGAATTTGGTATTGCCTTTAGCAAGGCTTACTATACCCGCCTCAGCACCAATCCCCGCCGGATGCATGGTCGAGTGACCCGATTATTTGTCATTCCCCTCATCCGGTCCTTGGCCCAGATTTTTGGGGAACTCGATTACCTGCGCTATCTAGAAGCCTATCGGTACCCCCTTTCTGGGGAATTTGCCCTCACCAGCGATCTCGCCCTCAACACTCGCATTCCCGCCAACTGGGGGCTAGAAGTCGGTCTCTTGGCAGAGGTCTATCGCAATATCGCCCGCAAACGTATTGCCCAAGTGGACCTGGGTATTTTTGAGCATAAGCATCAGGATCTGGGCCAATCCTCCGATGAAGGGCTACAGAAAATGTGCCGGGATATTTTTCAATCGATCCTACGCACTCTGATGGAAACCGAGCAGGTAATGATCACCCGTGACCATATTCGATCGCTGCGGGTGAAGTTTCGCCGTGAAGCCCAAAACCTGACGCGACAATATTTTGTCGATGCGCGCTTTAATGGGCTGGACTACGATCGCCACCAAGAAGAAGTCACCATCGAAACCTTTGAGCAGCTCATCATCCAAGCAGGAGAGCAATACTTAGAGGATCCAGCCGGAGCCGAGATTCCAGATTGGACGAGGGCCTTAGCCGTGATGCCAACCCTGCGCGAAGAATTGGAAGAGGCCACCCTGACCGACATGGCTGAAGCCCAAGGGATTCTGGCCCAACCGTTAGCCGTCGGTGCCCCCAGCCCAGCGATGGTCGGTAGTCACTCTCCGATCGCCCGTCCGCCCCACTATGGAGACAACGGTACATCCGTCTCGCCTGGGTTGAACTATTGATCAGCTCGTCTTGCAGGGGTTTGGCCAGACTATCGCCCGAGCCCTATGACCACCGATAGCCTCCCTTGGTTTTGGGACATTCAGCGCCAAGGCAGTGGCCCCCACTATTTTCTGATCCTCGATTTCGACGCCGATGAAATCGCCCTGCGCAGGGCGATCGCCCCGTGGCTCACCGACTATCAGCCCTTTGATGGCATGGAAGGTAGCTTGATCCATCAAGATAGCGGTGCCTGGGCCTATACCAGCCTATCTATACAGGGCGGTCAGTTGGCTATCACCCGAGGCTGGGGCCACAACCTACCCCAAGATGATGCCTTTCTGCGCCCGCTCCTCTTGTCTCCAGCCCTAAAGCTGGTGCAATGGCAGGTGCGAGCGGGGGGCGATGGCTATGCCAGCCAAAATTTTGGCCAGGGCAGTGATGTCAGGAGTTTTTTGGCGTATTGCCGTGGATGCATTTAGCCCCAAGGCCTAACCGACCCCTCAGGCCAGCACGGTAAATTGGCGACGACTCACAACGGCCTCGCCATGATCAGGCACCCAGGTCACCCACTGATCGGCACCACAGGGACAAAGCAAGAGGGCCTGATCGCTACTCAGGGGGTTTGGCAGCGTTAATAACTGCACCCATTGCCCTGCGGCGAAAGCTGGGGCTGGGGTACGGGCCATCTCCGGCTCGCAGTAGGGGCTGGTTGGGGTGGGGGAAAGCGTAGGCGTTTGCAATAGCGTCATGGGTCACCTTGAATACAGGCAGGGGGATATGCATTGCAGCGTGGGTTAAGCAATGACCCCATTAGCCACCATTATGTATCCTCTGATACGGTTCTATTGCGGTGACCCGTAGCTTTCTTATTGGAACGTCATCGTTGTTATCAGTGTTTCTACCACCAAAATGGTGCTGTGGCAGCGATCGCAGATCCGCACCGTCGCCCCAGCCGGAATGGTGAGCGGTTGCTCACATCGCGCCCGCCATTGGGTGCCTTGAAACTTCACATGGCCCAACCGTCCAGGCCCAATCGGGTCGGTCACTATCGCCAAGAGTGCGTGCTCTGTTTGTTGCTCGATCGAGCCTGCCCCCCAGACCAATGGCAGCATGGCCTCAAAAAAGTCAGTCTCCTCTCCCCCGAAATTGCGCAGCGTTTTGAACAGATTCATGATGGGTTATTCCCTTATCAGATCATCACAGCACGATCAAACCAGCACCCAAGGCAATGGCCAGGACTATAGCGATTCTCCATTGAGGCACTCGACAGGAGCCGTAGTGGTCTCCATGCAGAACCGCTATAGAAGATATGACTGGGCGACTCCAGGGATGCAGACGGAGACGTGCCAGTCTGACAACCATCACCCTTCCCTCACCCGCGAGGGCAAGGCGGCGGCGGTGGTCTAGACCTTAAGGCAGCGCCCATGGCTGCCCTGGCTAAGCAGGGCCGAGCAAAAGTGGGCCTCACGGATAGGGTTGGGTGATAACGGTTAACGGTTATACAAGGGATTGACCTTGAGCCAGATGGGGCTCGCCATGGCCTTACCCTTCACCAGGGCAAACCATAAAGCGCTCACCATGGGACTTGCGGCTCTGAATCAGGGGCAATCACTGCGGTGCTTTAACGCAACATCGCTGATGACAAGCCGAGATAGCGGTTGTACGCATCTGTGGTCTTTGCAGAATCTAACCCCTCAGGATCTGACAGCGCTCAGCCGCCGAGGCGATGTAGTGGTTGCCATTGCGAAGCTGACGGCAATGACTCAGCCACTCAGGTGTGATACGCAGTACAAAAGGTGGGATTAGAGCGAGACTGCCCTGGGCCGACAATAGAACCAGGTGCTGGCTTCAGTTCAGCTCCGTAGCGTTAGAAGCGATACCCCCAAGATTAGCGCAACCGTCAACCAAATGCCCACACGGGCAACCAGCCGTGCCCCGATACGGCAACCGTATGACAGTGACGTACCGTGAGGCCCTGTGAGCCGTTGGCATCGTTGTTGTCCGAATTCAGCGCCATCCACTGGGTTGGACAGCTCCTTTTCGCCCCCTCGCCACCCAACGATGGGCCGTCAGCCGGACAAGGTCAGATCAGTCTAGGTCTGGCCCAGGACTGGCCCCGCTACCGCCGGGGCAAAATTGCTAGGGTAGAACTGTCCTGATTTGATCGTCCTTAAGGTTTTGTACCCATGGCTGAGTCTCCTCCGCGACGACACCTCGTTATCGTTTGTCAACATCGCTCCTGCCTACGCAGTGGTGCTGAGCCGGTGCTGGCGGCATTTGAGGGGCATCGTGCCCCCAACCTGCGGGTGAGCGGCAGTGAGTGCCAGGGGCAGTGCGGCTCGGGGCCAACGGTGCGGGTGATGCCTGACAATACCTGGTACTGCCAGGTCACCCCCGATGATGTCAACACTATTGTTCACGAGCATCTAGAGGGTAATACGCCGGTGGCACGGCTCTTGCACCCCCGCATGCACCCAACGGCGAGTAGCTATGCCGATTTGGTGGCCCAGTATCAGGCCGCTGAGTCACCAGACTCCTAACCCAGCAAGAGGTTGCTGACTATCAGAAGAAATCGATATGTCCCCCACGCCCTTTTCCACCTCCCCAGTCAGCGGTGGCGTCGGTTTCGGCCACCAAGTAGCGGGAGCGCCCCAGATAATACAGCGCCAGACCCTGCTTGAGTTGGGCTTCAGGATTCTCCGGCTGCGTCTGCCAATGGTCGGCACTCTGCTGAAAGTGGGGGATGGCGTCTTGATTCGACCGGTTTAATCCCTGGGCAAAGGTGACGCTGGCCTGCAAATCTGGGTCGAGCTGGTGGTCTTGGGTTTGCAAGTCAGCGAGGGCGATCGCCACCTCCTCGGTACTGAGGTAGCCCAGCGCCACGTTCACCAGTCGCCGGTTAAAGGCATCGGTGCTGTCGGGGTTCAGCAGCGCCCCAAACATCCGCTGAGCCGCCCCTTGCAACGCCTGCACCAAATCGGCAGCGGGCAGCACAAACTCGATGGTTTCGCCCCCAGCCACGCTCTCAAAGTCGTTGGCATATTGGGCAAGCTGGTGATAGCCGTCATCGGTAAACCACAGCACTAGCGGAAAGGGGAAGTCGCGGCGAAACTCCTCCCGGCGCTTGTTCATTTCCACCAGCAGGGTTTGCAGGGCGGTTACTCCCTCGGTGTTGAGCACCAGCACCGCCCCTGGCCGTTGAGCCTCACTCACCGCTCGGATCTGGGCATAGAGGTTATGGTCTTGGGCGCTCAGCCGCAGCACCGGCACCGGCCCTTGCAAATCTTCGCCAGTGAGGCGATCCAGCAACTGGGCCACCATGAGATCGCGCAGTTTCTCATAGTTGCACCGCACCAACAGCAGCGTGATGGTGTCGGCCCCCTGACCAAAGGCGATCGCGCTGGTCAATTCCTCCAGGGCCGCCTGGTTGTGGGCGGCGTTGTCACCTAGGTCAAAGGTGTCGGTGGGGGGCGGGTTCGTCATCCGGGGTTCAAGCGCTGAATAGCTCCGTTAAATCCAAGACAAAGCCCGGTAGTACTGGGTCACCCGTCAGTTGGGTGGGGGCCTTCACCGTGAGCACCGGTTGTTCCGGCTGATAAATCAGCACGAGGTGGGCTTGAGGATCAATCAGCCAACCCAAGCGTAGGCCATTGGTAATGTAGCTTTGCAGCTTGACTTGCAACTCGCGCCAATCATCCGTCGCGGATTTGAGTTCCACCGCAAAGTCTGGGCAAGGGGGGACAAAGCCCTGGCGTTGTGCGACAGAAAGGGATTGCCACCGCTGTTGGGCCACCCAAGCCGCATCGGGTGATCGAATCGAGCCATCGGGTAACCGAAACCCCGTGGAGGCATCAAAGGTGCGACCCAGTTGGGTTTGCCGATTCCAAAACCAAAGTTGCCCGGTCAGCGATGAGT
>CAYGVA010000037.1:0-26901 GCA_964353225.1 uncultured Leptolyngbya sp.
CCTTGCTGGGTTTCGGGGGGATTGCCGTCAGCAAAATTTGGTATTGGGCCGTGGGTAGCAGCTTGAGTTGATCCACCGTTAGGACTAAAGCATCCAGCGCCAGAATATCAGCAGTGGTCGGCAAAACCAGCAAATGACAGTGGGTAACGAGGGTCCGCAAGTCAGCTGGGGTCGGGCGGGCTGGGGTATCGATAACAACGTAGGGGTAGTCCCGTAGCAGCGTTTCAGGCTGCCATTCATCCACTACAGCAAAGGGTAATTCCCCCCGGCGAGACCAGCCCAGGGCCGAACGATTAGGGTCCGCATCAATTAATAGGGTTTCTGCGTGGCCCTGCAAAAATGCCGCCAGATGGATCGCAGTGGTGGTTTTGCCGACCCCACCTTTGAAGCTCGCAACCGTAATGATCATGGTTAGAGGCTGTTGGAAAAGAGGGTAGGCCAGTATGGGATACGACCGTCGGTCGCCAGTACATCGGTTGGAGCCGTGATGTTGCCGTTGCTCGTTCTGGGTCGTCCCTGTTTTGAATGTAAGCGTCCTTGGTACTACGCTGGCTGAGCGAAGTCGAAGCTAGATCTTCTGCTAAGGTCCCCTTCGACTCCGCTCAGGGGACGGTTACGTTTTGAATTAACGGTATAAGGCTTTTCAAACAGCCTCTTGGCGACAATTTGTCGGCGCATTTAAAATGCTGTCAGGATTAAGGACCGTAGCCCTGTAGAAAGGGGTGGGTTGGGGCTGCTATCGGCCCAAAGCTCAATCAGCATTGCGGTCTATCGACCGATTGCGAACAGGGGGCGTTAACATCTTGATTATTCCAAACTCCTAACCACACATTTGATGCTGTGGAGAGAATAGGGATACGGAGATTCCTGATCGTAACTATCATGACCCCGCCTGCACCCTCTTCGCATTCATCCCCCGGCAATTCCCTACTCATTGTTCATGCTGATCAGGCGATCGCGATCGCCCTAGGCCAGCACTTGGGCGATCGCGGTTATAACACCGCCGTCATCGACCCAGAGCCAGACTTACCCAACCGTCTCGCCACGGGCACCACTGATTTGCTCTTCATCGGCATTTCACCCCAAACAGCGGATAGCTTTACCCTCTGCCAATATCTCAAAGCCGAGCCAACGACGCGGGATATTCCCATCATCATGGTCGGTAAAGGCCATGCCACAGAGGCGGTGCAAGCCTTTGAATCTGGGAGCAATGATTATATTGCTTGGCCTTGCCATGGAGATGAACTCCAGGCTCGGGTCCGTAATCAACTCAATTTATCCCGGCGGCGACAGCAATTAAGCCAGCAAAATGCACTCCTCCTCAAAGAAGTACGAGAGCGAAAGCAAATAGAGGATGCCCTGCGTCAAACGGAAGCCAAATATCGCAGCATTTTTGAAAATGCCACGGAAGGAATTTTCCAAACCAGCGAGGCTGGGGGGTATTTACAAGTCAACCCAGCCCTTGCCCAAATCTATGGTTACGATTCCCCCCAAGATTTAATCGATTCCATTAGCAACGTCGGCAAGCAGCTCTATGTCCAGCCCAAACGCCGGGATGAACTCGTTGCCTACCTGCGTCAATTTGGGAAGATTACCGGGGCCGAATCAGAAATATTCCGTAAAGACGGCAGCCACATCTGGGTCAGCGAAACCCTCCATAAGGTCGAGGACAACAATGGTCACTTTCTCTATTACGAGGGCATCGTCCATGACATTACCGAACGGCGGTCTATGGAAATGGAATTACGGCAGCAGCGGCAACAGGCCGATCGCTTACTGATCAATATCCTGCCCTTTCAAATTGCCCAGCGCCTTAAAGCCGGGGTTCGCACCATTGCTGAAGACTTAGAGAATGTCACGGTTCTGTTCGCTGACCTGGTCGAATTCACCGCTGCATCTCGACAAATGACCCCCAAAGAATTGGTGGAATTGCTCAATGAGGTTTTTTCTACCTTCGATCGATTGGCAGAGCGCTATCATCTAGAAAAAATCAAAACCATTGGCGATGCCTACATGTTGGCCGGTGGTCTCAGTGGTTATAAAGCCCGCGATAAAGCATCCCCTTCCCAACATGTTGAGCACCTCCAGGCAGTGGCTGCCATGGCCATAGATATGCGACAGGCCATTGGCAACTTTCATCGCCCTGATGGCACCCCGTTTCAGTTACGGGTCGGTATGCATATGGGTCCCGTGATGGCAGGGGTCATTGGTCGCCGTAAATTTGCCTATGATCTTTGGGGAGATACGGTCAATATTGCCAGTCGCATGGAAACAACAGGTATGGCCGGTCGGATTCAGGTCACCCCAGTGGTGCACGAAAAGTTGGCATCCCAGTTTCATTTTGAACGACGCGGCACCATTGCCCTTAAAGGGAGCGGCTTAATGGAAACATATTGGCTATTAGAGCGGCGTTGACAGATCTACTATTGCAATTCGTTTTTTGGCACCGGGGGCTTTGTCTGAGATCCAAAAAATAGACCAGGGATCAGCCATCAGTATTTTGATTGTTGATGATCACTTGAACAACCTACGTACCCTCTCTGCTTTGTTACAAGACCAAGGCTATCTGGTGCGTAAGGCGCTGAATGGTCGGGTGGCATTAGAGACGGTGGCAAGGGCTTGTCCAGACTTGGTCCTACTCGATATCCTCATGCCGGAAATGGATGGGTATGAGGTGTGTCAGCACCTTAAAGCCAATCCCCACAGTCAACATATTCCAGTGCTTTTTCTCAGTGCTCTTGACCGTGAGGCCCATAAACTCAAGGCTTTTAGCGTGGGGGGGGCTGATTACATTGCGAAGCCCTTTAGTGCTCCAGAGGTTTTAGCACGGGTCCGCCATCAGGTTCAAATCCTTGAGCAGCAACGGTCGCTGCGCCACGAAATTGCAGAACGCCGCCGCACTGAAGCCGCTCTCAGACGTCAAAATCAAACCTTGACCGATATCTTTACCGCGATCCCCGAGCGCATTATTCGTCTGCGGCATGATGGCACCCTACTGAGTGATTCTGATCGTTCTCCCGGTTGGGAAACGGTCACCCATCCAAACCAGCAGGCACTACCGTGGCCGTCCCCGATCCAGAAAAGGATTCAAGCGGCGATCCAAAAAATGGATTCCGAAAAACAATCGGAGTCAAGGCCAAACCAGACGCTGTACTACCAAGACCAAGGGCTCGATTACAAAGCCCGGATTACGACCTTTCAGGTGGATGAAGCCTTGGTCGTGATTCAAGACATTACGGCCCAGCTACAGCTACAGCGGGATACAGCCCAACGATCTACCCGTGAGCGCCTATTGACCACCATCACCGAACAAATCCATCGCTCCCTGGAAATAGAGGATATTCTCACGGCTGCGGTGGAAGGCATACAACAGTTACTTCAGATCAATCGGGTGCTCATCTATCAGTTCAACGCTGATGGGAGCGGTGCTGTGATCATTGAAGCGGTTGATCGCATTGATCTATCGATCCAGGGGCAGGTCATTTACGATCCCTGCTTTGAAAGCCACTGGAATCGCCCCTATCTCGATCAGCAATATGTTCATGCGGTGGCCGATGTGCCCAATGCTGAACAATTAACGCCTTGCTACCGACAGATGCTGGAAGGCTTGCAAGTACAGGCTAATTTAGTGGTGCCCATTTATTTACAGCAATCGCAAGCGGGCCAACCTCTCTGGGGGCTACTGATTGCCCACCATTGCGATGCCCCTCACCATTGGCACCATGCAGACAAAGCCTTGATACAACAGTTGGCAGCCCAAATCGCGGTGGCAGTGCAGCGCACAGAACTTTACGCGATGGTGTTGCGTCAGGCCCATCGCGAGGCCCTTCTCAATCGGGTGATGGAAACGGTTCGAGAGAGCCTGGATTTGGATACGATTTTGAATCGCACTGCCGAAGAGCTGCGCACCGCCTTTCAGGCTAGCCGCAGCGTGATCATCTTGTGCGAAGCCGCAGACATCAACTTTACCCACGGCATTACGGCAACCGCGACGGGCGTCACCGATATTCAGGGGCAAGTGGTCCCCCTCAAAGACAATCCCCATGCCCAAGCGGTGTTGACAGGGACCTTGCCCATCGCCGTTGATAACGTTCAAGATCATCCCCTGCTAAAGCCCGTCGAGCACTTGGTCAATGACTTTTCTATTAAGGCGATGTTGGCGGTGGCCATTCGCTATGAGGGGGAAGCTCGGGGCATGTTATGTGTTCAGCAGTGCGATCGCCCCCACCATTGGACCGATGATGAGCAGCTACTCATTAAGGAAATCGCGGATCAGTTGGCTGTCGCCATACGGCAAGCGTCTTTATACCGGCAACTGGCGGAGACGAACCACACCCTAGAAAAGTTAGTCAATTTAGATGGTCTGACCCAGGTCGCAAATCGTCGCTGTTTTGATGATTATTTAGCCACCATGTGGCGACAGCAGCGGCGTAACCACGGGCCGATCAGCCTAATTTTATGTGATGTGGATCACTTTAAACGGTATAACGACTCCTGTGGCCATATTAATGGGGATGACTGTTTAAAACGGGTGGCCGCCGCCCTAGCCCAAACCATACAGCGCCCCACCGACCTTGTGGCCCGCTATGGCGGAGAGGAATTTGTCCTGGTCTTACCCCAAACGACACCGACAGGGGCGCTTCATCTGGCAGCGCAGATCCAGCGGAACATCGCCGCCCTAGCGATCCCCCACCCTAACTCCCCCGTCAGCCAAGCCATTACCCTAAGTATGGGGATTTCGAGTCAAATTCCTCGGGACGACGACGAGCCTACCCTGCTGATCAACAATGCTGACACGGCCCTATATCGGGCTAAAAATCAGGGGCGGAACCGGTTTATTGCCATTTGGCCTGGAAATATGGAACGCAATGGAGCAGGGGAAAGGGATTGATTTGATGGAAATGCTATCGTCAGTTTTACAAGCTCGCTTGGCCCAGCCCCTATCCATTGGGTCGGTGACCCTCCATAGCCGAGTCCTCCAGTCGCCGTTGTCAGGGGTGAGCGACAAAATCTTTCGGCGGTTGGTGCGTCGCTATGCCCCCACCGCCATGCTCTATACCGAGATGGTTCATGCTGCCGGGGTCTGCCATGTCGAGACCCTGCCTCAAATCATGGAGGTTGATCCCGACGAACACCCCGTCAGCATCCAGCTTTTTGATTGTCGGCCTGACTTCCTGGCCATGGCCGCCCAGCGGGCAGTGATAGAGGGGGCCGATACCATCGATCTCAACATGGGCTGCCCAGTCAATAAGATCACCCGTAAGGGCGGCGGCTCCTCTCTACTGAAAGATCCTGAAACCGCAGCGGCCATTGTTGAAGCGGTGGTCAAGGCCGTGTCGGTGCCGGTGTCGGTCAAGACCCGGATTGGGTGGGACGATGACCATATCAATGCGGTGGAATTTGCCCGACAAATGGAGGGGGCCGGGGCTCAAATGTTGACGCTCCATGGTCGAACCCGCGCCCAGGGTTATACCGGGGCTGCTCGCTGGGACTGGATTGCCAAGGTTAAAGCAGCCCTGACGATTCCAGTGATTGCCAATGGCGATATTGTTTCGGTGGATGCTGCGATTCAATGTTTAGCGCAAACCGGGGCCGATGGGGTGATGTGCTCCCGAGGTACCCTGGGCTATCCTTTTTTGGTTGGCGAAATCGACTATTGCCTCAAAACGGGCCAACGGGCTCCGACCCCCACAGTGATTGACCGTCTCCTTTGTGCCCAGTCGCATCTTCGTCAAATTGCGGATTACAAAGGCTATCGGGGGATTTGCCAAGCCCGTAAACACATGACTTGGTACGCCAAAGGGTTTAAGGGTGCCGCTGAGCTGCGGGATGCTCTGTGCCAAATCGAATCGGTGGCGGAGGGAGAAGCGCACCTACAGCGGGCGATCGCCCAATTAGCCGCCCAGGGCGAAACGGCCCGAGTCTGGTCAGAGGCAGCCTCAACCGATCTCAACCGATGGGGACAACCGGCCCAAGTCCAATCCGAACTAACCCCCTTGAGGGTTTAGGATAAAATGTCAATACTTCGGTACAGACAACCCTCGGGTTGTTGCCGAAACCACTTAAATTCATCAATTTTGACCCTTACAACGCTATGACCTCCTACGCCACTTCAACCGTCCGCGCTGATATGGGAGAACTGCGTCGCCTGCGGAGCCTACTGCCGCCAGAGCTCCAGAGCTGGGTCACCGTTGAAGCGGCCACCGATGTCACGCCCCCCCTTATTACCTGCGAAGAATTGGGTAAGGATCAGGTGGAAGTGCAAATTGATCTGGCCAAGTGGGAAAGCCTTGCCCTCGACCAGCGGAACTTGATGTTTTGGCACCAGGTGGGCCGCATTCAAAATGACACCATTCCTCGGGACGGTTGGGAAATGGCGGCGTTAGCCATTGGTCTAGGGGGCGCGATCGGAGAACTGTGGGTCCAAGATGGGCTGCTATTGGTCTTAGCCCTAGGCTTGTGCGGGTTTTCCAGCTGGCGGCTCTATCGGCGTAATAACCCCCAAAAGACCCTGTCTGAAGAAATTGAGGCCGATGAACGGGCCATCGCCATCGCCACCCGCTTTGGCTATACCCTGCCAAACGCTTACAAGAGCCTGGGCAGCGCCCTCAAAACCTTGATCGAGCAAACCCCCAAGAAGCGGAAACGCGATCAGTACATCAAGCGTCTAGATGCCCTCAAAAAGAGCGCCTCTAAAGCAAAAGAGCGGGCTCGCGGGGGCGATCGCCCAGATACTCGTCCCGCCTATTAGCCCGACAACATCCGTTCAAAAAAATCCCCCTACTTTTTCTGTTCAGGAAGCGTAGGGGGATTTTTTTAGGCAAAAACAGTTAGCCAATATTGCCATGGGGATCATCCCCTTGGGACTCCCTCAAGTGGGCTTGCAGGAGCGCCTGAAATTCTTGCCGTCGCACCTCGATCCCCTGGGTGACATTACCGGGGGTCTCAAAAAAGATCAGGCTATCGAGGCTCTTCAGCGCCAGCATTTGAAACAAAATATGCGTTACCGCTGTGGGGATAGCCATTAGTTGCGGGTCTTTCACAGACTGAGGCCCCTTGGCCGCATCCGCCAGGGTGGGATAGGCATAAATGATGTTTTTCCGGGTGTTGGGCTGCTGCCGGTTGCTGAGGGTTGTCATCACCCAGCCTTGGTCCAATGTCTGTAAAACATAGTACTCAAGGTGCTTTAACCGCTCAGCAATGGTTTTAATCGCGGGGGCGATCGTCGCCATCGCCGCCCCCGTCCCCCCCACCTGAGGGGCCTCATCGATCAGCGTTTGAATCTGTTGATCGAGCGTATCCATAGCGTCTCTCCCCAAGCTCCACACAACGAAGGGAGTAGTGCAAGTGTGGGCAACCACTACTCCCCAATTCAGTATCCTATCGGCCCATCATAGCGGGCAGCGAGAATCCAGCTATACCCCCCTGTGGATAACCCCAATGATCTGCCTGAAGGTTCCTATGCTAGGGTTGTGGCACACCATTGCCATCGGGGTTTTGCTTCCAAAA
Source organism: uncultured Leptolyngbya sp. (assembly GCA_964353225.1). GTDB lineage: Bacteria > Cyanobacteriota > Cyanobacteriia > Phormidesmidales > Phormidesmidaceae > PCC-6406. Next base: position 7,510 of record CAYGVA010000037.1, read on the forward strand.
GCGTGGAAGTTTTAGCGGATAAGCTATTTGAAGAACTGAAGCAAGCGACCCAAGCAACTGCCCAAAGTTGCCGTGCCACTGCTGAACGTTTAAGCCAAGAAGTGCAGCGCATTTGCACTGAAAGTCAACGCATCCAAGCATCTGGCGATATCGATGGCTGGGCCATGACCCTAGGCCAGCATCGCCTCAACCAATGCCTGAAGTATTACCGTTTCGGCTCCCGCCAGGGCCGCATCGAGCTGCATAGCATTCTGAGTTCTATTGTTTATCGCTACATTGCCCCCCATGGTGCTCAGGTGAGCTATCAGGCTCGACTGAGTTTGATCGAGGACTTTCTCCAAAACTTCTATGTCGAGTCTTTGAAAGCCTTTCGCCGGGAAAATATTCTCGCCACCAGCTTCCAACCCAGAACGCTCATGGAGTTGGCAGAATATATGGCCTTTACCGAACGCTATGGGAAGCGGCGAATTCCATTGCCCGGTCGTCGCAGCCAACAGCTGATTATTCTGAGGGCTCAAACCTTTTCTAAGCAGCAACCCCCTGAGACCATGGTCGATATTGCCCAGGTCACAGAGGCAGGGAATGGGGAGAGCGATGATCTTCGGGATCTCTTGCCTTACAAACGGTTGCGGGAAGAACTCGTCGCTCAGCCAGATGCTCTGCCGGAAGAGGTGTTGCGTAATCGCGTCATTGAGGCTTTATTGGAATACCTCAAGGATCGAAACCAAGAAGATTGCGCCGATTATTTCACCCTACGTCTACTCGATCTCCCTACGGGAGAGATCGAGGCCATGCTCAACTTGACCCCTCGCCAACGGGATTATCTGCAACAACGTTTTAAATATCACTTGATTCGGTTTGCCCTATCTCACCATTGGGAGTTGGTGCATGAATGGCTCGAAGCAGATTTGGACCGCAACTTAGGGCTCTCCCCCCAACACTGGCAACAGTTACAAGATTCTCTGTCTCAGAAGCAAGAAAAACTGCTGCATCTGAAACAGCAAAGAATGGCAGACGCTGAAATTGCCCAAATTTTGGGGTTGACCGCGACCCAGTTTCAGAAGCAATGGTCTAAGCTGCTAGAGCAAGCTTGGGAGTTGCGAAATCTTTAGGTAATCATCCGGAAGGGTAGGGGGCGCAGATGAACAATGACGCAGATGCCTTAAGAAGTTTCTTACTGGAACTTCTGACCTATTTCGGCCCAACAGTCTCTTTACCATCAGGGGATGTTGTTGGATTAGAGGGGAGTGCTTTGCAATCGACCCCAGCAGGGTCTGTTGTTCCCTCTGTAGACGATTCTGGGGCCGCTTCTGACCCCAAAAATCCTTCCTTATCAACAGCACCCAGCACCTATACAGAATCCGATATGCCCCCTTTACCCGAGTTGGGAGACCTGCCCGCTGTGCAAAGTCATTTTCAAACTGTCCTGAAACGTCGCCTTCAGATGGAGATTACCCAAGCGCCCCCTCTATTTCCTTGGGAAAGTGAGCTGCAAGAGTACCCCATCGATGCCCCAGTCATCGAGCTGCCCATGTGGTTGGCTCAGTTGCAGTCGCTACGTTTGCCCACCGCCTTGCCTGACGATATTTTGGTGGCCCTGTTAGAACGTTGCCAAGGGCTTGCTCAACAAGCGCTACAGCCTGGGGTGAAGCTGGTGCAAGCGGTTGAATCCCTATTCCCTGATCAACCCCAAGCGATCGATCAAATTGCGGGACTGGTGCTCGCGACGGGGACTGCCCGCGATAGCCGTCCTCAAGATTTTCAAGCCCTGAAGGAGGCTTTCCCGGAAGGGTATGCCGGTGCTAACCCTCAACAGCAGGTGACCTTGACGATGCTAGCGGCTCGGGATATTTTCGATGCCTTGACCCTTAAGGTCACCCCTGATGCGCCTAGTATGAGTCGCCACTGGCAAACTAGCCGCGGCATGGTGACCTTAACCGCTACCTACGAGCCGGGGGCGATCGCCCGACTCCACCTCGCGGCTGATCTGCCGGCTGCGGGCCATCTGGCCATCGGGAGTTTGGGGGAAACCACGACTCAAACGGGTCCAGGCGTCCTTAACTTAATGGTGAGCGATCCAGAACCAGAACGGTTCTATTCTCTGGAGGTGGGTCTCGGTGACCCCGAGGGATCTACCTTGAATTTTGCCTTGGTGTGCACTGACTAGAACCTGTGGCGGCCTCGTCTGGCACCTTCAGATTGAGCACCGCTCAATTGGCCTGCAGCTATAATTTCATCGCCTTAGCTTCTCTGTCCCGATATATGGGGCCGAGAAGCTTTTTGCAACGGTACCTTAGGGACAACCCTTGGGCTAGCATGGAAGCCATTGTCCCCAAGCATCACCCATCTTAGTCTGTGGTTCCCCCAACCCCTGTGGCCTCTCAAATCCGTCACCCACGCCTGCAATGGTTCCTGGCCCAGTGGGCAGGGCAGGGCATTGCACCGGAGCCCTCTAAAGCGCTGCGGATTTGGATCCAGGCTTTAGTTTCCGTGGGGATTGTTTCTGTGAGCGTGGCGGCCTGGGGGGTCGCTCCGGCTTCGCTGCTCAACCTGTTGGCCGTGCCGATCAGCGCCCTGGGGGGCTATTGGAGTTGGCGGCGACGGCATCAGCCCAACGTCACCGCCAAATTTATCATTGCCTTAGGCATGTTGATGGCCCTAGGGATTTTTTTGGCGCGGTTGTTGGGGGAGTCTACTGACATCCGCATCAAATTGGCAGAACTGCTGATTCACCTCCAGGTGCTCCATAGCTTTGATATGCCCCGTCGTAAGGACTTGGGCTATTCCGTGGTGATTGGCCTCATTTTGCTGGGGGTGGCGGCCACCATTAGCCAAACCCTAACCCTGGCTCCTTTTTTACTGTTGTTCTTAGCGATCGCCCTGCCGGTGCTGGTGTTGGACTACCGTGCTCGCCTGGGGTTGCGATTTAAAGGGCAGCAGGGATCGCAAGGGCTGCCGACGCCGGGGCGACTGGTGGCTTTGGTGGCTTTAACGGTGGTGATGGGTCTGGGAATTTTTGCCGCGTTACCCCGCTTTCCGGGGTACCAGGTGCGTAACTTTCCGGTCAGCGCCACCATTGACTTCCAGGGGGAGTTTACTGGGGACCAGATCTTCAATCCCGATGGTGATGAAGGTTTTGAGGAGGATAGCAGCGGTAGCATTCAGGGCACCGGAACGATCGCAGGCCCCGGTCAATTGGATGAGACCTATTACTACGGGTTCAGCCAACGCATGAATCAAAACCTGCGGGGTGCCCTCACCCCTAAGGTTTTGCTCCGGGTCCGGTCGCAATCACCAGGTTTTTGGCGGGTCATGGCCTTTGATCGCTATACCGGCCAGGGATGGGAGGTGTCTCGGGATGATCGCATTGAGATTCTCCAACGGTCATTCTTCTCTTCCCAGACGATATTGCCAGAGTCAGCCTTTCGCCCTGGCACCGCCGATGCAGCGTTGGCCGACAAGCGAGAGGTGATTCAGACCTATACGGCGACGGCACCCCTTCCCAATCTCTTGCCCGCCCTCTATAAGGCCCAACACCTCTATTTTCCCACGCGACAGGTGGCGATTGATGCCGAGGGGGGGCTGCGATCGCCCATTCCCATTTCCCCTGGTTTGACCTATACCGTGGTCTCCCAGGTGCCCCAGCGCGATCGCACCCGCCTCGGTCAAGCCAGTACCGACTACAGCCAGACCATGCGGGAAAATTACCTGCAAGTCCCGCCTGAGGTGGCAGAAAAGGTCCGCGAGACCGCTCAGTCCCTGATGGCAGAGTCCCCCCAACCGTTGACCAATCCCTATGAAATTGCGCTGTTCTTAGCCCAGGCCCTTAAGCAAAATTACGCGATCCAACCGGAACTCCCTTTTTTTGATGAAGAAGCAGACATGGTGGAAGCTTTTTTATATGACTACGAGGGGGGCTATGGCGATCATTTCTCGACGGTGCTAACGGTGATGCTGCGCAGCCTGGGGATTCCAGCCCGATTAGTGGCGGGATTTGGGTCGGGGGAATTCAATCCCTTCACCGGATACTACGTTGTGCGCAATACCGATGCCTATGCCATGACCGAGGTATTCTTCCCTGGATACGGCTGGTTTGCCTTTGATCCCATCCCCACCCATGAGGTATTGCCCCCAGAACCACGCCAGTCTCAAACCTTCAGCGTGCTGCGGCAGTTTTGGAATTGGATTGCAGGGTGGCTGCCATCTCCGGTGGCCACTTGGTTGAGTGATGGCTTCCGGGCGATCGCCCAACTCCTCGCGGTTCTCTTTCAATCCTTCGGCCAGGGCTGGCGACGCGGATTTGCAATTTTGCTGGGGAGCATTACGGCGGGGTTGGCAGGATGGCTGCTGTGGCTCGGTCACAACACCTGGCAACGACAACGATGGCTGCAGCAGTTGCCCCCCATGGAGCGGCTATACCAAAATATGCTGGCCTGGTTGAGCCAACGGGGCTTTCCCAAAGCCGCCACCCAAACCCCCTGGGAATATGCCCAAGCGTTGGGGCAAAACCCAGATTTCGCCCAAGCGTCACAGGTGAGTACAATCATCCAAGCCTATATGGGCTGGCGTTACGGCAGCCAACCGCAAAATGTGGATGACCTCAAGCGACAGCTCAGGCAACTCCAAGGATTAACCCGTCAACGGCATGGAATGCGGCATTGAATATGGATACCCTGAAGCGCACCGAGTTAATCAATTTGCCCCCCTGGCTACGGCCCTCCATTGGCAAGGCCAGTGAGCTGTCTACGGTCCAGCGCATTATTAAACAGCGGGGCATCCACACCATTTGCGAAGAGGGCCGTTGCCCGAACCGAGGGGAGTGCTACGCCAACCACACCGCCACATTTTTGTTGATGGGTCCCACCTGCACCCGTTCCTGCGGGTTTTGCCAGGTGGATAAGGGCCATGCCCCCCTGCCGTTGGACCCCCAAGAACCCGATAAGGTGGCCGAATCGGTGGCGTTGCTGGGGTTGCAATACGTAGTGCTGACCGCCGTGGCACGGGATGATTTGCCCGATAAAGGGGCCGGGTGGTTTGTCCAAGCCATGGCCGCCATTCGCGATCGCACCCCCAGCGTTGCCATTGAGGTGCTCACCCCCGATTTTTGGGGCGGAGACGATGCTAAAGCCCAGCAGCAACAGCGGGTCGCTACCGTTGTGGCCGCTGCCCCCGCCTGCTACAACCACAATGTGGAAACGGTGGCGCGCCTGCAAGGGCCGGTGCGGCGGGGGGGGCGCTACGACCGCTCCTTGGCCGTCTTGGCTGCCGTCAAAGCCCATAACCCTGCAATCCCGACTAAGTCAGGGCTGATGGTGGGCCACGGAGAAACCGTGGCGGAAATTGAAACCACCCTGAAGGATTTGCGGGCGGTGCAGTGCGATCGCATCACCATCGGGCAATATATGCGCCCGTCATTAGCCCATTTGCCGGTGCAAAAATACTGGACCCCAGCGGAGTTTGACGAACTGGGGGACTTAGCGCGAGGACTAGGCTTTAGCCATGTGCGATCGGGGCCGCTGGTGCGCAGTTCTTACCATGCGGGGGAATCGCCGTAGGGGCGATTCGACAGCGCTTACCAGGTGCCAGCTTCGCAGGCGAGGAGCTTACCCAAAGTACTCAGGGCTTCAAAGTCATTGCCTGCCCTGAGCTTTTGTTCGACCGCCACGTTGATCAATTCCATGCGAAGCCGCATGTAATAAGCCCGTTGCACCTGACCCGTGACTTCATTGGGGCGAGGGTCGTTATCGATTAAGGAGAGATCGAGGTCGTACCCGAGGCGATCGCTAAGAGTCGTGATCACGTGACGTTGCTCAGGGCGGGCCAATGCCGTCCATTGGGCGATCGGCTGTGCCAATCGGTCCCACACCTCCCCTTCAGAAACTTGCTGCTGCAACCACGCCTCTGACGTAGAGATGGGCAAGTCTGGGGTGACGCCATCCACCTTGGCAAAGGCGTGGGCTTCGGCAAAGGTTACCTGTCCATCTTGATCGTAATCGGCAGAGGGGGCGGCGTTGCCGACGCGATCGCGGCCACTCAGGCCCGCAAAAAAGCTGGAGCTGTAGTCTTCATAATCCGCCTCGTTTACCAAAGGCGTGCAGCCGACAGAGGGGCGCGTCTCCACCGTGGCAAAAAAACCACACCGGGTTTGTAGGGCCACCGGTTGCTCTGGATCACCCCCTTCATAGATCAAATTGGCAAAAGCACCCGAAAAACATTGGGCCATCATGGTGACAAAGGGCATCTCTGCGGGCCACTGATCGAGCCAACCGGCTAATTCCTGTACTGACACCAGGGACTCCTCCCAAAGAATCAGGCTGTTATTGCCAGAATCGCGGCGGTTGAGATGACCATGACCGGTGAAGTAGAAAAAGGTGGGACAGTCGGTGACACCACTGGGTTTTGCTGAGGGCGTTTGCAACTCGCGATGCACATTGTCTAGGGTGGCTGCCCCAGCCAAATCGGGGATGTTAGGGACTTGAAACCGCTCTCGCCCCAGAAAATCTATATAGCGCACCGTCGCGGCCCCGCTGTCCCCATTGGCAAAGAAGATGTCGGTGCTGGTCTGATCGAGCCCCATAAAAGCGAGGGTGCGCTGGAAATACAGCACATTTTTCTCAAGGGCAATTTCGTTATAGCTGGGTGCGCCGCCACCGGCCACCACCAAAAAACGCGTCGTGGGGGCATCTGCCTTAGCCTGAAAGAGACTCAGGTTAGGGGCAAACCGCCACAGCATCGACAGGGGCAAGGAGCGATTGCCCAATAGGGCCGCCCCCAGAGCTGCCACCACGATCAAGAGCGCTATCAGACCATAACGGGGTTTTGCCATCGGCTGCCAGGGTGAACGCTGATCTTATTTTGACCGCTGTTTCAGGAAAAGGTAGGCGGGTGGTGGTGGCCGCAAGGGCGACAGACAAAAGCCGAGCCGGAATATCCTCCCGGCTCGGCAATCAGATGTCATCAGTGGTTAGCCGCCAGCAATAAACTCGATGCGCTTAAATTGTCCCCTCAGAGGTGTGGTGGATGCGATCGGGGAGGACCCAGCACAAAATGGGAGAGACAACGATGGCCATGACCGCAACAGCCGCAATAATTTCTAAGCCTTGAGAAAGAGAAGAGCTAATCATCATATTCGCCTCCAAAACGCGATGTGGGTTAGTGAAGACGCGTTCCTTCGGGCAATCCCTACTTCCGTTCCTTTTCCGTGGCTGTAACCAGTCCCAAAAAGGAGTGAACGAATTCAACAAACTGTTTCTGTATCTATTATTACTATTTCTCCCCAGAAAATCATCCCTTACGTCATTAATTTTCATATTTCGATGACATAAGGGGTGACCGTTGGGGATTGAGGGAGATCGCGACATTAAGTGCGCTAACCCAGAAATGCGTTAGCCCAGGGCCGTTGCAACAATGGCGCGGGGGCTCAACGGCAAGGGCAAGGGCTTTCCTACCATCGGCTCAATGATTTGTGTGGCCTGACCCGATGCCCGTAGCGCCTCACGCAGGGTTTCAGCCCCGCCCTGGGCTTTCAGTAGCGAAACCAGCAAGCCGTGATATTCCGCCTCCCCAGCATTGGCCGTGGGTAGCATGACCTGGGGCTGTAACCAGGTTGCCAGCTCTTGGGCACTCTGTCCCCCCCGAATAATCGGCCCCACCAATGGCAGTGATAAATCCAGCATGGGCGTGATCACCACATCCACCGGAGCCAACGCCTTGAGGGATTCTGGGTGAAAGCCATGGGGCTCATAAAACAATTTCAAACCACTGGTGTCATCGGTGAGTAGATAGCCATTCTCTAGGGTGGTAGGCCCCACCGGGGCACCGGGCACCGCTTGAATCGAGACCCCGCCCAGGGTCTGGGTGTCTCCATGATCTAGGGCGATCACATGGGTAAACCCTAAGTCTGTGGCAACCTGGGCGGCTTTGGGCGAGCCCATCACCGGAATTGATTTGTCCAAGGCTTGCAGGGTCGGGGGATGGGCGTGATCGGCTAACCCCTGGGAGAGCAAAATCAGGCTGACCTCCGGCGGAATGGATTTTGGCCGGGGGTGTTCTCCCCGAAATAACCAAGGGGCGTTACCAAAAGTCAGGGAACCCACCAGCCAAGGATCGACCAAAATTCGTTGATCGGCCAATTCCCACAACCAGCTATTGCTGTCTAGCCAAGTGACCTGCATAACCTCACCCGTTACATTCCTTGATAATTCTAACAAGTCTACCGCTAGGGCTCGATGGCGCATCGGGGGGTGTTGGCCTCCGATGCCCTCCCTTTCCATCACCGCCCAATGGTGATGAACACAAAACCCCAAAATCCTTTTAAAAAGGGCTTTGGGGCACGATTGCCAGGGTGAGATCGGGCGTGCTTTGCCCGTCCGTCACCCGTCGAAATAGACAGGTTGCATTGCCGAACTGGGTTGATCCCCGTATAATCCTTAAGTCTCGATCCCGATAAGAAACTTAAGATTATTCAGATAGTTGCAATAAAGCGCCTATGCGAATTCAATTACCCAAGCACTACACCATACTGATTACCCGCACTGGGACAACCCCCATTGCCCTCAGTATTAGACCTTGGCCTATCCTGATTTCCGCTTTGGTGTTAACCAGCTTGCCGGTGGCGTGGGTGGCCTCGTTAATGCACAACAATACTCAACTGAGCGAACGCAATGAGTCCCTCACGGAAACAGCCAGCGAGGTGCTGTCAGAGTTGGATTCCCTAGATGCGGAAGTGCAGGATTTGCAGAAACGGGCGGGTTTGCCCGATCGCACCTTAACGGTGCCTGAGCCCATCAATTCCCAGGGTGGTGTGGCCCAAGAGGTAGAGGCAGAAACGCTGTTTGAGCTGGCCGAAAACCGTTTGCCCGAGCTTTCTTTTTTGGTCGATGGTCGGGTGCGTCCGGCCCTAGAAGAGACCCTGGCGGAAGAAGCCACGCGGGAAGCGGCTTTTCCCAATGGGACTCCCTTAAAGGGGCAAGTCGATGTGTCCTCAGAGTTTGGCTTGCGCTCTAATCCATTCGGTGGACGGGGATACGAACTCCACAACGGAATTGATTTTCGAGGGGCGATCGGCACCCCCATTTATGCCACGGCCAGTGGCGTCGTGGTCAAAGCCCAGCATTCGGGTGGTTTTGGCAAACATGTGGTGATTGACCATGGTTTCGGCTATGAGACCCTATACGCCCATTTATCGACCATGACTTTAGAGGTGGGTGACCTCGTGGTGCGGGGAGACCGGGTCGGAGCCCTGGGGAATACAGGCCGATCTTCGGGTCCCCATCTGCACTACACCATTTATCGCCAAGGTCAGGCGGTGAACCCCCGCTACTACTTACAACTGGATCCAGAGTCCTAGGGCTGCGATCGCGGGCTAGGATGAAAAAGCACTTCATCCCGCGCTGCCATGGGCAACACATTCGGCCATCTGTTTCGCATTACCACCTATGGTGAGTCCCACGGCGGGGGCGTCGGAGTGGTAGTTGATGGCTGTCCGCCTCAGGTCGCGATTTCTGCAGAAGAAATTCAGGTCGAGCTAGACCGTCGTCGCCCCGGCCAAAGCAAAATTACAACCCCCCGCAAAGAGGCAGATCGCTGCGAAATTTTATCGGGGGTCTTTGACGGTCAAACCCTGGGGACGCCCATTTCGATCATGGTGCGCAACAAGGACGCCCGGTCCCAGGACTACAGCGAGATGGCCACGGCCTACCGTCCGTCCCATGCCGACGCCACCTACGATGCCAAATACGGTATCCGCAATTACCAGGGGGGCGGACGATCATCCGCTCGGGAAACCATTGGCCGGGTTGCGGCAGGGGCGATCGCCAAAAAGATTTTGCATCAATATGCTGGGGTCGAAATTGTCGGCTACGTCAAACGCATTCAAGATTTGGAAGCGGTAGTAGATCCCAACACCGTGACCTTAGCCGATGTCGAAAGCAACATCGTCCGGTGCCCCGATGGCGAAGCCGCCCAGCGGATGATCGATCGCATCGAACAAATTCGCGATCAAGGGGACTCCATTGGAGGGGTGGTGGAATGCATTGCGCGCAAGGTACCTAAGGGGCTAGGGGCACCAGTCTTCGATAAGTTGGAAGCCGATTTGGCCAAAGCGGTGATGTCTCTGCCCGCTAGCAAAGGATTTGAGCTGGGATCGGGGTTTGCCGGCACATTACTCACCGGTAGCCAACATAACGATGAATTTTACCTCGACGACGGTGGCGACTGGCGGACTCGCACCAACCGTTCTGGCGGCACTCAAGGGGGCATTAGCAACGGTGAAGCCATTGTGCTGCGGGTTGCCTTTAAACCGACAGCAACCATCCGCAAACCCCAAAACACCGTCACCAATGAAGGTGAAGAGACGGTACTCGCAGCTCGGGGTCGCCATGATCCCTGTGTCCTGCCTAGGGCGGTTCCCATGGTGGAGGCGATGGTAGCGCTGGTCCTCTGTGATCATCTACTACGCCACCACGGACAATGTCGTTTGTTGGCCTGATCGGGTCCGATCCCCTCAACCCAGACGTAGAAGCTTTGTTGACGCAAACATCTCCTTCGCAAAGGAGGAGATGGCCGTTAGACCTGGTGTCTAACGGCGATGACCATGGGTCGGGCAGGGTGGTGCGGTTAGGCTTTTATCTAACCAACCCACGGCCTGTTGCAATCGCTCCAAGGCTTCGTCAGGTTGATCTTTGAGCAGGTAAACTAAGGCCGCCGCCGCCTGTTCGCGGGCGCGAACCGTGCGGTTTCGATTGAGGCGGTGCCAATCATTGGGCTTGATAGCAAGCTGCATAGCGAGGTCTTGGGCCAGTGCCAAGGCAGTTGTTTCCGCAGAGACGGGGTGCTCGGCGGAGGTCGGGGCATCGGCGGATTTAGGCATGGCGGATTTAGGCATCTCAGAACACTCGTTATGATGAACGGGACTCTTTTTCCATTGTGTACATGAACCGCCGTTTCGTGCGTTCTCTCCATCGCTCCCCCGCGCCCTGGCATCGCCCTTGGCTCCTAGCGTTCCGTATCCCCCTAGGGTCTAAAGGAGCCTTACAGCCCGCTAGCCTTGCCCACCTCAACCCCGAAGAATTTCAGGCAGAGTTGGTGGATCTAGAGGCGTCAGTGCAAAAACTGCGCCAATACTTTGACGAGGTGTGCCGGATTCGCCATCAGCAAAAACGGCTGGGTGAAAAACTCGCCAACCCCGCCTTGCCGGCGGCAGAACTCCAAGATATCCATCGGCAACTTGAGACCCTCGAAGCAGATCTGATGAGTGCAACGCTGCCCTGGCAAACGTTGGTAGAACCCTTCTGGCAAGGGATTCGATTTGGCGGATTAGGTCTGGTGATCGGTTGGGTGTTGAAAGGAATAGTTCAGAGCTAGAACAATCTAACGGGTTGAGTAATATCAAGCCACATGGGTGAGATGAATAGGCGACAGTTTATGACCTACGCCAGGGGGGCTTTGATTAGCGCCCTTGGGGTAATCGGATGTGGTCATAGGGCTGCGGTGATGCCCACTACCGCAGCCAATGTGAAGGCGGGTGCTTCAGCAGATAGAGTAGAACTCACCATTTCAGTGGCGGCTAGTGTTCAAGATGCCATGGAGGCGATCCAGGTGGCCTATCGGGCCAAAGCCCCAACTGTCAAAATCACCTATAACGCTGGGTCATCGGGCTCCCTGGCACAGCAAATTAATCAGGGAGCCCCTGCCGATATTTTCCTCTCCGCATCACCGCAGTGGATGGCGAATCTGGTAGCGCAGGGGAATATCCTCAACGGTTCCTGGGTCAACTTGCTGCAAAATGCGATGGTTCTGGTGGTGCCCCAGGGGCAGGTCCACATCACCCGCTTTGAGGATTTAAAGGCGACAACCGTAGCTAAGGTGGCAATCGGTGAGCCCGAGACTGTTCCGGCGGGTCACTATGCCAGGGAGATCCTGACGGCCCTCAACCTGCGCGATCGCCTCCAGACTAAGCTGGTGTTTGCCAAGGATGCCCGACAGGTTTTGGCCTATGTGGAAACCGGCAACGTGGATGCTGGCTTGGTTTACGCCACCGATGCCCGCCGGTCTGATCGCGTGCAAGTCATTGCCACGGCTCCCCCAGAGACCCATTCCCCCATCATCTACCCGGTAGCGGTGGTTCGCGGCACCGCTTACCCTGCCGCAGCCCAGGCCTTTGTAGACTTTCTGACTACCGATGTGGCGGCGGCAATTTTCCGGGGCTATGGGTTCAACAGCATTGCATGATTGCCCCCATGGTGTCTGTAGACCTCGCGCCGCTCTGGGTCTCCCTCAGAACGGCGTTGACCGCAACGCTGCTGGTTGGGGGCTTGGGCATTGCCGCTGCCCGGTGGATGATGACCTATCAGGGGCGGTGGCGCGGGCTCATCGACGGGGTCTTGACCCTGCCGTTGGTGTTGCCCCCCACGGTGGTGGGTTTCTTGCTGCTTTTACTCCTGGGTAAAAACGGCCCGGTGGGGCAATTACTCGGGGCCTTGGGGCTTTCTGTGATTTTCACCTGGACGGCGGTGGTAATCGCCGCCACGGTGGTAGCCTTCCCGCTCATGTATAAAACCGTGCTGGGGGCTTTTGAGCAGGTGGACCCAACCCTTCTGGGGGCTGCCCGTACCCTGGGCGCATCGGAATGGCAAATTTTCTGGCAGATTCTATTGCCCCTGGCTTGGCCGGGAATATTGGCGGGAGCGGTTCTGGCTTTTGCCCGAGCATTGGGGGAGTTTGGGGCCACGCTGATGGTGGGGGGCAGCATTCCCGGTGTCAGCCAAACCATTCCTATTGCTATCTTTTTTGCCGCTGAAGCGGGGCGGCTGGGGGTGGCGCTGGTTTGGGTGATGCTGATGGTGGCGGTGGCGCTCACGGTGATTGCCGGGATCCAGTATGGCAGCCGAAGATCGCCCCCTCAGGCCAGTAAAAATGCCCCGGTAAAATGGGGGTTTGATTGGGTCTATTTGGGTTTGCACCCCAACCAGACTGCGGCTGAGATCGCGCCCCTTCCCGTTCAGTTTTCTTCACCGGCTGAACTCCAGGTCAACCTAGAGAAACAGATGACGGGGTTCCATCTCAAGGTTCAATTTAGAACCGATCACCATCCCCTCGGATTGCTGGGGGCCTCAGGATCCGGTAAAAGTTTGACCCTGCAATGTATTGCCGGACTGGCAACCCCTACCCAGGGCCGCATTGTGCTAAATGGGCGGGTTTTATTTGATGCCCAAACGGGGGTAAACCTGCCCAGCCGCGATCGCAAGGTGGGTTTGGTGTTCCAAAATTTTGCTCTGTTTCCCCATCTGACGGTGGCCCAAAATATCGCCTTTGGCCTGCAAGCCATCCCAAAAAGCCAGCGGGCGGGCCAAGTGATGCGATATCTAGAGACGATGGAACTGGTGGGGCTCGGCGATCGCTATCCCCACCAGCTTTCCGGCGGACAGCAGCAGCGGGTGGCCCTCGCCAGAGCCCTCGCGATTCAACCCGACATTCTGCTATTAGATGAGCCCTTATCAGCCCTAGATACCTATCTACGAAGCCAAATCGAGCAGTTGCTGATGGTGCAACTGGCCCATTACCCAGGGGTTACGCTCTTCATCACCCATAAACTCGAAGAGGCGTATCGGCTCTGCCAGAACCTATTAGTGCTCGGTGATGGGCAAGTGCTGGCCGCTGGCCCCAAGCAAGCGATCTTCGAGCGTCCTCACAGCTTGCCCGTCGCCCAGGTGACGGAATGCAAAAACATCTCCCCAGCCCACAGGGTCGATGCCCAGCAGATTAACGCCCTAGCCTGGGGCTGCGAACTGGCAGTGACTGCTCCGATTCCGTCTGATTTAGCTTGGGTGGGCATTCGCGCCCACCATATTCAATTTGTACAGCTAGGCAACCGAAGCAACACCTTCCCCGGTTGGTTAGCCCTGATCAGCGAGACCCAACACCGGGTCACCCTTTACATCAAGCTCCACAGCGAACCCCACTCGCCCCAGGATTATCACCTGCAAGCAGAGGTCTATCGGGAGAAATGGGAGGTGCTCCGCCACCGCCCCTGCCCTTGGCAGATTCACCTCGACCCGGTGCGGCTGATCATAATGGCCAGCTAACGTTGCTGACGCCTGATCCCTTAGTTTTGATATGGGGCTGGGGGTTGCGGGCCTTGATCAGGCGCTGGAACGACGATATAGCCTGTTTCTAGGGACCCTAAAACCCAGTTGCGCGCTAGTCCCCACCACCACCAGTGGGCTCCGGCATAGGCGCAAATGACGCTGTCCAGTTGATCCTCTACGGCTTTGAGCTGAGGGCCGCCCATGGGAATGGCGGGTAACGCCCTTGGGGCAAGCCTCAAGGGTGGGTCAAGGGTGGGGAGCACGGTCAACTGAAGCGATCTTAGTTTTTCTAACTCGGTTCGCCGCTGGGCGATACGCCCCTTTTTATACTTGAGAATCCGCTCAAGGTGGAACAAATGAATGGTCGCCGGATGGGGAAACAGCTCAATCTGATATCGGCCCGGATGTTGCGCCGTTACCGTTGGGGCATGGTGAAATCCCCGATCGACTAAATCTTGGCTGAAGCGAACCAAGGTCTCTGCAAAGGGGCGTCCTTGGTTGGCGGGGTAGCAACCCGCATCGTATTTGCCAAAGTAGCGATGGGCTAGGCGATCGGGCCATCGCATCCCCATCGCATTGGGAATCACCGTGGGGGCATCAATCGCAATCATCGCTGGGTGCCCAGGGGGAGCCTGGGCATCTACCCACGCTAGCACCTCAGGCTTCGTGTCAAGCCGCCTCAAATCCACCAACACCAGCGCTTGATTCACCCATTCCAAGCAACATAGGCCGCTGGCCCCTGACTGCCACCCTAAATCAATCCCTAAAAATCTCATAGCATCATCACAATGCCAAGGTATATGGACGCCTTGGCATTGTGATTTGACTCAAGGTCAGGGTGCTTATTGCTCTTGCATCAGGCGCAAATAATTTTGACGCAGTTGAATATGGCTCTCAGTAATGCGCTCGGATAAATGCTTCTCAACTTGACACAGTTCTTGCCAAAAAGTAGCAGACCGTCGAGACGCCACATACTCCCGCCAGAGCAGCTGCATCATCGCTGCCGCCTCAGGATCATCCCCACAGAGATCGTCATAAAGCGCATTGAACGTAGCGTGGGCTTGCTCTTGGGTTTTGACATCCTGGGCTAACTTGATTGCACTTTGGAGGGTTTCCGTTGGCCTTGGTGAAACAGTATTCGTCATAATCAGGGTCTATTAACTCGCAACAGCAGTGAAAAAGACAGGGCCTACAATTGCCCGTTTTTGTTGTTATGCAAGCCCAATCATAGTGAGGGCTTATGGCTAATTTAACATTTGTTACACATCAGAACGTCCGTCAGAAACATCCTGCCCTCAAACCCTGGGCTGAGCTGAGTGGGTATTCTCCCATGGCCAAGTATGCATTGAGCGAGGAACGGTGATGGTTAGAAGGATTGCTGAAATCTGGATTTTGGGATGGAAAAACTACAGCGATCGCTCGCACAGCCAGGGCTCCGCAAAGGCCCATCATCCCTAGGGCAGGGTCCCATGTCGCTTTCACAGGTTTCACCCCTCCCTTACGCGTGTATTGTTTTATACCTTCAGTTGCGGCAGCATTTATCCAAAAACACCCTCAGCTCAAGGGATGTTAGGCCAATAAATTAGCTGGGTTCCCACTCGCCTGATGGGGTCAGCTCTGCATCGTAGTAACAAAATTGCAGCACAGGGGCTATGGGTTGCAGTGTGGCTTCCGGTACCTTTAAAGCCACTGCAATATCTTCTAGCCCCCAAAAGAATTGCCCCTGCTCGGTTAATGTCACTAGCATGCGAGCTTGGTGAATCGACAGGCCGGGCAGACGCAACCAGTCGTCCACAGAGGCCCGATTCACATCAATACGAACCCCCAGATCCGCTGCAATCATGACCTCTTCGTCAGAACGAAGGCGAACCCGAGAATTTTGCTTTAGCTTCGCTGGCAACGGGTGCAGCCACCATCTACAGCGCTTCCACGCCAGCCTATTCTTGACCATGGTTATCCTCACCCCATCGGGTTTATCCCCTTGATGGTTCTAGCAATTCTCGGCGCTGTTGCTCAAACTCCCACTCCGTAATCAGACCCTCTTGCCGGAGCTGCTCTAAATCGCGAATCGTCGCCGTCAACAGCTGGGTTTGCTGAGCCCGATTTGAGGGGAGATGGGCAGATCCCAATGTAGGCAGCATCGTTTGATTCGCTGGCCCTGGCAGTAAATACCACAATCCCTCAAGGGCACAGGCAATTCGGGGGATTTGGGTCCAGTTGAGCAGTAGATAAATGACGCCCCACAGGGGATGACCCAGATAAAATTTATGGAGCCCCGCCAAGGGCAAGGGCAAGGGGTTTAAAGCCCCTGCAAAGGCAAGTGCCGCTGCCACTCGCCGCTTCGTGGCTACCGGAATGTCAGTCTGCTGCTCTGCGGCCTGTTCCATCTAAAATTTATCGCCGATATCATCGCCATAGATTAGCCTAGATCAGACGAACGTAAATGGAATTCGTAGGGATTTGAGAAGCGAGCCGGAAAATTAATGCCCGGAACTGTTATCTTCCCCTCTGGAATGGGTGCCATAGTCTTCTATGGTGCTGCTTGCTTAAGCTAGGGTAAGAATGGAAGCTCAGTGTTTTCACTGGGATTATTCAGAAAAAAATGGCCTTTTTCCGTATATATGCGGGCTTGTGCTAGAAAGTAAAGAAAACTTCTTTTTGTGTCGAGCCGTTTTGCATGTCAACTGCTCCCTTTTCCCCAGATTGGACGAAGCGTTACTCTGCCGATCCCTATGCGATCCTTGGAGTTGCAGTGACTGCTGATGATCGCCGCATCATGAAGCGATATCGGCAAGTTGCTAAACAGCTTCACCCAGACATTCAAGCCAGCCAGGAGGAGGGGGGGCGGGCGTTTGCCAATGAAGTTCTAACCCGTCTTGTCAATCCCGCCTATCAGCGACTGAAGCAAGACAAGGGGCGGGCGGAAACCCTGGCAACCCTGCGGTTCAAGGTGAGGCGTTTAAGCCGACAGGAAAAATTGTCCGCCCAGGGTGACCTTGCTCGCCAGTTGCGCGATAGCCCAGAAGCTGAGGTTGACGTTTTCTATGAGCAAGCCCTGTCGACCTTGTCAGAGGCTCAGTACAGCTCCTCTGAAGTATTTTCTAAACAGACGGCGGCAATTTCCGAGCTGAATCTGATTTACCTGCGGCGGAAGATGGGAGATCCCGTCATCCGAGAAAAGCGTACGGGTTTAGTGTCTTCAGCCGTCGTCCAACCATCGGTTTCAGTCACTGCCGAGACGGTCTCAGGACAGTCTGTATCAGGTCCGCCGACCAATTATGCCCAGCGTCATATTGATCGGGCTAAAACGTACATTGCCAACAAAAAATATATGCAGGCTATTCAAGAACTGAGAGATGCGGTTCGGATTGAGCCGACAAATGACGACTACCATACGATGCTAGGGCAGGCTTACCTGATGAATAAAATGGGCGGCATGGGCAAAGTCCACATCCGCCAAGCCCTAAAGCTTAACCCCCGCAATGCCGTAGCCCTAAAATACGCAAAGCAGCTCGATATTGAGCTGACAAACTTAAGCGGCAGCCGACCCAGCCCAAAAAAAGGTGGTGGGATTTTTAGCCGTTTCACCAAAAATAAATGAGAGTGAGGATATTTCACCTTCCCTCTAGCTGGTCTTATCTCTAATCTAGAAATAGTCCATAGGGATACGGTTTACAGACGACATGGGATGGCTTGTCCCTAAGCATTCTGGTCAGGAGGCATCACTTTTGCCCTCTCCATTGAGCGCTACGCTTATTATCACCACTAAGAAACCATGAGCTTTTTTGATTCGGAGATTGTTCAGAAAGAAGCAATGCAACTCTTTCAGGATTATCAAAACCTGATGCAGTTGGGGAGTAATTACGGTAAGTTCGATCGCGATGGCAAAAAGCTATACATCGATCAGATGGAAGACATTATGGAGCGTTATCGCATTTTCATGAAACGGTTTGAACTGTCTGAGGACTTTAGTGCTCAGATGACCGTGGAGCAGCTCAAAACCCAGTTAGGGCAATTTGGCATGACCCCCCAACAAATGTTTGACCAGATGAATCAAACCTTGGAGCGAATGAAAGCTGAAATTGGTGATTAATCGATTCCCCTAATAACCGTCATGATTATAGGCATCGTTCTCCCTTGAGATCTATGGTGACACCATTGAATAAGCCCATGGCCTTCTCAATGCCTTTAGCCAAGCTGGTTTCAATCGTCTCTACAGCTAGCTGAATGACCGCATTAATTTGAATCCGTTCATTGGGGGATATTCGCCCCAGCACATGGGCGACAACCGCGCGATCACGGTTCGCCGTTTTGTCTGCAGCCCCAATGCCAATGCGAAGACGGGGAAACTGCTGGCTACCGAGGTGCGTAATAATCGATTTCATGCCATTGTGGCCCCCAGCAGAACCAGAAAGGCGTAACCTCAACCGACCCAGAGCTAAATCCATATCGTCGTAGACGACCAAAATAGATTCGGGCGGATATTTATACCAATGTGACAGTGCCTGGACAGACTGCCCTGACCGGTTCATATAGGTTTGGGGCTTGAGTAAAATAATTTTGCGGCGGTCATTACTGTGACCTTCCCCATAAATCCCCTGAAACTTGCGGTGTTGACTCAGAGGAATTTGCCAGCGAGAGGCGAGGGAATCAACGACCTCAAACCCGACATTGTGACGGGTTTTGGCATATTTTTCCCCAGGATTGCCCAGTCCAACAATCAGAAAAGGACTTGTGTTTAATGATTCAGCCGGAAATTGCGTCACAACCTTAATCAATGCCGCAGAAAAAGTTTGGTTTTTTGACAAATAAACTGTAAAGCTGATGGATTTGGTTTAACCCACCATCCATGATTTTGCCCATTCAAATCCAAGCTTGGTCAAAAGTTGGATTTGAGCGCACCTTGAAATCAGCACTTAACTTGGCAGGGCTTCTCCAGAATCCTGATCTACAGATTCTGTTTCTAGCTCGCCAACCGCAGCATCTTTGATTTCATCGGCAGAGACGTCATCATCGCCCTCTGATTGAGGCGGCAAAACCTTGGGTTCAGGTTTCTCGATTGACGCCTTCATGGGTTCGGTTACTGACCGCTGAATCTCTTCAGCTTCTTTCTTTAACTCAGTCTCAAAATCTTGCTGGGCTTTCTGAAAGCTTTTCAGCGCTTTCGCCAAATTGCTCCCGATCTCAGGTAGTTTCTTGGGACCGAAAACCAATAGCGCTAGCACCAAAATTAGGGCCATCTCCGGCAAACCGATGCCAAAAAAATTCATAGGAGGCCCTCCATATCAGTATCAGTGATGAAACC
>CAYGVA010000038.1:0-26160 GCA_964353225.1 uncultured Leptolyngbya sp.
ATGCTGGGGGACGGAGGGGGCGGTTCTGGCCCGGAATTATTCAAAGCACTGACGACGCCCCACCCCCCAATGCCAGCCACAAGGGCCAAGCCAATGCCCATGGCACTGACGGCCCAAGGATTTTCCCAGACCGATCCTTCGTCTGCGGTGGGGGTGGGTGCGACCGCATGGGTGACCCTGGCCCCTGGCCCGACTCCGACCGTGGGTTGATAGGCCCGACCCACGGCGACGGTGCGCACTTGGGATAGGGGTGGACTCGATGCTGTGGGGGGAGAAACGGTGGGTGCGGGGGATGTACTGCCCATGGTCCCCGTAGGGTGGCCGATGGTAGCAGTTGTGCCCAACGCTTGTGCCATCTCGCTTACCGATTGGAAGCGATCGCCCGGTCGATAACTGAGGGCCTTGTTCAAGACCTGAGCCAGGGCGGGGCTGACCGTGGCGTATTGCTGCCAGTGCCAGCTCAGGTTGACATCGTCAAAGAGAGCGCGGGGCTCTTGCCCCGTTAACAAGACCGCTGCCGTTACCGCCAGGGCATAGAGATCACTACTGGGGTAAGCCCGCCCCGACTGCAATTGCTCGCTCGGGGCATAGCCGACCTTGCCGACCGTTGTGGCGGGCATGGCGGTTTCTGGCATTTGGATGCGGGTAACCACCTCTTTGACCACCCCAAAGTCGATCAGCACCGGCAGGCGATCGCCATTGCGCAGCATGATGTTGTCGGGGCTGATGTCGCGATGGATGATGCCCTTGGCATGAATATGGGCCAACACCGGCAAAATTTGCTGTAAGAACTGGCGGATTTCTGACTCGTTGAAGGGATTGCCCTGGGCACGCCGTTGGCTGAGCAGATCCCGATAGGTCACCCCATCTACATAATCTTGGACGAGAAACAACCGTTGTTCTACCTCAAAAATGGCCCGGAACTGGGGAATTTGGGGATGCTGAATCTGATACAGAATGGCTGCTTCCCGCTGAAACAGCTCCGTGGCTTTACTGGAGAAGTGGTCTTCCCCCTGTTGGGGTACAAATTCTTTGAGCGCACAGCGCTCGTTGAATCGACCTTGGTCTTCTGCCAAATAGGTCCGACCAAACCCCCCTTGGCCCAGGAGCTGAACGATACGGTAACGATTTTGGAGGGTGACGCCCTGGGGGAGGGGAGCTTGCATGACCGATCTCTTTAAATCTTTTTGCTAAGGGGATGAGCTGCATTGCCGGGGGGATCGAGTATCACCCAACGTCCTACCTCATCGATTAACGATTGTAGAACCTCTCTCCCATTCCGCCGGAAAGTTCCCAGCAGATATCGGTGATTTAGCCCAAAAAAGTCTTTGTTAGAATTGCCATCTACGGTTTTAATCCTTTTAGGGAAGCAATTATGACTGCGATTCAGGTGCCCGCGTCAGCCTCTACTGAATGTGAAGAGGCCCCGTTGGCCGAGATCGCACGCCATACCCGCCAAGCGGCACAGCATTTAGCGACCCTATCCACCGCCGTCAAAAACCAAGCCATTGAATCGATTGCCCAGGCCCTAGAAGCCGATGCCGATGTCATTCAAGCGGCCAATGCTGCTGACTGTGACGCCGCCCTGGCCGATCACCTGGCTAAGCCCCTTTATGGTCGTCTCAAGTTAGACGCCGTGAAGTTGCAGGGGGCAATCTCCGGGGTGCGAGATGTGGCCAAGCTGCCCGACCCTGTCGGCACCGTCCAAATCCATCGGGAACTCGATCAGGGGTTAGAGCTGCGGCGGGTGACCTGCCCCCTAGGGGTGTTGGGGGTGATTTTTGAGTCGCGCCCAGATGCGGTGATGCAGATTTCAACCCTAGCCGTGAAATCGGGCAATGGGGTGATTTTGAAGGGGGGCAAGGAGGCGATTCGCTCCTGTCAGGCTTTGGTAAAGGCCATTCGCACGGGGCTGAGCAACGCTGGCGTCAACCCCGATGCAGTCCAATTGCTGACCACCCGCGAAGAGACCCGCGCCCTGTTGGCCTTAGAAAAAGATGTGAACTTAATCATTCCTCGGGGCTCGAACGCGTTTGTGCAGTACGTGCAGGACAACACCCGCATCCCGGTGCTGGGTCACGCGGATGGCATCTGCCACCTCTATGTGGATGCTAAGGCGGATGTGGACAAGGCGATCGCCATCGCCATCGATGCCAAGGTGGGCTACCCCTCGGCCTGCAACGCCATTGAAACCCTGTTGGTGCACAGGGATATTGCCGCCTCGGCGTTACCGAAGCTGGCCGCTGCCCTAATGGCAAAAGGGGTGAGCCTGCGGGGGGATGACGCCACTCAGCAGTGGGTGCCTGAGGCTTTGCCCGCGACCGAGGCGGATTGGTCTACTGAGTACAGCGACCTGATTTTGGCGGTGCGGGTGGTAGATTCCTTAGCCATGGCGATCGACCACATCAATACCTACGGATCTCGCCATACCGATGCGATTGTCACAGAGGATGGGGCCGCAGCGACCCAATTCCGCAACCAGGTGACGGCAGCCGGGGTGTACCACAATTGCTCGACGCGGTTTGCCGACGGGTTCCGGTATGGGTTTGGCGCAGAAGTGGGGATTAGCACCCAGAGCATGCCCCCTCGGGGCCCGGTGGGGTTAGAGGGGTTGGTGACCTATAAGTATCATTTGGTGGGTCAGGGCCACATTGTAGCGACCTATGCGGGGGCAAATGCCAAGCCCTTTACCCACAAAGACCTGCGCTAGCCGAGCCCGACGCAGACCGCTGGGTTAGGTGGGCTGAGGTGCTAAAGGTTTACCCCCGAACAGATGATTCGTTTTATTGGGTCTGTGGTATCGTCTGGTGTCCCATCCATTAGGCTGTAGGCGTCAACTGCTGGGTGCCAAGATCTTCATGGACGGGACCGTAGCAGGATGTAGGTTCAGCCATGGCCAATCAGTGGGCATTTATTGTTGGAATCAACCAATATCCGGTACTGCAGCCGTTAATGTATGCCCAGGCTGATGCGGTGGCGGTGCGCAATTTCTTTGTGGATGAGTTGGGCTTATCGGTCGATCGCTGTGTGCTCTTGACCGATGTGTCTACGGAAATCGAACCCCATGCCCAGCGTCCGACCCAAGCTGCCCTAAAAACTCAGTTGCAGCATCTCTGTCAAACCTGCGTGCAGCCCGGTGATCTACTGTGGGTCTTCTTCAGTGGTTATGGGTTGACCATGGGTGGCCAAGACTATTGGGTGCCGGTGGATGGTGATTCGGAACGTCTGTCAGATACCGGGGTTGCCCTATCTTGGGTGCTCAAGACCCTGAAGCAAGCCCCTACCGACAATATTCTGGTGGCGCTGGATATCAACCGCAGCCAAGGGGCGATCGGTCATCAGAATATTGGCCAGCAAACGGCGGCATTGGCTGAGGACTTTGCCATCTCGACGCTGTTAGCCAGTCAGCCGGAGCAATATTCCCACGAAACCATGGCCGTGCGCCATGGTCTGTTTACCCAGGCGTTGTTAGAGGGGTTGCGCTATCACGGTTGTGTGACGGTGGGGCAGTTGGCCGATTATCTGTGCGATCGCCTCCCAGAATTAAGCCAACACCACTGGCGACCCGAGCAAAACCCAGTGGCGGTGGTGCCCCCAGGGCAAAAATTCATGTTGATTGTGCCTGCGGAGGCGGTAGCGACCCTACCCATGACTGAGCGAGCCAGCTCCGAAACCACCGCTGTGCTGGGGTCGCTGCCCTCAAACCCTGTCGCCCCTGTCGTCGCGCCCCCCTCACGGGACGCGGCTTTGGACCTATCCAAAAGCGCAGTGCCGGGAGACCTCTCGCCCCTCGTAAACCAGGTGACGACCCCGGCTGCCCCCTCGTCAGTTGCCCCATCCCCCCGTACCCGGCTCAAGGCCAGCACCCTCTGGAATTGGGGATTAGGGGCGGCGGCAGTGGTGCTATTGGCCGGGGTTTGGCTGCGCTCCCAGGGGGGCCTTAATTTGAGCACCCCGTTGCCCTCAAGCTCAACCCCTACGGCCAGTGATGGGGCTGGGGGGCTGACTCCAGGGGGGCCAACTGAGTCTGCCGACCCTCTACAACCCACCCCTGAAAACCTGGGTGCAGCCCAGGCTCCGCCGCTGGATCGGGCGCAAGCGGCCTTGGCGGCGGGTCGCTATGGTGAGGCCCGTGATTGGCTGGCCTTGGTCGCCCCTGCGGATCAGACACGGGTTTACCAACAACTGGAAGCAGATCTGCAGGGTGAGGCGGTGGCGGCGGCAGAGCGCAATCAAGCGCTCTTAGATGAGGCGCGGCGGATGCTGCAGCCCGCTTCGGCATCGGTCTTTAATGACGCCATTGAGGCGGCTCGACAAGTGCCTGAGGGGGACCCGTATTATGAGCAAGCCCAAACCAATATCGATCGTTGGGGCTGGGTGATTTTAGATCTGGCGGTGGGCCGCGCTAGCGTTGGCAATATTGACGGGGCGATCGCAGCGGCCCAATTAGTGCCCCCCGATCGCCCCGCTGTCTATGACGAAGCCCAGCGATATGTCCTACGCTGGCAGCAGCAGTTGGCCAATCGACAAGTGATTCAACAGGCGGACGCCCTGATTCAGCCAGGTCAAGCCAGCACCTTTCAAAATGGCCTGAATCTCTTGCGAACCATTACCCCCGATCAGCCAGAGTACCGGGCGGCCCAGGGGCGCATTAATCAGTGGAGTGAAGACATTTTGGTGATTGCCCGGGCGCGGGCCGCCCAAGGTCGTTTTGGTGAAGCGATCGCAGCGGCCCAACTGGTGCCCACGGGCACGGATAGCTACGAACCCGCCCAAATCGAAATTGCCCGGTGGCAAAATCAGCCCTGATGGCACAATGCGGGGGATGGCGGTAATGCGGGAGAAAAACCATGGTCACACAGCGGATTGAACCGGGACCCGGTCAAGAATCGGTTTGGGACTACCCGCGCCCACCCCGATTAGAAGCGTCTGAGCGCCGGATTCGAGTGGTTTTCAATGGGGTGATCCTGGCGGAGTCGCAGCGGACCTATCGGGTGCTAGAAACCAGCCATCCCCCCACCTACTACATTCCCCTAGAGGATGTGCAGCAGCAGTATTTGACCCCTACCCAACGGTCCAGCTTTTGTGAATGGAAAGGGCTGGCCCGGTACTTTACGGTAACGGTGGGCGATCGCACGGAAATCGATGCGATTTGGTCTTACCCCCAGCCAACCCCCAGTTTCCAGCCGATTCAAAATTACATTGCGGTCTACCCCAGCCGCATGGAAGCCTGTTATGTCGATGAAGAACAGGTTCAAGCCCAGGTTGGCGACTTTTATGGCGGGTGGATCACCCAGGATATTGTGGGTCCCTTTAAGGGCGGATTGGGCACTTGGGGTTGGTAAAATGCGCTTTTTAGGCGTCCGTCAAGCCCAACTCCTGGCGCACCCGGCCCAAGGACTCACCTGCTTTCTGAAGTTTTTCTTCGAGGGTCTGTTTTTGTGAAACCAACTGCCGCAGTCGTTGATGACGGGCGATCGCTTGCCCCACCGCCCCTAACTGTTCAGTGGGGCAGGGCTGGCACTGGAGCTGGCCTTCATCATCTAGCCGACACAGGCGATACTGACTCATTGCCCCAGGGCGGGTCGCCGGGTCTGGCTGTTCTTGGGAGAGCTGATCTACATAGGCGGCGATGGCGGCAGGGTCTCCGTGGCGGAGCACCCCGGTCGAGGGGGTTGCTGGGGCAGGAGAGGCGGCGGATTCAAGCCACCCCTCAATAATTGGCCCAGCTTGATATAAGGCTTGGATATCGAGGAGGGTTTGGCGAAGGGTTTGATGCCAATGGGTAATGGCATCGTGTACTTCTGCCAATCGATCTACGGCTAAGGCCGCGTTGGCGTCATTACGGTGGCTGCTAAAGCTGGGGCGTTTGCCCTTGGGCAGCGGCGGCAAATCAGCCGGATGACTGAGGGGCCGGGGCCGGGACGTCGTGATCGCCCGATCACTCAGGGCCGAACCCGACATCGATGGGGGTGTCGGCGGCGCGACAGCGGCCATCGCCGAGGGCCGTGGTCTGCCAAAACTAGGGAGATCGAGGGTCACCGATTTGGACGTCATGGGCCTAAGAAAATTGTGTCATCGCGATTGCCAATTCCATCGAGCCCGCCCTTGAAATTAGGGGCTGGGGCTGAGTACAAAGGCTTTTGGGCTGATCTGTCTGCTGATCTGTCTGCTGATATTAGCGCTGAATCTGAAAAACTTCAGGTTATTTCGCCTGAAAGCCAAGCTGAATCACATTTTTCGCACAACTGCGCCCCGCCAATGGTACGAAAATGCTGGGGGCGGCTACGGTCCGCATCGGTACTAATCGCACCGGTACTGATCGCAGTCGCCAGTCCACTTCGGATAAGACGGCGAGCGCTACACACCACCCAGATTGATTAGGAGACCAGAGATGAAGATTGCATTTATTGGCATGGGGACCATGGGGGCTCCCATGGCCCTCAACCTACTAAAGGCGGGCTACACCGTGACGGTTCATAATCGCACCCGCGATCGCGAAACCCCTGTGGCCGCAGCCGGAGCCCTCAGGGCTGCATCACCCCAAGCGGCGGCGGCAGATGCTGATGTGGTGATCACCTGCGTGAGCGATACCCCTGATGTGGAAGCCGTATTGCTGGGGGATCAAGGGGTGATCCACAGTGCTCGACCCGGCACGGTGGTGGTGGATATGTCCACGATTAGCCCCCAGGTGACCCAGACCATGGCAGCGACCCTAGGCGCAAAAGCGATTGCCATGGTGGATGCCCCCGTATCCGGCGGCTCCGAAGGGGCCACCAACGGCACCCTGTCCATTATGGTGGGGGGTGCAGCGGCGATCGTGGCGCAAGTTCGCCCGGTCCTAGCCGCCATGGGATCGACCGTGACCCATATTGGTCCCATTGGCTCTGGCCAAATTACTAAAGCCATTAACCAAATCATTGTGGCGGGGACCTATTGGTCCGTAGCCGAGGGCTTGGCCCTGGGTCTCAAAGCCGGATTAGACATGGGACAAGTGGTGCAGGCGGTTGGGGGCGGTGCCGCTGGATCTTGGGGGCTGACCCATCGTTCTGACAACATGGTTAAGAATGAATATCCCTTAGGGTTTCGGGTGCGGCTACATCAAAAAGATCTCAATATTGCCCTGGGTGCGGCCCGAGAACTGGGGGTGCCCTTGCCGATGGCGGCCTATGTGGAGCAAGTCGAAACGGGGCTAATTAGTCGGGGGTATGGTGATGAAGATATCTCAGCGATCGCCCGCACGGTCCGAGAACAAGCCGGTTTTGACAACGGTTAAGGGGCGTAACACCATGGTGTGTGGCGCAGGGTGGATGAGGATGTCTCCCCTGTGGTTTCCTGAAGCTGACTTTCCCCAGCTCCTAGCCACCGCTTATGGCGTGTCCAAGGCCGCTTCCGAGATCACGGTGCACATTTGACGGTGCTCTGGTTCCACCAGGGGATTGGTGCGCAGATAGTCGGCCAGCCAGCCACAGCTCTGGGTCAATAATTGCGATAGGTCGCCAATGATGCCCAAATGCCAAACCAGAATAGTGTGATCGCTACTGGCAGAGGCCACATACTCCCCATTGGGGGAAAAGAGCACATCATTCAAGGTGTGCTCATGGCCGGGCAAAATGCTGAGGAGGGTGCCATCCAAATGCCAAAACCTAACGGTTTTATCGATGCCTACCGTGACCAATTTCTGACCATCGGGCGTAAACGCGACCGATAAGACACTGTCCTCATGACCGGCTAGGGTCTGGGCCAAACTGCCGTCTGTGACTCGCCAGAGCTTGACCGTATTGTCTTCCCCAGCGGTGGCCAGCAGGGTGCCATCAGGGCTAAATTGGGCGGCGAAGACCGCCCCCCGATGCCCTTCTAAAATGCGCAAAAGATTACCGTCCAACGACCACAGCCGCACATCATGGTCCCATCCCATGGAGGCGAGTTGTTTGCCATCCGGACTAAAGGCCACATGCAGTACCCCATCGTCGTGATCCTTGAACGTCTTCCAGAGGGTACCGTCGGGTCGCCAGATTTTGACCATTCGGTCCCCCCCAGCGGAGGCGATGAGATCGCCCTTGGGGCTGATGGCAATCCCATGAATCGGACCGAGGTGCCCTTGGAAAATTTGCAAAAGGGTGCCGTCCCGATGCCATAACCGCACATTGCCATCCACGCTGGCTGAGGCTAAGTAGTTGCCGTCATCACTAAAATCGACGGAGAGCACAGGGCTTCCGCCATCGGTCAAGGTGCGCAAGGGGGTGCCGTCAAACTGCCAGAGTTTGACGGTGCCATCATCGCTAGCGGAAGCCAATTCTGCTGTATCCGGAGAAGCCGCCACACTATTGACCCGAGCTTGGTGCCCATGCAGGGCTTGCAAATGGGGGCGATGGATTGTCCACAGCCGAACGGTGCGATCGCTGCCGGCGGTGGCAAAGGTTTGGCCGTCGGGATGGGGGGCAATGGTGGTAACTTGCCCCGTATGCCCCAGCAGTCTGTTCTTGAGCGTACCCTCACGGGTCCAGACATGGATGGCGCGATCGACGCTGCCGGTCACCAAATGGGTGCCATCAGGGGTAAATTCCACGGTGTTCACCGGTTCATCGTGGGCCGGGAATCGTCGGATTTCGGTGGGAGCTGTGTCCGTTTTGAGCGACCAAAGCGAGACGGTGCGATCATGGCTAGCGACGGCTAAGGTCTGGCCAGTCGGATCTAGAGCCAGTCCTAAGACGGGGCCAGCGTGGGCTGGGGTTGAGGCCAATAGATCGCCGTTGATAGACCATTGATGCAGCCATCCCCCTTCATCCCCGCTGATTAAGGTCTGGCCATCGGGGCTAAACAGGAGGTCCTGGATGCCGCCGCGATCGCTGCTAAAACTCTGAAGCAAAGCGCGATTCTGCCAGCGCCATAGCTTGATAGTGGCATCCTCACCAGCGGTGGCCAGGGTTTGGCCATCGGGGGCAAAGGCCACGGTCCGTAGGGGTTGGTTATGGGCAGACCAATGGTCTAAGGGGGTGCCATCCTGCCGCCATAGATACAAAAAGCCATCGCTATCGACTGCGGCAATGGTTGCTTGATCGGAGGAGAGGGCCACATCTTGAAAGGGAGAACCATTGCCACTCAGGGTACTCATCAGGGTGCCGTCGGCCTGCCAAATACGCAGGGTGCCATCGGCGCTAGCCGAAATCAATTGCCGTCCCTGATTCATAAACTTCACCTGCCACACGGTGCTGGTATGGCCATCTAGCCGATTGCGCTCATAAACCCAAAAGAGGGCTTGCTGTAACGCTCGGGTAATATCCCCTCGGAGGCTAATGCCCGCCTGAACCTCTTCTTCATGGGAGCCTAAGAGCCAACCCGCCTGGGTGGCCGTAATCAGTGACTCAAAACTTTGATCGGACAAAAATAAAGCGGTGGCTGATTTGCTCAACGCCTTAATATGGGCATGATCAGCCGCGCGGCGGGCCTGTAGGGTTTGACGGTAGAGTCCTAAACTGGTTAACCCCAACGCTAGGGCCAAAATTGAAATGGCGGTGACCACTTCTAGCCCCCGGCGCTGGAACCGTAGCATCGAAGCTTGGTGGGTGATCTCTGTTTTTTGCTGGTTGGCCTCAGATTCGGCACTGGTCAGCACATATTGATGATGTAGCGATGTGGGTCGGGGCTCTTCTTGACGACCCTGCACCAGATAATCATTGGCCCGCCCTAACTCTTTACCTCGCAGCAGATAGCTGGCATCGCGATCATGACGATCCCATTCCAGAGCCTTGACCAGCAGGCGCGTGTGAGTGCGTACATAATCGATGTTTTGATCGATCGCCGTCAGCAGACCTGGAAAATTAGCCTCAAAGTCATCGGTGGGCCGTAAAAAGATCCAATTCAGCCGAGCTAATTCGGGGTGGACTTGGCTCGGGGCAACGTCTTCATAGACCAGCGGGACCAGGCGTTTGTTTTGCTTGACGGCATGATCAATCTCCTGGCGACATACCTTCGACTGCACAGAGTCGGGGCTCAACACAAAGATAAAGGTGTCTGCCAGTTCAATGCCAAGCTCGATTTCTTGCCACCAGTCCGATGCTAAGGGGATATTTTCCCAATCGACCCACACCTGCCGCTGGGTGCCTTCTAGAGCTGCATGCAATCGCTCTACGAAGTCTTTATTTCGACGGGAGTAGGAGACAAAGACATTGGCCTTTTGTGAGCCATTGTCCAAGACCTTCCAAATATCTTTCGGCATTTGCCGACCAGACTTGGCGGCCAAATTGACCCGGTACAGTCGCCCGCGATCGCTATCGACAGATTTCAGCAACCCTTTTTTGATCAGTGCATCAACGGTGACTTGAATCGTAGCGACATCGGTTTTGACATGGGCTGCAATTTCCTCAATAGACGCCTCATAACAGCGCATCAGCCAATTCGCCAGGGACTGGTGGGCCGCAGGCATCAATAAAATGTCTGCAACCTTGAGCCCGCCACCCGAGCGAGGACGAGATCGTCGCGGGCTATTTAACAACATATCTAGGGAATCATCCCCCATGGCACCCTCCGATCGTAGTCACCCCAAAAACCATATCGGGCTTTACAGACGGCTGCTGTAGGCAGCTCTCCTGCTGGCTCCATTTTTAACGAAATCGATCGCCAATGGCATCGTAGATGCCATTGGCTAGAACAGGGCCTTCTAGCCAGCCGGACTGCATCGACTGCTGGTACGGTGCCGGTAATGCCAACCCATTAACCAGCCCAGATCGCGCGTCTCTAAGGGTGACGTTGTAGGAGATCTTGGGTTTGCCCATGGCAGTGTGTCTCTTTGAACAATTGCGCCGTTAATGCTTGGCGTAAGGTGCGTGGCTCCTCAGTCAAACTGAGGAATGACAGCAAACCCGAGGACAACAACGGCTCTAGTCTGGCATCATTGCTGGGGTTGCCCTGTAGGGCTGCCGCGATCACGTCTGCAGCTCGGCCACTACCCGCCATCGCCACAACGGCCCGGCCATCTTCCACACTAATCTGAGCTTCTTGCCAGGTGACGGAACCCCCATTCACTAATACCGTCAAAGAAGGGTAGGTGCCTGCCCGGAGCGTGGCCACTTGGGCCAACGCGCCAGACTCGTCCCCCCAGTTTGTGCCTGGCACCAGCAGGCAGTGGGTATGGTTGGGTTCTAGGGGAGCTCCGTCAGGGTTGGGATTAGCATCGTCGGGTAGCTGTACTAGCGATCTGGGTGCGATGCCAATCAACGGAAAAGTACCTGCCAGCGAGGCTCGGGCCTGTCCCATGAGTTGCATAACCCCCGCATCGGTACCGCCATCGACGACAGAGAGCTGTAGTTCTTCAGCCAATGGAAACAACACCTCTCGAAACAAGGCTTCAACGTTGCCCCTTTGGACTTCGTCTAAACCACTAGCACCGCCAATGATCACTAAGGTGGCTTGAGTTCCTTCTAATCCCAGTGCATCGAGGCAATGGGCTAAATCCTCTAGACCCGAAGGGTAGCCGACCTTGACGCCATGGGCCGATGCCGTCCCTTCATCCCGAAGGGTATAGGTTTGGATAGGAAGTGGCATGGTTCACCATCACACGAAGGTATAGAAAGGCGGAGACAATTGTTCGACGCTTTCTCCGGAAACCCACCAGGGATTCCGTTGAGTATAAAGCCTTCGATTCAACTGCGAAGTTCAACGGATGCACCTAAATCCATCGAATAAAACTGTTTTTTTGAAGGGTTGCTATGCGCTATGGCCGATGGCCCCTATTTATTAGCCTTTGTATGATTGTGCCCATGGGACTCCTTACAAAGTTCTATGACGGTAGGGGGCATCAGTGGCTCAATGATACCTTTGGAGGCATTCCCTACGAAATTTTCTGGATTTTACTGGTGGCCTTGCTCTGGCCGCGTCAGAAGTCATTGACCATTGCCCTCGGTGTTTTTGTGGCAACGTGCCTGTTGGAAGCCTTGCAACTGTGGCAGCCGGTATGGCTCCAGGCAATCCGGGCAACGCTGCCGGGCCGTTTAGTACTGGGTAATACCTTCGCTTGGGGTGATTTTCCTTACTACGCGATCGGCTGTGGGGTGGGGTGGTTATGGTTGCGGTGCTTAGAGAAACGCCCCCAGCCACCCTTAGCTAGAGGCGAGTAGAGGGGTGCTGATAGAGATGATGGCGACCTGGATGGTAGCCGCTTTAAGCGACAATAAGTCTGATTCCTCTTAGCGCCAAGGCGATCTCCATGACCCGTTCCATTCTGAAATTCTCCTCGGAAGACTGCGGTATTTGCCACAAAATGTCCTTCTATGACAATAAGGTCGCCACTGAGCTGGGCCTAGATTTTGTGGATATCAAAATGCAAGATACCGCCACCTACCGCAAATACCGCAAAGTCCTCTTGGCCCAATACCCTGATAAAACCGAAATGGGCTGGCCCACCTATCTGATCTGTGATGATCCGGAGGGGGAGTTTGCAATTGTAGGGGAAGTTAAAGGCGGGCACCCCAAGGGGGAATTTCGGCAGCGGCTGCAGGCAATTTTAGATGGCGCTGCTTAGGATATTCCTGAAAAACAAGGCACCGAGGGGTTGGGCATGATCAAACTCCAGCTCAGTATGGTGCCGGAAAGATGCCGCTGCAAATCCCTGAGAAAAGTTGCACCAGACGACTGCCGGTTAAGTTCAGCCCTGACGCCTCCCTTGATAGGGCCTTAGCACATTTTTCCAGGGTCTAAGGACCTCGGGGGTGCCACAATTATCACTGCACCAACCGCAGCGCGATTAATATACAGCCATCGTCGAATAAAGCGTGTCTATGCTATGACCAACGCTTTAGGAACTGAAATGATGATTCGACCGGCAAATCCGATGAGCCTGGTGCTGGCAACACTCGCCACTAGTGCCTTAACCATGGCACCCGCCTCGGCAGCGACCTTAGTGAGTACGGAACTGGTGCTTTCGGTGGATGCCTCTGGCAGTGTCAACAGCGGGGAATTCAACTTGCAGCGTCAGGGCTATGTCAATGCCTTCCGTGATGCCGAGTTAATTCGCCTCATTGAAGGTTTAGAGAATGGAATCGCTGTGACGTTGCAGTATTGGTCTACCACCCCCAATTCTGCCCTAGGCTGGTTTCACGTTACAGATGCAGCTTCAGCGGAGACTTTTGCGGCGGCGATCGCAGCCGCTGGACGCCCTTCTAATAGTTTTGTGACGGGTATTGGCACCACCACCAATATTGCTGCCGCGATCACCTCTGCCGCGTCACTGCTGACGACTAATGATTTTATTGGCGATCGCCTCGTCATCGATGTGTCTGGTGACGGTCGCCAAAACGAAAATGCCTCAGCCACCTATTATTGCGGTACCTCTGACTTCAGTGCAGAATGCTTGAACTTAGTGACGGGTGCCCGGAATGCAGCAGTCGCCCAAGACATCACCATTAATGGATTGCCAATTCTGACGGATGTTGGCAACCTGGATAGCTACTTTCAGAGCTATGTGATCGGCGGCGAAGATGCCTTTGTCCAAGCCGCGAGTAGCTTTGCCGATTTCGAAACCGCCTTAAAAACAAAGGTGAAGCGAGAAATTAGCATTGTGACGCCCGAGCCGGAACCGGTGGTGGAACCGGAACCGTTGGTGGAACCAGAACCAGCACCCGTTCAAACCCCACCAGTTCCCCCTAGCGTCCAAGCACCCCCGCAACCCGTCGTGCTTGTTAACGATCCCAATCCCGATCCCCAGTCTGTACCCGAGCCCTCTGCACTGTTAGGGCTACTGGGTTTAGCGTTTTGGGGCAGTCAATCGCTCAAAGCGCGCCGTCATGACTAGCCCAGCGTCACCAAATGCTGACAGATCGTCGCATTTCTGAAGTGGGCCAATCATGATGGGACTTGGAGTATCTCGTCACTGAACCCCATGGACGCCGCTACCTTTGATGCCCTGTTTGCCACTATTTCAGATCTCGTCATGTGCCATTCCCCCAGCGGGGTTGAGCAGGAGGTGAATGATTACCTGCTCGATCGCCTCACCACCCTTGGGGTTGAGCACTGGCAGGATGAAGCCGATAACATCATTGCCCGCATTCCGGGGCAGGCAGACACCGGGGGCATCGCCATCACCGCCCATAAAGATGAAATTGGTGGTCTCGTCAAAGGCATTAACGCGCATGGACGGGTGGATATTCGGCGGCTGGGGGGTTCCTTCCCTTGGGTCTATGGCGAAGGGGTGGTGGATTTGCTGGGCGATCGCGCCACCATCAGCGGCATTCTCTCCTTTGGGTCCCGCCATGTCTCCCACGAATCGCCCCAAAAGATGCAGCAAGAAGGCAAGGCCGTCCTGTGGGAAACCGCTTGGGTCGAGACCAAGTGCAGCCCCGAAGCCTTGGCCGAGGCCGGGATTCGCCCTGGCACCCGCATGGTGGTGGGTAAACACCGCAAGCGCCCCTTCCGTATGGGCAACTACATTGCCAGCTACACCCTCGACAACAAGGCGTCCGTCGCCATTTTGTTGGCCCTAGCCGAGCGACTCACAGCAGCCCCGGTGCCAATTGATTTGGTCTTTTCGGCCAAGGAAGAAGTGGGGGCGGTAGGAGCCCTGTATTTCAGTCAGCGCCACCAGTTCAATGGCCTGATTGCCCTCGAAATTTGTCCCCTAGCGCGGGAATATCCCATCCAGGATGGGCCGATCCCGGTGCTGCTGGCTGAGGACAGCTATGGCCTCTATGACGAGGGCCTTAACCAGCAGATTTCCCGAGCTGCCAGCCAACGGCAAATCCCGATCCAAATCGCGGCCATTCAAGGGTTTGGCAGCGATGCCTCCATTGCCATGAAGTTTGGCCATGTGCCCCGCGCCGCCTGCCTCGGGTTTCCCACCCAAAACACCCATGGCTATGAGATTGCCCACTTGGGGGCGATCGCCCGCTGCATCGACATTTTGGAGCAGTACTGTAACGAGCTGTGAAAGCAATCCCGCCCAGGGTGGGATGAGTTCCTAAAATAGGTTTATTCCGAACTCGGGGATCAATGGTGGCTTGGTCATTCACCCTCGCTGGCACCCAGGGGATGCGCCATCAGCCCTGTACGGTTCGCTGCAAACGGTTCACTTAATTGAGGGAAACCACCATGGCTAATACCGTTGCCGAGGTCATGACCCGCGACCCCATCACCATTCAGCCAGATGCCCCTCTCCAAGCGGCCATTCAGCTCTTAGCCGAGCATCGCATTAGTGGTCTGCCCGTCGTTGATGTCGATGGTGTCCTATGTGGTGTGCTGTCAGAGTCTGACCTGATGTGGCAGGCGACCGGAGCGCCCCTGCCGGCCTACATCATGCTGCTAGACAGCGTGATTTACCTCAAAAATCCGACCCGCTACACCCAAGAACTCCATAAGGCCCTTGGCCAAACCGTTCAGGAAGTCATGTCTGACCGCAAGGTGATCACCACCACCCTGACCGCATCGATTCGGGAAGCGGCCCAACTGATGCACAGTCAAAAGGTGCGGCGGTTACCTGTGGTCGATGGGGACGGCCAACTCCAAGGGATTCTCACCCAAGGGGATATCGTGCGGGAAATGGCCCACAGCCAGTCTGAATCCTTCGCGGCCACGTCCTAAATCAACCGCTGGGTTGTTGCCTGACCGCCCCCCCATGGCGATCGCCCGTCGTGATAGTAAAGTTGTGCAGTTGTGCGTCACTAAAATTGGTATGAGTTTTACCCCAGAGAGCGTCCAAACCCTATTGAATTCCGACGACTTTGGGGACCGGCTGCGAGCCGTCAACCAAATACGAACCTTGGATACGGTGCTGGCTTTTGAGCTGCTCCAAGCCGCTGCTGGAGATACAAACACGCGGGTGCGCTATGCCGCTGTTAGCCAGTTAGCAAACTTAGAAGGATGTGATGCGGATGCCCTTCTGCCTATGCTGCGCAATATTTTGGTGAATGATCCAGAGCCCGATGTTCAGGCGGCGGCGGCGGATGCCCTAGGGGCCTTGAAATTGACGGCGGCCTTTGTAGATCTCAAAACGGCCTACGAAACCAGTTCAGAATGGCTAGTGCAATTCAGCATTATTGCCGCCCTAGGTGAGCTGGGTGACCCCCGTGGCTTCGAGCTTTTGCAGTCGGCCCTAGGGTCCGAAAATGAATTAATGGTAACGGCGGCGATTGGATCCTTGGGGGAGCTAAAGGATGAGCGAGCCCTACCCTTACTACTGGGCTACGTTGATGCCGATGATTGGCAGATTCGTCACCGGGTTGTGCAGGCCCTCAGCCAGTTTGACAATGCTGAGGCCCAAGCGGCGATCGCTCAACTGAGTCAAGACAAGTCCCATATTGTGGCCGAATCCGCCAAACAGCATCTAGGGTAGCCGTAGCCCGTCCTCAATTCGCCAGGGTTTTTCTGGCCCCGTTAGGGATATGGCCTTCAAGCCATGGGGTTGCAACCGGATCAAGCGGTACGCGATTTGCCCGCATGCCCCTTACCCTGAGATGGGTTGATCGTTCAGAATAGCCTCCACTGCTTGGGCAATGCGATCCAAATCCTCATCTAATAGGGGCGGCCATTCGGTGCCCTTGCCCTGACCGTCCAGATAGCAGCGCCGACCTTCGTAAGACAGTACAAATAAAGCATGGGCGAAAGCACGCTCTAGGGTGGGCTCTCGGCGCAGGCCCTCCAGCGCGACCTTGAGGGCTAATAGTAAAGAGGTGACCTGACCGGGAATCGGCGGATTGCCCTGGCGCAACCGTTCGATAAAGGTCTCTTGGCTAGGGGTCTGCGTCACGGTCTGCGTCAAGATAAACTGGCGGGCAGTTTGAAAATCCATAGAAAATCCAGGGTGGGAAGTCAACCAACAATGCTGAGGTCTCTGCAGCATGATGCCCTAACCTGTTGAAGCATCTACTCCAACGGGCATCCTAATCCTGCATTGGCTGTGTCCAGTGTATCCACAAGGCCCCTGATCCAGTCCCTTAATGGCCCCTTTGCCCATGTCCTCAACGGTAACGGTTTCTCCGGGAGTTCCTTTTGTCGATTTGTCCTGGCAACATGCGCCCCTTCAGGAGGCGATGCTCGCGGCGGTGTCGGCGGTTTTAGAGCAGGGTGACTTTGTCTTAGGGCAAGCCGTAAAGGACTTTGAAACGGCATTTGCGAAGGCTTGCAATGTCCCCTATGGCGTCGGTGTGGCCTGTGGTACAGATGCGATCGCCCTTGGGCTGCAAGCCTGCGGCGTCGGCGCTGGCGACGAAATTATTTTGCCTGCCAACACCTTTGTGGCGACGCTGATTGGCATTGTTCGAGCGGGGGCGACACCCGTTTTTGTGGATTGTGATCTCGCGACAGCTTTGATCGATTTGGGGGCCGCCGAAGCTGCGATTACGCCCCAGACTCGGGGCATTATTCCGGTGCATTTATACGGCCAAATGGTCTCCCCCAAAGGGCTACAAGCTTTGGCTCAGCGCCATAATCTCTTGATTTTTGAGGATGCGGCCCAGGCTCACTTAGCTGAGCGGGAAGGCTATCGGGCCGGTTCTGTCGGGATTGCCGCCGCCTTTAGCTTTTATCCCAGCAAAAATCTGGGTTGCCTCGGGGATGGGGGGATGTTGCTGACCCAGCAAGAGCTGATTGCTCAAACGGGGCGATCGCTGCGCAACTACGGAGCCGTGCGCAAATACTTCCATACAGAACCAGGGGGCACCAATAGTCGCCTCGACACCCTCCAAGCCGCCATTCTCCACCTGAAGCTCCCCCACCTATGGGACTGGAATCAGGCCCGTAACCAAGTGGCCCAATACTATGATCAGCAATTAGCGCGGCTACAGGATCATGGCATTGTCCCGATCTGCAACCACAGTGGAACGGGGCACGTATACCATTTATATGTCATCCGCATTACGCCCACCTGCCCCGTAGACCGGACGACCTTGCAATTATCCCTCTCGGAGCAAGGGATCCAAACGGGTATTCACTATCCGGTGCCTTGCCATCTACAGCCCGCTTTCCAATATTTGGACTATCAAGCCGGTGCCTTTCCAGCCACTGAAGCCCTCAGCCAAGAAATTCTCTCATTGCCGATGTATCCCGGTATGACCTTAGACCAGGTGGATCAAGTGGTTGCAGCCCTAGAAGGGGCTGTGCACAACGCCCGCCAACCCATTGATGCTGTGTCATAAATAAATCACCCATGACAACTGCCGTTAACGCGCTGCGAACGCGCCTTCCCGCCCCCCTTTCCACTGCCTTGTTGGGGCTCCTGGCGCTCCTGTATGGCCCTTTGCTCTGGCACTGGGTTGATGGTTGGTTAAACAAGTCGATCAGTATTCAGCATGAATACTTTAGCCACGGTTTGTTGGGCATTCCCTTTGCGGCTTACCTAACTTGGACCTACCGCGATCGCTGGCAGCGCTTATCCCCCCAAGTGCACCCAGCAGGGCTGGCCCTGCTGGCAATGGCGGCGGCGTTTTATCTGAGCGGGTTAACGGATTGGATGAATCTTTCCTTACCGTTAATGCTGGCGGGACTTTGCCTCAGTCTCAAGGGACTACCCGGTTTGCAGCTCTTGGGCTTTCCCCTCGCCCTAGTGGTCTTTTCTACCCCCAGTCAACTGCCTTACCTGATCGAGCCCTATGCCCTGCCCCTGCAGAAGTTCATTGCCAGTGTGGCTGGATTTTTGCTCCTCCAGGGGGGGATTGACGTGACTGTTCAGGATATCTACCTACGGGTTAATGACCAGATGGTGGAGGTCGCACCCCACTGTGCAGGGCTGAAGATGCTGTTTACCAGTCTGTATGTAGCTTTGATGTTGACGTACTGGACCGATTTGTGGCGATCGCGCCTCCGCACCGGGCTGTTCTTTGTGAGCACGGTGTTATTGAGCGTAACGGCCAATATCATTCGCAATGCCCTCCTGAGCTATTTCCATGGCACGGGCAACGAAGCTGCCTTTGCCTGGCTCCATGAGAGCTGGGGCGGCGATATGTATTCCGCCATTATGCTCTTGCTCTTGATTGTGATTATTCGCCTGATTCAGAAATATGTGCCTAAAGCCATTGACATGCAAGTAGACGGCACCTCCGCCGTATAGCCGTAGATGAACCGTTCTCTAGGAAAGAAACCATGAGCGATATCTCACTGCCCGTCTTTAAATCAAAGCAGGGCTGGAAAATCATCTTGGTTGCACTCCTGGCTGTTTTAGTGGCGATCTCAGCCTTACCCAACTACTTCAACGGCTCCTGGCCTTGGAGTGAGCCCCTGCAAGTGCCTCAGCTTGATCAGATTAAAGGCATTAGCAAAACCAGTCTGTCTTTACCGGGATGGCAACTCAATGTTCAAGAAGAAGTCAGCATCAGCGGCAACAATTGGTCCCTGGCGGAGTATGAAAATACAGGTTCAACGATTCCGGCGGATCAACTCCCGCGTCTAGTGCTGCTGTTGAGGGCTCAACCCTGGCATGACAATCAGCCCGAAGTCGATTGGGTTGACCTGAGAGGATCTCAAAATTGGCTAGTTGACAACCAAAGCAACCTTCGCTTCGCAGGATCTGACGGCGATGGCAACCCCACTAAGGTGACGACCCAATATTTTCGGGCTGTCAATGAGCAAAGCACCTTTGCCGTCATGCAGTGGTACGCCTGGCCTCAGGGCGGGCATCCTGCCCCTAGTCATTGGTTCTGGGCGGACCAACGCCGTCAATGGCAACAACAACAGCGGCAACCCTGGATTGCGGTTAGCCTCCTGCTGCCCATTGAGCCGGTGGGCGATATTCGTCCTTATCAGGATGCCGCCATTGCCGCCGCCCAATTGGTGCAAACCGCATTGGTTGAGGGACCCTTTGCGGGGGTGTCATAGCGCTTAGGGGGTGACGGGCAAAGGCGGAGTCGTGGACATCATGGATATTAACCGTAAGATGGGATCAACAAAGGGTGTCGAAAGCTGTGATCAGCCCAAATTTTATTGTCCGTCACCGATAACGCCTGTCATGGTTCTATCTGGCTCCACATCTTTTCTGACTAGGGCGTTAGTGAAGCGATGCGCTTGGCCCCTAGCAATCACCTTCTCCTTGACGACTATCCTGGCTTCACAAGTGGCCCATGCCCAAGCGGATAGCGACGATAACCCTGGCCAGCCTGTTTTAGAACCCTTTCAGCCCCAGTCAGCAGAACCATTGCCACCGGACGCTAGTCCAGCTTCGGAGTCAATTCTGATCGAGCCCCTACCCGAGGCAAGCGAGCCGCCATTCTTTGATCCTTCCCTGAGCGATCGCATTCCTGGCATCCCCAATGCCCGAGATTTTGACACCTACCGCCTTGGACCAGGGGACGGCATCTTTGTCAGTTCCTTCTTTGCAGATCTG
The DNA here is from genome assembly GCA_964353225.1 of uncultured Leptolyngbya sp. Classification (GTDB taxonomy): domain Bacteria; phylum Cyanobacteriota; class Cyanobacteriia; order Phormidesmidales; family Phormidesmidaceae; genus PCC-6406. The sequence goes on from CAYGVA010000038.1 coordinate 20,303, forward strand.
AGCTTTCAGGCCGCTCTGGATATTCAAGGCAATATCGTCGTTCCCATCGAAGGCACCGTGAACCTCAACGGTCTCACCATGGCGGAATCAGAGGATCTGATTACCGAAATCTACGATCAATACGTTTACGATCCCGAGGTCACCATTACCCTCGTTGCCCAGCGGGGCGTAGAAGTAACTATTTTGGGGGAGGTAGTTCGCCCTGGGTTTTATCCCCTCGGTTCACCGGAGGTTACGGCTGCCCTCCTCACCGCAGGCGGTACCACGGCTGACGCCGATCTACGCGTGGTGAGGATTCAACGGCAGCTTCCCGATGGTGAGCGATTAGAAGGCACCTTCGATTTATTTACCCCCCTGAAAGCGGGCTCCGCCCTACCAGACATTCCGCTACAAGATGGTGACGTGATCTTCGTAGAACGGCTGGATCCGGGAGAGCGCAGTGATTATGACGCGGCCCTCGTCGCCCGCACTACATTGGCCCAGCCCCAGATCATTGTGAGATTCTTGAACTACGGTAGTGGTGGTGGGTTAGACGAGCTTGTCTTACCCAACGGTAGCCGGTTTGTAGATGCCATTGCTGGGACTGGGGTTAATCCTGACCTGAGTAATCTTGGTGAAGTCGCTTTGGTCCGTTTTGATCCCGAAGCAGGGGAAGCCGTCAGCACTATCCTAGATGGGGGGGCGGCCTTCCGAGGTGACCCCACCCAAAACCCGCCACTACAGCATAATGATGTGATTATTCTGGAGCGGACGTTGCTAGCCCGCATTACCTATGGTCTGAGCACCTTTACACAACCTTTCCGGGACGTGCTCGGGTTCCTACTGTTTTTTGATTCCCTGTCTAATTCGGCAACGAGTTTGTTTGGGCCAGGGGGAAATTAACGATGAAGCGTAGTCGTCTGGAGGCACCATCATGGCTTCATCGCTAATTAAGCGCTATTTAATCGCCGTAGAACGCTACAAGTTGTTTGGGGTGGGTAGTTTTGTTGGCATTTTAGGTGCTGCCAGTCTCTTTGCCTTGAGTATGGTTATCTTTAAACCCCCCGCTCCACCAGACGAATATGTGTCTGAAGGTATTTTGGTGCAAAATTCTCCCTTGGTTTCTTTAACCAACACTGGGGTGAGACTGCAGCAGGAGGGGCAGGGCATCATTACCGAAGACTTTTTGTTGGCGGATGTATTGCTTGAACAAGTCGTGCAACTGTTGGCCCAACAGGGCATTGACGCTGAGCCGAATGCTCTGCGTGGCCGCACCAAAATTGAAATCAAGGCCAATGAAGAGAACGAGTTGCAGCGGGTCTTGATCAAGCTGACTTGGGACGGCGAAGAAGCAGAAGTGATTCTCTCAACGATGTTTGACGGCATGATTGAGCTGAGCCGAATTACCAATAGAGCCCGATTAACCGCCCTGATTGAGGCCTTGGACGAGCGAATTCCCGATGTGGAAACTGAACTGCGGGATGCAGAAGCCGCTCTAGCAACCTACGATCGCACCGAATTGCCTGCCGTCCAAGCGGCTCTTGATGGGAGCTTGCTGCAGGGCATTACCAGTAGCCAATCCCAACGTCGTCAGAACCAAGTGACCCTGGCCGGTATTGAAGCCCAAATGCAAAGTCTGCAAAGCCGATTGGGCATGACCCCCGATCAGGCTTATACCTCCTCTGCTTTGAGTGCCGATCCCATTATTGCCCAGCTGCGAACCCAGATTTATCAAGCAGAGACCGAAATTGCAGCCCTCTCGGAGAGTCTAAGGCCCGCTCACCCCACCATGCTAGATCTCACCTCTAGCCTAGAGGGCTATGAACGACTATTGCAGGAAAGAGCACAGGAAGTGATTGGCGGTGGGGGATTAGGGTCACTTGCCAACATTGATGCGGTGCGCCAGCGCAGCAACCTCGACCCCGCCCGAGCCCAGTTGGCCAATCAACTGGTGGCGTTAAGTACCCAGCGCGATACCCTGATTCAGCAACAGCAGCTCTTGACCCAGTCAGAGGCGCAAATGCGGCAGCAGTACGCCAATGTACCCAACATCGAACTGGCGCGCCAGCGGCTGGCCCAGCAGGTGGCCTTTAAGCAATCTCTGTTTGAGCAACTACAGGCTCGTCGATTGGATGCCGAGGCCGCTCAGGCCGAGACGGTTAGTAGTTTGACCGTGGCTAACCCCCCCGCGACCCAAAAGATTGAATCAGTCACTGCTGCCACCAATCCCTTGGTCGTGTTGATCGGGGGGGCTGGGCTCGGTCTGGTTGTGGGGGCTGGATTGATCTTCTTGCTGGATATGGTGGATAGCACCATTCGCACCTATGAAGACATCGAGAAATTGTTTAAGGACCAAGATGTGCCGGTATTGGGCCTAGTTCCTTCCCTAATCATGCCTGCTGCGGATCTGCCGCCCCTAATCCAGAATGTAGATTCTCCCTATGGGGACCTTTACGAGCGCTTGCGGAGTAATCTACACCTATCTGGTGTCGAATTGAACGAGGGTAAACCACCCCGAACCGTGCTGATTACGAGTACGGGTAATCAGGAAGGCAAAACTATCACCGCTTTTAATTTAGGCATTGCCGCAGCCCGAGCCGGTAAGCGCACCCTAGTGATTGAGGCTGATTTGCGATCCCCCTCCCAAGCAGCCCAACTCGGGATCACCCTTGATGAGCAAGCGGTCTTAGATCCACTGCGGTATTACAGTGGGCACTTATCAGAACCGATCAAAATGGTGCCGGGGGTGGAGAACCTGTTTGTGGCCCCCAGTGTTGGCCCCCAACGCAATGCTGCTATGGTGATTGACTCTAGCGAGATGTCTCGGTTTATTGCGGATGCCCAAGTTCGATTTGACTTTGTGATTTTAGATGCGCCTCACTTGAGTGGCAGCAATGACGCCATGCTATGGCAGCCCCGCACCGACGGCCTGATTTTGGTCACTCGGCCGGATTACACCGAAAAGCCGATTCTTGTGGCTGCGATGGAACAATTGGAGGAGTCTGAAGATATCGTGTTCTTAGGGGCTGTTATCAATGCTACCGACGGTGAGGCTGTTGTGCCTAGCCCTGCAGATCGACCTACAGATGAAATGCCTACGGATGCTGAGGGGATGCCCCCCACGACAACGTCTAAAAAGGTGCCGGTGATGACGCCCATTGATTTTTAATCACGGTTGATTGCAAACCCATCTGGTAACCGTCCCCTGAGCGGAGTCGAAGGGGACTTTTTCGGGAGATCTGGCTTTCTCCCTCCGGGAGACGTTTCACGAACGACTCCGCTCAGCCAGCGTAATGTGTGGGACGGTTACACCCATCTGTTGGAGCCCAGTCCATTGGCTTCCAGCCGATCGGCTTAAGGACGGGGTGTATGTTAACCCTAAATTTTGCGGTTGGCGTGCATGGGTCCCCTCAAAACATAGAATCGGTGTACTCCTATTCCTTAGCGCATTGCCTGATCAAAGCTAGGCTCAATATCGCGTATGCTACGCCTCAACGAAATCAAACTACCGCTGGACCATCCCGAACCAGCCCTAAAAGACGCGATCCTCAAAAAGCTATCGATTTCTGCGGCTGACTTGGGAAATTACACCATCTTTAAGCGCAGCTACGATGCCCGCAAAAAAGGGCAAATTCGCCTGGTTTATATCGTCGATGTGGAAACCCGTCTAGAAAAAAAACTGCTCCAGCGGTTTAAAAAAAATCCCCATGTTGTCCCGACCCCCAACATGTCCTATCGCTCGGTAGCCCAGGCTTCCCATGGTGATCAGGGGCGGCCCATTGTGATTGGGACTGGGCCTTGCGGCATGTTTGCGGGGTTACTACTAGCGCAAATGGGTTTTCGGCCGATCTTGCTAGAGCGTGGCAAGGCAGTGCGGGAACGTAGCGTTGATACCTTTGGGTTCTGGCTCAAAAAACGCCTTAACCCTGAATCAAACGCCCAGTTTGGAGAAGGCGGGGCGGGCACCTTTTCCGATGGCAAACTCTATAGCCAAGTCCGAGATCCTCACCATTACGGGCGCAAGGTGCTGACTGAGTTGGTCAATGCCGGTGCTTCTCCAGAAATTCTATATATCAACAAACCCCACATCGGGACCTATCGACTCGCCAATATTGTGCGCAATTTGCGCGCTACCATCGAATCCCTCGGCGGTGAAATTCGCTTTCAATGTCGGGTCGCAGATATTGATATTGACCAGGGCCAGGTGCGTGGCGTCAAGTTAGAGACTGGAGAATACATCGCCGGTCAGCAGGTGGTGTTGGCGGTGGGGCATAGTGCCCGAGACACGTTTCAAATGCTGTTGGAACGGGGGGTTTATATTGAGGCCAAACCCTTTTCCATTGGCTTTCGCATCGAGCATCCCCAATCGCTGATCGATCGCTGCCGGTTTGGCGATCAGGCGGGGCACGAGCGCTTGGGCTCAGCCGATTACAAGCTGGTGCACCATTGCCAAAATGGCCGGTCGGTCTATAGCTTCTGCATGTGTCCGGGGGGCAAGGTGGTGGCTGCGGCTTCGGAGCCGGGGCGATTGGTGACCAATGGCATGAGTGAGTATGCCCGTGATGAATCCAATGCCAACAGCGCGATCGTGGTGGGGATTACCCCTGAAGATTATCCCGATGGCCCTTTGGCGGGCATTGCCCTACAACGGCGATTAGAAGAACAGGCGTTTGTGCTCGGGGGCGGCACCTATGAAGCACCGGGACAATTGGTGGGGGATTTCCTCGCAGATCGCCCATCGACTGAGTTGGGTCAGGTGACGCCATCCTATAAGCCAGGGGTGAAGCTGGGGGATTTGAGTGGGAGTTTGCCCGCGTATGCGATCGCCGCGATCCGAGAAGCGATTCTGGCCTTTGACAAAAAGATCCACGGATTCGCCATGGATGATGCGATTTTGACGGGCGTCGAAACCCGAACATCGTCGCCGATCCGCATTAAGCGAAATGAGCAATATCAAAGCTTAAATACGGTCGGCTTATATCCGGCTGGGGAAGGGGCGGGTTATGCAGGCGGCATTTTATCCGCTGGGATTGATGGAATTAAGGTAGCAGAGGCGGTGGCTTTGAGTATGGTAGAACGCCCGCCCGCCGCAGTTTCCGCCGTAGCTCCCGCTGCACCCTAATTTAGGGCTGACCCAGAAAATCGCGCTTGCCAACTTCAACGCCATTGTGTCTGAGGATGTCATACGTGGTGGCCACGTGGAAGTAGACATTGGGTAGGACAAAGCAGGACAGAAAAGGCCACCCCTCCATGGTGATGCTTTCTCCCCGTCCAGCGGGAACGGTAACCGTTTTGGTTTCGGTGCCATCAATTTGATCGGCGGTGAAGGTTTTGAGATAGGCAATCGCTTGCTGGAGGCGATCGCCCAATTCAGCAAAGGTGGTTTCGGTATCTTCGACCTTGGGGGACTCGACCCCTGCCAGTCTGGCCACACCGCGTCTGGCCACATCTGAAGCAATCTGGACTTGGCGGGATAGGGGAAACATGTCGGGGTACAAGCGACTATTGATCAAAACCGTCGGATCAATATTTTTGGCTTCGGCATGGGCTTGCCCCTTGTCTAGAATGCCGCTCAAGTTATTGAGGGTGCGAATGAGGAGGGGTACAGAGGCTTGATACATGGAGGGGGTCATCGTCGATAATTCTCAGTGTTAAACGCGTTAGCAATACTGTACAGCGATCGACCCAAGAAATCGTATTTCCATTCACTAGCATCGCTATGGCAAACTGCGGTGATTGGCATCTGCAAAATACAGCCTAATATTGTGTTTGGATCGTCAAACTAATACTGTTTTAAATAAAATTAGATGTCGAATTAAACCTTGTCTAACTTGAAACCTGGAGTTCCCCTCACCCTAAATCCCTCTCCCGAGGGGAGA